>JBLHKS010000332.1:0-5610 GCA_047620505.1 Verrucomicrobiales bacterium | reverse complement strand
CGTATAACGGAGAAGTTGGGTTCTCGGCTGGCGAGACGACGGCTAACGCGCAATTCGAACAAGAAGAGATTCTTGTTCAGTTCGAAGGCAAACAGCTCTTCCGCTACTTCAAATTGACGCCGAGCAACCACGACGCCAAGCAGCCGCGAGCTGCAATCGCTTGTTTCATGGGTCACGGAAAAGTGACACAGATTCTAAGCGAACCTAATAGCTATCAGCACGCCTGCGCCGCCGAGTTTGCCCGCGCTGGCTATATTGTGTTCGCGATGGAAAACATCGGCATGGAACCGGGCGCAGACACGCATCTTGATCTCGACCGCGCCCTCCGCCTGGAAGGTCGGGGTTGGTATAGCCTGCTCTTCGCACATCAGCGGATTCTGCTCGACCGCATCTTCGCCGATTCGGCCGTCGATGCTGAACGCGTCGGAGTCACCGGGGTTTCCACAGGAGGCCTGTTAGCTCTCACCGCCGCTGCCATGGAGCCACGTGTCCGGGCTGCGAGCGTTCAAGGGATTTTTGGAAGCATGCGCGTTAGCTTCATCCGCGACCGCAATCGCCACTGTGGCTGCGGAGCGATTCCAGGGCTCCTGCCGGAGTTCGACCTGCCAGAGCTCGCTCTGCTCATCGCGCCGCGCGGTTTACACATTTCCAACGGCCAACAGGATGGATTTCCGCCCACAGAAGCCGAGCGTTGCCTCAAGTTGATCGATCCGATTTATCGCCAGGCCGGCGGCGAGTCTCCAAGCTTCACCACGCCGCCTGGAGGACATGCGTTTGCGATTGAACCAGCGCTCGCATTTTTCGCAGAGCAATTGCGATAGTTTGTTCTACTGTTAATTCGAAAGCGGCGCATCGAAAGGCAACCCGGCCATCGCCCGTGAATTTCGAAGAATACCCATGTCTGCTCTAGATCAAAGCCGTCGTCATTTCCTCCGCGCCACCGGTGTCACGCTCGCGTTGCCGATGCTCGAATCGTTTGCCGCGCCAGCAGCTGCTGACGAACCGCGCGCGAAACGCCTCGTTTGTATTGGCGCTTATCTCGGGTTCTACAGGCCGGAGTTTTATCCGAAGCAGACCGGAAAGGATTACGAACTGACGACGCTGCTTAAGCCGGTCGAGGCGCTCCGCGACGACTTTACAGTGTTTTCCGGTTTCGATCACCGCGCGAAGAACGGGCACGACGCGTGGGATAATTTTCTCTGCGGCCAGCGGAAGGCGGATGTTTCGCTGGACCAGATCGTGGCGGATGAGATCGGTGGGCAGACGCGGTTTTCGTCGATGCAGGTCACCGCGGGCGAGTCGTATCGCAACATGAGCTACACCAAGCACGGCGTGGCGCTGCCCATGATCCAACGCCCCAGCGTGTTCTACAACAAGCTCTTCGCATCGCCCTACGATCGTAAGCGTACGGAGTATTTGTTAGAGAGCGGGCAGAGCGCGGTCGACAAGGTGCTCGACGAGGCCAAGCGGCTGCAACAACGCGTCAGCACGCGCGACCGCGAGAAATTGGAGGAGTACTTTACGTCAGTCCGCGAGGTTGAACAGCGCATGCAGAAGCACCGCGCCGGGATCGACCAACCGATCCCCGAAGTCGACTACCAGTTGCCAGACTACGACCCGATCGCGCCGACGCAGATGTTGGAGGCCGAGGAGATTTTCTACGACTTGATGGCATTGGCGCTGGAAACGGATTCGACTCGCGTCCTGACCATGTTCCTCACCGGTGCCGGGCAGGTCTTCACGCTCGATGGCGAAACGTTGCGAGCCGGTTATCACGCGCTGTCGCATCACGGGAACGATCCGGACAAAATTCGCGATCTTGTTAGAGTCGAACTCGAACACATGAATCTTCTGGCCAAGTTCCTCGGCCAACTTAAGACGAAGACCGACGCCGAGGGACGCCCGCTGCTTGATTCAACCATCGTGCTCACTGGAACCGGCATGGGCGACGCCAGCCGGCATTCGAACCGCGATCTGCCGACGCTCGTGGCTGGCGGCGGGTTCGATCACGGACAACACATAGCGGCGAATGGCGAGCATTTGCTGGGCGATGTGTATCTGACTCTACTCCAGCAGATGGGGATCGAGGCGGAAGCATTTTCGAACGCCAAGCAGAACTTGAATCACCAGTTTTCGTGAAGCGGTTTTGCGTTGCCGCAGCTTTGATCGCGTCGTCGGTCGCCGCTGCTGAATTTCCTGACCCGTTCTTTTCGAAATACTGCTTCGATTGCCACGATGATCTGAGTCAAAAGGGCGAGATCCGCTTGAATGACGCGATCGACCGCGATTGGAGCGAACTGGAATCCCGGCAGTTTTTCGAGCGCGTGTTCGATGTCCTTGCCGCTGGCGAAATGCCGCCGGACAAAGCCAAAACGCAGCCGCAGTCAGCCGAGCGCGGCGCTGTCGCAAGTTGGCTCCACCAGCAACTGCTGGCGCACTCCGAAACAGGTGGAACGGTGCTTCGTCGGCTCAATCGACAGGAATACGAGAACACAATCGAGGCTCTCTTCGGCTTCGACTTTCGAGTTCTCCCGGGCTTTCCATCCGACCGAGTGGAGCACGGCTTCGACAACATCGGCGAGGATTTGGCGTTGTCGCCGACGCTGATGGAGGCTTACTTCGAGGCGGCAGTCACGGTCGCGGACGAACTGTTTCCACCGCCGTCGAAGCTAATCGAATCTTCGCTCGTGCGCCGCCTACCCGATGAAATGGCCATCAGCTATTCATCCAGCATGGTGATCGACGGTTCGATGCGACTGGCGCAGCGAACGCCGACCGTGATGCGCAGTTGCACGTGGCCAACGAGTTTCGAAGCGAAAGCATCCGGGCGATATCGCATCGCCGTGAAACTCTCGGCATTCGGCGGTCGAGACGATGGCGAACCGATGCAGCTTCACATCTACGCGAAGAACACCGCGGAGGACAAGGGTAACGACGACAACCCACTCAAACTACGCAAACTGGCTGAACACGAGGTCACGACTGAGACGCCAGAATGGTTTAAATGTGAGGCTGATCTCTACCGAGGCGAGACGCCGATTTTCTTCTACGCCAATGCGCCTTTGGACAGCACCAACCGCAAAGATTTCGAGGCTTATCTTCGCGAGCAATTTGCGGCGAATCCGCGGCTGCTTGCCGGATGGATGGCCGTGAAACATGGAACCGGTTTGCGCGGCGGGATCGGCTGGGACCGGGTTAAAGCGAAGATGGAGGCAGAAGATCTCGACCTTTCGAAGGCGACGGTCGATTCGCCGGAAGCGAAGAAGCTGATCGAGATGATAGGCAAGCAGGCCCGGCAGTATGTCGAGTCGATTTCGTATCAGATTTTCGAAGAAGGCCCGGCGCTTTGCGTGCATGAGGCAGTCATCGAAGGGCCGTCCAAGACGGTCGAAGACGACAATGACCGCCAGCGTCAGCAACTGCTTGAGAAGTTCGTCGCAGACGCATCCAAGCTGGAAGGAAAGGCGAAGATCGAAGCGATTCTGGCGCGTTTTCTTCCCCGCGCGTTCCGACGCCCAGCGACGGACGCCGAGATCGAAGGTTATACCCAAATTGTGGCGGATCATCTCGCCGCTGGGCATCCGTTCGAGGACGGGATGCATCTCGCAATTCGCACGGTGTTAGTGTCGCCCGAGTTCCTTTACCGCGAGACCAATCCAGGTCGGCTCGATCACTTCGGCCTCGCCTCGCGGCTTTCTTATTTCCTCACCACAGCGCCGCCGGACAGTCGACTTTGGCAACTAAGCGAACAGGGCAAACTCAGAGATCCGGCGGTCCTCAAAGCCGAAACCCTCCGCCTGCTCAAAGACAAGCGCATCCAGAGCTTCGTCGCCAATTTCACCGGCCAATGGCTCGGAACTCGGCGTTTGGCGGAGATCATGCCGGACCAGCAGCTGCTGGACTTCAAGCCGTCCGACCGGAGCGCGATGATCGCGGAGAGCGAACGATTCTTCTCGGAGATCCTCAGTAAGAACCTGCCGCTGCAAACCTTCATCGCCCCTGACTTCACCTTCCTGAACAAGGATCTCGCGACCCGCATCTATGGCCGCGATGACGTGAAATCCAAGAACATCACCCGCGTCTCAATTCCGAAAGGCAGTCCCTATGGCGGCATTCTCGGTCAGGCCAGCGTGATGATGGCCAGCGCAAACGGCGTCGACACGCAACCCGTGCTGCGCGGTGTCTGGGTTTTGGAGAACGTGTTAGGCGATGCCCCTCCCCCACCCCCGACAAACGTTCCGGCGATCACGCCGGACACGCGCGGCAGCAAAACCGTTCGCGATTTGATGGCCGCACACACCTCGGAAGAAAGTTGCGCCGGCTGTCACCGCAAGATGGATCCGTTAGGCTTCGTTCTGGAAAATTTCGACCCCATCGGCCGCTGGCGAACTCACTACCCGGCAACCGAAACGGGGATCAAAATCAAAATCGACGCCAACGCCGCCATGCCGGATGGCGCCGAGTTTCACGACGTTTCCGATTTGAAGGCCTACGTCGTCGAGCACATCGACGAGTTTGGTCAGTGTCTCGCGGAAAAACTCATGACCTACGCCACCGGCCGTCATCTGACCTACGCCGACCGCCACGAAATTTCCGAAATCGTGGATGAAAATTCGAAAGCCGACGGCGGATTTCAGGACTTGTTTGTGGCCTTGGTTCTGAGCGAAAATTTCACAACGAAGTAAGCACAAAATGACTCGTTTCCGGCGCGCGCGGACCACCTTGACATCATCCCCATTCTTGCGGACATGCGGTCCTTGACTAGGCAAAATAGAGAATCGCGTGTTGGCTTGGGAAAATTATAATTCATAACCGAATTCATTATGGCAAAACCACGGGTATTCATTAGTTCAACATATTACGACCTCAAGCACCTCCGCTCTGCCATCGAGGCATTTGTAGACAGCCTCGGTTTCGATCCCTTACTTTCTGAGAAAGGCGCAATAGCTTACGCGCCAGATCAAGCGTTGGATGAATCGTGCTATCGAGAAGCCCAGAAATCAGACATCATGATTCTTAGACATCATGATTCTTATTGTCGGCGGTAGATACGGATCAGAGAGGAGTGGCAAAAGCAATAAAGACGACGCAGATTTCTATATACGTTACGACAGCATCACAAGAGAGGAATTTAGGGCAGCAGCCGAAAACGGCGTCCCCCTTTACATACTAATAGAAAGGGCGGTCTATGCGGAATATCGAACTTTCCTCAAGAACCGAGATTCTACTGACATCAGTTATGCGCACGTCGATTCCGTCAACATCTTTCGAATGATCGACGAGATCCTATCTCTGCCGCAAAACAATCCATTTTTCCCATTCGATCGCTTTCATGAAATAGAAGCATGGCTTCGAGAACAGTGGGCAGGTCTTTTTCAAGATCTACTGAAGCGAATGACCAGCCAAGAGCATCTCGCATCTTTAGCAGCACAGGTCACCCAGCTGCACGAGACGAATCAAACACTAAAGCGATATATTGAATCCCAACGGTGTGGAAAACTTTCTGGATTTTTTGATGCCGAGTGGGGTCTAGGAGGTCGGCAGCTCAACGCTGAGAAGACGGAATCTACAGGCTTCGAATCAGTCTCGAAAAGAGTCGGAATCACAACA
>JBLHKS010000331.1:0-5670 GCA_047620505.1 Verrucomicrobiales bacterium | reverse complement strand
GGCCACAGAAAGTGGGTAGGAAATCCATCGTTGAAGCGAGTTCGCTACAGACGCTTTCGGCTGGAATTTTACCTGGCAGGGGTGCAATCATCGGAACCCGCATCCCGCCTTCCATCGTTGACCCCTTGGCACCGGAAAGCGGCGCATTTGAGCCGCCGTTGCGCCCGTTAGAGCCGTTGTCCGAAGTGAAAATCACCAGCGTATTATCTTTCAATTTCAAACGGTCGAGCGCGTCGAGAATCTGGCCAGTCGACCAATCGATCTCCTCCACCGAATCGCC
This sequence comes from Verrucomicrobiales bacterium, assembly GCA_047620505.1. Classification (GTDB taxonomy): domain Bacteria; phylum Verrucomicrobiota; class Verrucomicrobiia; order Verrucomicrobiales; family DEV007; genus JBLHKS01. The sequence goes on along the minus strand of JBLHKS010000331.1, from coordinate 5,390 downwards.
GTAGCGGCCGTTCGCGCTCTTCCCATGAAAATCCGGCGAAGCGAAAAGCGGCAAATGCGGAAACGTGTGCGGCAGATATAGAAAGAAAGGTTTGTCGGCGTTGCGCTCCAGAAAATCGATCGCCTCGCGGGTATAACGTTGAGTCAGCGTGGCCTGATCGGCGGGCGCTTCGATCACCGCTTTTCCTTTCACAAGGGGCAGGGGAGGATCACCACGACCGGCGCTTTGCATATCGTTCGAGTAAGGAATCCCGAAATACTCGTCAAAGCCGTGCGCCGTCGGCAGATGCTCCGGCTGATCGCCGAGATGCCACTTCCCAATACAAGTGGTCGCGTAGCCAGCGGCCTTCAGCATCTCGGGCAGCGTGGTTTCGTCAGGATTGATCCCGCGGCGACTCCTCGGAATCAGCACCCAATGGCCAGTCGCGTCCTCGTGCATCCCAACTCGCCGTGCATAACAGCCGGTCATCAAGCTCGCGCGTGACGGCGTGCAAACCGGGCTGGACGAATAGAAATCCGTGAAGCGCATCCCTTCCTTCGCCAGCTGATCGATCCGCGGTGTGCGATTTTTCGTGGAGCCGTAGCAACCGAGATCGCCATAACCGAGATCATCGCAGAAAATCACGATGTAGTTGGGCTTAGCCGCGTGGATGACTGGCGACAGGATGAGCAAACCCAGCAGGGCAATGAAAAATCGATTCATGATGATAGTTGAAGGGCGAAATGATACCGAAGTTCAGGAACTTGTCGCCCAGCAGCTGCTGGAGAAGCAGCGCAATCGAAACGCGCCGGCGCTCAACTCCGTTCGTCAGCAATACAGCAATAGCGATCGGTCAGGAGAGCGTGGCTTCGATTGCCAATCGAAGTCGTGGAGGCGCTGAATTCGACTACCAGTCGAATCTACGAAATGAGTCGTTGAGGCCAACGAAAATTAGCGCGATTCGGCCTACGGCCCCGAACTCGACGACGAACTACTGCTCGGAAACGAACTCGACGATGAACTGCTGCTCGGAAACGAACTCGAGAACGAACTGCTCGGCGGAATCGGGAACGACGAACTCGAACTCGACGGCGGAAAAGACGAACTGCTCGGAAAACTCGAACTCGCCCCGCCGCCTCCACCGGAACCACCACCAATACCGCCGCCGCCACCGGTGCCGGAGATCGCCGGTCCGCCGAACAGATGCGGCATGAAATAACTGCCCAACATATCCGGCTCATCCACGTGCTCGATACCCACGTGCATCAACGTGATAAACAGCTCCCGTTGCAGCGCCGCGCGTGCCGCGTTCTTCTCTTCCTGAATCATCGTCTTCTGCGCCGTCGCATCCTCGCTCGCCGAGTAAATCGCCTCCCATGCATCCCGCAAATCCGTCGCAATCGTCACCACCATCGCCCCCAGCGCCGCCTGCAGGCTGGTGATTTCGATCGCCAACTGGTCGAGCAGCGGCTTCAGCCCGTCATCCGTTGCCCGGTTGAACGCCGTCAACCCATCCGCAAACACCTGGCGCAGCTCCGGCGAATCCTTCCCGAAATGCAGCGTCACCCCGCCGAGCAGTTTGTTCAGCTCACTGGTCACGTTGGTCTCCCGGAAATTCGTCTTCGCCAACACCCGCGCCTCCCGGTTTGCCTTCTTGCTCAGGTCATCGGTCAGCGCCCCCTGCACCGCTTGCAGCGCCGGAGAAGTCGCCGCGATTCGCGCCGTCCATTTCCCGGCCCCGTTCCGGGCGCTCAGTCTTCCGAGATGATCCGTCGCGCCCGCCAGCAATTCATTCATGCTGATGCCCGGATCGTTGAAGCTGTTCAACAGATAATTCCTCAGGTCTCTCATAGCGCGCTCAGTTTGTCGGAAAATGCCGAAGCCGGTCAAGAAGAAAATGTCAGCCCGGTGAAAATCGGTGTCACCCCAACAGTTCGAAACGGTCGCGAGGGCTCCGTAGGGGTGGCTTCCAGCCGCCGAGAGAGCCAACACCGAGCAAAAAACAGCGGCTGGAAGCCACCTCTACGGACAACACCACGTCAGTGAGAGGTCTCGTAACGTTACGAAGGCAATAGTTGTGACGAAAACGACTTCCGTAACGTTACGGAGACAATGGTTGTGACGAAAACGACTCCTGTAACGTTACGGAGGCTATAGTTGTGACGAAAATGACTCCCGTAACGTTACGAAGGCAATAGTCGTGACGAAAACGGCTCCCGTAACGTCACGAAGGCAATGGTCGTGACAAAAACGGCTCCCGTAACGTCACGAAGGCAATAGTCGTGACAAAAACGGCTCCCGTAAGGTTCTCGCTCCATCGACGGCCCTCCTCGGCCGCCAACAGCTGCTGGGTTTGATGGCGACCGCGCACAAACGTCATTGAGAAGCCTCTACCCCTTTCACTTCCGAAGTGCTTCCTTGTCCACTGAGAAGATCAACCTACCCTGAACATCCGATAGGATAAGAAATCATATCGGGTAATCAAGACTTCCAAAATATCAGCGAGTTATGATGGAAAAAACCACGAATCATTGGCCGCACGGTCAAAGCCTTTCAACCGATCCATCGCCGCAACCCATTCATCCTGAAGCTCCTGGTCGAGTGGGCGACGGAAAACTGTGGACTTCGGCTCCGTGATAGTAACATTGACTATCCAATATCGACCGATACTATTAACACTGTTAGGCTGAATGTTTTCAACACTTCAAAAATCCTAGTTACCTCATGAACTCTATTCGCGCGATCGTCGTTTGTGCCGCCATTTCGGCACTCTTTTCAGATTTGGAGGCTGGCGAGATTTCAAAAAAACCGTTAAGACTAACTGAGGGGGGAACGGCGAAAAATCCAGCGGTGTTCGATGGAAAAGGCGTGATCATTGATCTCGGTGTTGATGTGACGGGTCATGTCTGGAAGAAGAATGGCGAAGTGTGGACTTCGACTGCGCCGATCTCCGGAGCCGAGCCCATGTCTGGCGGGCAATTCACAGGATTGTTTGTGGACGAGATCCCCATCACCATCGCTCGGGAAGGCGGTAAACGAGCAATTGCTTTTTCAAAGGGGCACCTCTACGCGCAGCCCTCCGATTTGAAGCCGGGGCAGATGGGCTGCACCAGCGAAGGGTTGATCTATTTCCGGTGGCCGGAAGGCAAGCGACCGGGCGATGCCAGAATCTACGTGCCTTCGAAGCCCGGACTAAGCTGTGTGACGATCGCCTGCTCGCACATCATCGTTAAAAATATCACAGCCATGCACGCGGCCAACGACGGATTCAATATTCATGGAAACTGGGTCGGCATCCGCTTGGAGAATATCAGAGCCCTTTCCAATGCCGACGAAGGTATCAGCGCTCACGAGGAGGTTCAGATGGACGTGGAGGGTGCCGAAATCGCTTGGAATGGCTCCATCGATGGCGGCGTGGCGGATGTGGGCCAAAGCAGGACCACCTACAAGGACTGTATAGCGCACGACAATATCGGCGCAGCGTTCAAATTTTTTGGGGTATCGCACTCCGTCTCGGATACGGCAATCTACAATCAGGAAAAGGATTTTTTCATAGGTGAAGAGACGGTCTTTAAGCAGGAACGCATTAAGCGCGAATCAGAATGACCGAATTGCCTAATCGGGTAGGAACGGGGTTTGAACCCTGATGTTTATACACATTTCTGCCATTCGAAACTCGGCTTGAGTGCTAAAGTCAAATCTACCCTATTGCCTTCTCTACAGATTGAGCGCTTGTGTGGCGGGCTTACTCCAAGGCCGTTTTGCGAATCTGTTCATGGCTTCCGAGCACGCCAAATCGCGGTAGCCTGCTGCCAGCAACCGCCTCTCTTATCTTTGTCATGCTCTACGTTTTCGGGACGCCAAAGCTCGCCCATGCAATCGCAAAGTCTCGAAGCCTGGATAATCCCTGCCAGAGAGACTGTGCACCTGGCGGATGATCTCCCCGGCGTCCTAAATGACCTCCGAACTCGGCGACGATTTGAATTATCTCACTTAGAGGCGGCTCGTTAGCTGATTTGAATTTTCCTTTTGCGACTGGGCGAGCAATGGCCAGCGCAGACTTCCACTCTGCCTCTTCAAATACAACCGAGCATGGAAGATCGGGGCATTGGCGACTTAAATGCGTGATATACAAGATACGCCAGGCAACAATCATGTAGAGAGCCAGGCAAGAGAACACGGCTTGCTTCCCTTTGAGTTGGATCTCCTCGACATGGCAACCGGTTTTAAGGACGCGGTGGAATACTTCGATCTCCCACCTCGCCAAGTAGAGTTTCAAAATCTTCTGCGCATCTTCGAAACTCGCAATTTCCATGCTCGTCAGTAAGATCCACCGAATGGGATCTAGATCCTTTGGTGGATCTATTTCTTCAGCCAGGATCACCCAGAATCAGCAGGGCGGGGTCAGTCATCATTTCTTGACTGACAGCGGACACCATCGCGACCTGACGATTCACTTCTTCACCACCACCCACGACGGAAAGGGATCGTCGGCGGTGATTTGAAACTCGTGGATCTGATCCGCGTTGGCCTCGCGGAAGGCATCGACTGCTGCGAGATTTTTCTCCCACTTGGGATGGTAGTCGTGTCCGGCGAGGATGCCGCCGGGGCGGACTTTTTCCCACCAGCTGCTAGAGTTCGTCATCGCTGACAGGGATGATTTTCATCAAGGCGGATTGGAGACCGGGTTTGAGAGATTTGTTTCCGTGAATCGGGATTACGAGCCGCTCTCTTCGTCCTGGTTTGGTGAACACATGATGGCTCCCGTTCACCCTCTTCAACTCCCATCCCTTGCCAAGGGCCAATTTTGCGAGCCGTTTTCCAGGGACGGATTTCATACCGCCACTTCAAGAACCTGTTCCGCGGACGTGTCGTCCGGTTCACCGGCCAGGAGCCAGGCGGCGACTGCTTCCTGAATGTTCGCCTCAAGTTCCTCAAGGGTGTCGCCTTGCGTAAAACAGCCGGGAAGTGAGGGAACCTCCGCCCAGTATCCCCCGGATTCTTCCGGATGCACGATCGCCTTGATGGTCATGGCGCGAGTCTACCGCTCCGGGCAGGGCTTGGCAACTTCGGCCAGTGGCGTTACTCGCCTTTCACCGCCACCCACGACGGAAAGGGATCGTTGGCGGTGATTTGGAACTCGCGGATCTGATCAGCATTGGCCTCGCGAAAGGCGTCGACGGCGGCGAGATTTTTCTCCCACTTGGGATGGTAGTCGTGTCCGGCGAGGATGCCGCCGGGGCGGACTTTTTCCCACCATTGACGGAGGGTTTCGCCGCCTTCGTTGCCTTGATGGGCGTAGCCGTCGATGTAGACAAAGTCGAGGCGGGCGTCGTCGCCATCAGCGAAGAGGGCGAGGGCTTCCTCGAACCGGGCGCGGAGGACGATGGAGCGGGCGCCGTATTTGGATA
>JBLHKS010000330.1:0-5686 GCA_047620505.1 Verrucomicrobiales bacterium | reverse complement strand
CCAGGAGATATTCCCGGAGCGTCTCGACTTCGCTTTTTGAAACGATGATGCTTTTCTGGCCGGTCATGTAGACCATCGGCGGACTTTTTCCGATGGGGAAATTCTCCAGATCGCTGATTCGCCGCGACTCCGTTCGCTCAGCGATCTGCTGGCCAGTTCGAGCGTTGTATTCGATCAAAATGTTCAAATCCGAGCTGCCGCCGAAGTCCTGATCCCAATCGCCTCCCTGATATTCGAGCCGGATGAATCGGACTTTTCCACGGTTGGTCCCGCCTTTGAATCCAGCACCTTTTCCTTCGCCGTAACCGACCTCATATTTGTGCTCGGTTATCTCTGTGAGCTTTAATTCGATGTCCTCAATTGGCGGAGGATTGAAGATGATCGAGCTGAAAGGATTGATGACGATTTTCTTCTTGATCACCTTCTGAATTTTAACGACCTGCTGCTGTTTCGGCTCGCCACCACCTGCCGGAAGCTCATAGATTTCTCGGCAGCTGCCGAGCTTTGTCAGGATGAGAAATAGGAGAATGAAAATCAGCGAATAGCTGAGAAAGGTGAAGAGCGATTGATCGAGTTTGCGGTTGTCGCTTCGGAAAAACCAGGCGTCGAGGTTAAACGGGTTCCAGACCCAGGAGCCTTCGCCTGCAGGGGCTGGCGGCGGGCCAGCTGCTGCGAGTTTTCGCAATCTGCGTGATTGAACTTCGACGAAGAAGACCGACCAGGCGAGACCGGCGAGGAAAATGGTTACCAGCCCGGTTTTGCTGAGGATGCGCGCCAGTCCCGGAATCCAGTTCGTTTCCGCAGCGCCGAAAACCAGCAACTGCCATCCAGTTATAAAAACGACCGAAGCGATCGCACAGCGCGCGACAACGCTCTGTTTTCGAGCCTTCCAGAACCAGAACCCAGCCAATCCGGCGAACACCGCGAAAGCGATTCCGTGAATCCAGGTGGGCGCGAGATAAAACGATGCCCAATCAATCCACAACAGGAACCAGATGATTCCGAGGGGAAAAATTAACCAGAATCTGGAGTGAAAATTGCCCACGCCGGTTTTGATTATTTGGGCCCGTCAAGATCGCCCAGATCGAGCAGATCACCGGCACCATCGAGCGGATTGGCCGGCGGTTCCGCCGTTCCATTTGTTCCGAGCGCTCGGTTGATCGCCGTCGGATCGACGCTGACATCGGCGGGTTGTCCGAGCTTGACGTCGGGATCTGCGGCTGGTTCTTCGGGCGTCGGCTCGGCAGCAGCTGCTGGTTCTCCGCCGCCGCCATTCGCAGCAATTTCCGGCTTTTTCACGTCATCCGCTTTCATTTTGTCCCAGAAATAGGGCCCTGCAGTCAACGCGGAGATCAAAATCGCAAAAAAGAAAATCGCCGCGATGGAGCTTCGAAACAGGCCGCTCGAAGCGATCACGCCGAGTCTTTCCTTGGCGCTTCGGCCCTTCATTCGGGCGAGGAAATCCTTCAACTCACCGGCAACGGCCGCTGAGTTCTGGCGCAAGCGCTGGACATCGCGCTTCGGGCTGACCATCGCCGTCTGCACCACAGCGTCGTCCGGATTTGGAATTTGTTTCACACTCATTTCGTTCGTTCAGGTTTTAAGTTTGGTCACTCTTCGGGAAGCGGATCCAGCACGTGTATCAGATCGCCGCCCGCCATGCTGATGGCTTCAATCGCAGGTTCAAAATCCTTCGCCTGGGCTTCGTTGTGAACCTTCAATTGCACGGTTCTGTTGCCGGGTTCGAGGTCGCCCAGCAGCTGGGTCAACGCATCGGACAAGTTCGCTGGCTGGATTTCTCGGCCATTCAAAAACATCACCGCATCGGCATCGATCGCGACGCTCGCGCGCATCCCGCCGCTCGCTTCCAAGTCATCCGCCTCGGCCGGAGTCCACTTCACGTGGCTGTCGTCGACCGCTTTTGCGAGAATAACGAAAAAGATCAGCAATAAAAACGCAATGTCGCCCATGGCCATCGCGGGGACCTCGGCTACAAAAGTTTTGCGGGGAATTTTCATCGTTCTTGGTCTTCAATTCACGATAATCGTCTGTTCCTGCTCAAGCTGAAGTGTCACGATTCCGCCAGCTTTCTCAATTCGGCTCGTCAGGTCGATCCATCGCTGATAAGTCGTGTCCTTGGCGCTCTTCAACATCACCACGTGGTCCGCTTCGTTCTTTTTGCCAGACAGCAGCTGCTTGAGTTTCGTCTCGACTCCGTTCATCGCAATCGTCTCGCTGTTGATCAAAATCGTCTTCTGCGTCAGCGTGATTTCGATGTTCTGGCTCTGATCTTCTTTGTTTTCCGACTCTTCGCTTCTCGGGATGTCCTGCGGCTTGCCGGAATCCGGCTGAACCGACGCGCACACGAGGAAAAACACGATCAAAATGAACGCGATGTCCGGGGCCGCAGTTGCCGGCGGCTCAACCAAAAGCTTGCGACGAACGATCCTCATACTCGCGGATCCGCCTCGGGCTCAGGGTGCACTGGCGAGCCCGATGCTGCGTTTTCTTCCAAAGTCAGCTTCACGGAAACAGCTTCCATCAGCTCTTCGGCCGTGCTCTCAACTTCGAGGACGAAGCCGTTGATCACTCCCATAAAATAGTTGAACCCCATGAAGGCCGGGATCCCGATGATCAGGCCGAAACACGTCGTCAACAACGCGGTTCGAATCCCGCCAGCCGCAGCTTCAACGATGTTCGACTGCCCTGACATCGCCACAATTTCATCGAACGAAATGATCATCCCCTGGACGGTTCCAAGGAATCCGACCATCGGCGCAACGCTCGAAATCGTCGCCAGAATCGGCAAGTGCCGCTCGAGAGCCGCGACGACGTGAACGCCGTACGCCTCCATGCTCTTTTTAACGTTGTCTTCGATTCTCGCCGCCTCGTAACGCAGCTCACGGAGCACGTTAAACTTCCGGATCCCGTTACCCAGCACCGCGGCGATCGGGCCCGGCGCATCGTGGCAAAGTTTGAGCGCTTCATCGACTCGATCCTGAGCAAGCAGGTCGACGACGTCGCTTCTCAATTTAACCGGATTGGTGTGGAGAATCTTGAGGCTGCGCCAGCGCTCAATGATGACGGCGACAGCGAGGATCCCGAGAATCAGGATCACCCACATGAAAATTCCGCCTCGAGTCAAAAGACCGAGAGCGCCAGAGTTGATGAGTTCGTTAAAGTCCATCGAAGGTTTTGAAATTGGAAAATGCGAGAAGCGGGCGAGAACCAAGCGGGCCCAGGGCCGCGGTCAAGCGCTTAGATTCCCCGAGAGCAGAAGCGTTGAATCGCCGATAAAATTGGCTCGTCGGCCGAGCAGCTGCTGGTTTCGAAAAACGCCGTTGCCGCCGCGTTTCGTCCCAGCTAGCGTTCGCCCATGAGCAATGTGAAGGATTTTGGAGCCCTCGGCGACGGCGCTACTGACGATACCGAAGCGATTCGGCATGCGATCACGGCCGGTAACGGCTCGCTGGAATTTCCACGCGGAAACTATCGGATCAGCGAAACGATCGAGGTCGTTCTCGACGAAACCGGGCGGATCGGGATCGATGGTTCAAGCGGGACGGCGACGGTCGTGATGGCGGGAGCCGGCCCGGCTTTCCGGATCATCGGGGCGCACGGCGGAACGGGCGATCCAAACTCAGCTAAGCCGAATGTCTGGGCGAATCAACGGATGGCGACTCTGCGAAATCTGGAAATCACCGGAGACAATCCGGAAGCCGACGGCGTTGAGCTGATCGAGACGATGCAGAGCACTTTCGACGGCGTTCTGATCCGTAAAGTGCGAAACGCAATCCGCCTGCATCGCCGGAATCGAAACGTGCTCATCAGCGATTCGCACATTTATCATAACACCGGAGTTGGTGTGCTTCTGGACGAGGTGAATCTCCACCAGATCAACATTTCAGGTAGCCACATCAGCTACAACCGGCGTGGCGGGATTCGGATCGAAAAATCCGAGATTCGCAACCTGCAGATTACCGGTAACGACATCGAATATAATAATTATCGCGCGCACGGTGCCGAGCCGGAACCGACAGCCGAAATCTACATCGATACGAGGGCTGAGAAGGCGAGCGTGAACGAAGTTACGATCGCCTCGAACACGATCCAGGCCACGATTTCGCCTGGCGGGGCAAATATTCGGATCATCGAAAAGCCGGATGAAAGCCGGCCGCCGGGCTTGTGGGCGGTGACCGGAAACATCATCGGCAGCCAGGAAACGAACGTTCATCTGACCGGTTGCTACGGCGTCGCGATCAGCGGAAACTGCATTTATTCGTGCGAGAATCGAAACCTTCTTCTCGATCAGTGCAGCCAGATTAATTTGAGCGGCAACATTTTTCGCCGACACACCCCCAGGGCGAATTGCGGAGTTCGAATCGTTAATTCAAAAGATGTCGTTTTGAGCGGATGCACGATCCAGGACGAATCGCCCGAAGGCCAGGCCAACGGCGCGTCTCTGCTTGAGCTTTCGAGCTGCAAACGGATCAGCGTTCAGGGTTGCCAGCTGCTGGACGGCAGTCCCTACGGAATCGACGCCGAGGATTGCGAGCAGACGAATATTTCCGGCTGCACCGTCGCTGGCGATCGCATCGCGGATCGAAACCTGGCGGCGATTCGGTTTCACGGAACGGGTGCGGCGAATCTGATTTCAGCCTGCACCGTCAACGCGAACGTCGAGACCGGAGACGGCGTGGAGATCGCAAATCTGGTTAAAGTCTGATGCTGAAAGCACTCCAGATTTTCCTCCTCTTCGCCACCGGAGCTTTCGCGGCCGAGCCCCTCGATTTGCGCGCGGTCTTCAAAGAAAGTTGCACGAAGTGCCACGGCGAAAACGAAAAAGTCAAAGGCAAGGTGAATCTGTTAGAGCTGGAAAGCGTTGCGGATTTGAAGGCGAATCCGGAGCTGCTCAAGGACCTCGTCGAGGCGATCGATTTTGAGGAAATGCCGCCCGAAGACGAGCCGCAGCTGTCGTCCGAGAAGCGCCAGCAGCTGCTGGTTCAGCTGAAAGCGCTGCTTCACGAATCGGTCGCCGCGCAGGGTTCGATTCCGCATACGCCGGTTAGGCGAATGAATCGGTTTCAGTACAACAACGCGGTTCAAGACCTGTTCGAACTCAACGTGAACGTCTTCTCGCTGCCCGAGCGCGTGCTTCGCGAGCATGGCGGTTATTTCAAGCCGGAGACCGGCCAGATGCCCGAAAAATTGAAAGTCGGAAGCCGCCCGCTCGGAAAATCTCAGCTGATCGAATCGCGCCTCGTTGGCGTCTCCGCATTCCCGCAGGACCTCCGCGCTGAGCACGGCTACGACAATCGCGGAGATCACCTTTCGCTCTCGCCGCTGTTGATGGAGTCGTTTCTCAAGCTAAGCCGCTCGGTTGTCGGCAGTCGGGATTTCAACGCGAAAACCGTTGGGATCTGGACGAAGTTTTTCGCGTCTCCGCCGACTGGCGACGATGTTGAGCTGGTTGTGCGTGAGCGGCTTCAGGATTTCCTAAGCCGAGCGTTTCGACGCCCGGTTGAAGACGAACTTCTCGATCGCTACGCCGCTGCCGTGCTTGCTCAAATCGAGGCTGGCGACTCGTTTTCGGAAGGCATGAAAACAGCGGCGTCGGCCGCGCTGGCGTCTCCGCGATTTCTCTATCTTTACGATCAAGCGGGCTCGCTGGATGACTTCAGTCTGG
>JBLHKS010000329.1:0-5722 GCA_047620505.1 Verrucomicrobiales bacterium | reverse complement strand
ACAACCGAACAACCGAACAACCGAACAACCGAACAACCGAACAACCGAACAACCGAACAACCGAACAACCGAACAACCGAACAACCGAACAACCGAACAACCGAACAACCGAACAACCGAACAACCGAACAACCGGAGGGCTGATCGGGTAGGCGGAGGGTTTGAACCGGTTTGAACCTCCGCCCCCCACACCACCGGACATGCGGGTCCACATCCAGCAGTTCCAGCCGCCAGACAGTTAGAGCTCATCCAGCAGCTGCTGAAGCGCACCCCCTCGATGACTGAGCTGGTTCTTCTGTTCTGAAGGCATTTCGGCGAAGCTCAGCTGATGACCTTCGGGCAGGAAAAGCGAGTCGTAGCCGAAGCCACCCTCCCCTTGCTCGGAATCCAGGATCCGGCCTTCGACTGCGCCGCTCGCTACCTTGAGGACCTCGCCGTCGCGAGCGAGGACGAGCACACAGCGGAACCTGCCGACACGATTTTCCGAGTCGGCGAGTTCGCGAAGCAGCTTCACCCGGTTATCCGCGTCGGTCGCGTTTTCACCGGCATAGCGAGCTGAGTAGACGCCTGGATCCCCGCTCAACGCGTCGACCTCCAGGCCGGAATCGTCGGCCAGAACGGTCACGCCGGGCAAAGCAGCGCAGGCGTGCAGCGCTTTGATTTTCGCGTTCGCCTCGAAGGAATCGCCGTCCTCGATCGCCGGCGAGATCTCTGGGTAGGCCGTCAAATCGACGACTTCATCAAAGCGCGATCCGAGGATTTCGCGGATTTCGCCGGTCTTGTGGGAATTGTGCGTGGCGACAATGAGCCGATTCATCATTCGACCGACCTTACTTCGAACTTTCGCGTGGACAACCCGAGGTCCGCTCGTATTTTCGGCCCATGCGCGTTCGCAACGAAATCGCTTCGTTTCTACGACTTAGTCGCCAGCAGCTGCTGGCCCTCCTGGCCTAGCCGCTCGCTGGACCCTTCTTTCTATTTTCCTCGGCGTGAATCCGATCTCTTCGCGCTGATTTTCATTTTTAAACGCACTCATTCTTTTTCAAAATCATGGCCAGACACCGATACCCTTTCGAAACCATCGAGCCGAAATGGCAAGCTCGTTGGGACGACGACAAAACCTTCAAAACGCCGAACCCAGGCGACGCGGATTTCGATCCTGACAAACCCAAGTTTTACGTCCTCGACATGTTTCCGTATCCGAGTGGCTCGGGTCTCCACGTGGGCCATCCGGAAGGCTACACGGCGACCGACATCATCGCGCGTTTCAAGCGGATGACCGGCCACAACGTGCTCCACCCGATGGGTTGGGACGCGTTCGGTCTGCCCGCTGAGCAGCACGCGATCAAGACCGGTGAGCACCCGAGCATCAACACTCAGAAGAACGTCGACAATTTCCGGCGTCAGCTGAAAAGCCTCGGATTTTCCTACGATTGGGATCGCGAGGTCAACACGACCGCCCCGGACTACGTGAAGTGGACGCAGTGGATTTTTCTCCAGCTCTACAGTTCGTATTTCGATGAGGAAACCCAGAAAGCTCAGCCGGTTTCTCAGTTGGAAGAGAAGGGCTGGACCCGCGAGCAGATCGACGACGTGCGGCTCGCGTTCGTCCAAGCGGTTCCGGTGAACTGGTCGCCGAGTTTGGGAACGGTCCTGGCGAATGAGGAAGTCGACGAGTGGAAGGAGAAGGGCGAAACCGTCGAGCGCAGGCCGTTGAAGCAATGGAATTTGCGGATCACGGCTTACGCCCAGCGTTTGATCGATGAGCTGGACGGACTCGATTGGCCGGACGGAATCAAAGAGCATCAGCGCAACTGGATTGGCCGAAGCGAAGGCGCGGAGGTCGATTTTACGATCGATGGCGAGACCGTGACGGTGTTCACGACCCGGCCTGACACGCTGTTCGGAGCGACTTACATGGTTCTGTCGCCGGAGCATCCGTTGGTCGACAAAATCACGACCGCTGATCAGAAGGAAGCCGTCGAGGCCTACCGAAAGTCAGTTGCCGGCAAGAGCGATCTGGATCGAACCGAATTGGCCAAAGACAAGACCGGCGTGTTCACCGGCGGCTTCGGAATCAACCCGGTTAACGACGAAAAAGGGCCGGTCTGGATCGCCGACTACGTGCTGATGAGCTACGGCACCGGCGCGATCATGGCCGTGCCCGCGCATGACGAACGTGACCGCGAATTTGCGGAAAAATTCGATCTCCCGATCAAACCGGTAGTGGCCCAGAAACGTCCTTCGGTTTTTGACGCCGGCGAGGGATTCGACAATGCAAGCAACACTGGAGTCGAGTTTGGCGGCGAAGTGTGGTGGGAGGTTCAAGGCGTTGCGACTACGGAACCGGGGATCGCGATCAATTCTGGGTTTCTCGACGGCTTATTCACCCGTGATGCAAAGGAGAGAATCTCCGAATGGCTCGAGGCCGAAGGCAAAGGCAAGAAGACGATCAACTTCAAACTCCGCGACTGGCTTTTCAGTCGTCAGCGGTATTGGGGCGAGCCGTTTCCGATCATTTGGAAGGACGGCAAGCACGAGACGATCAGCGAGGACGACTTGCCGTTGGTCCAGCCCGACATGGAGGACTTCAAACCAACTGGCTCGCCCGAGGGCCCGCTGGCGAAGGCGACCGACTGGCTCAATGTCGGTGACGGCGCGAAACGCGAGACCAACACGATGCCGCAGTGGGCTGGCAGCTGCTGGTACTATTTGCGCTACATCGATGCCGCGAATCCGAACGCGTTTGTCGGCGATGAGGCCGAAAACTACTGGATGGGCGGCGGAAAACCCGGCGGCGTCGATCTCTACGTCGGCGGCACGGAGCACGCGGTTCTGCACCTGCTCTACGCGCGATTCTGGCACAAAGTTCTCAACGACCTCGGCCACGTTTCGACGATCGAGCCGTTCCAGCGCCTCGTGAATCAGGGCCTGATCATGGGTGAAGACGGCCGGAAGATGTCCAAGTCCTTTGGCAACGTCGTCAACCCGGATGACGTCGTCGAAGAGTACGGCGCGGACTCGCTGCGCTTGTTCGAAATGTTCATGGGCCCGCTCGAGCAAGTTAAGCCGTGGTCGACCAAAGGCGTCGAAGGCGTGAACCGATTCCTCGCCAAAGTCTGGCGTTTAGTCATGGAGGAAACTCAAGAAGGCGACTGGGTCCTGAGCGATTCGATTGCCGACATTGAGCCGACCAAAGCTCAGCTCAAAATCACCCACGCGACCATCAAGAAGGTCGGGGCCGACATCGAAGGCATGGCGTTCAACACCGCGATCTCATCCATGATGGAATTCACGAACGCGCTGATGAAATCACCAGCTCCGCTCCCGCTCTCCTGCGTCGCAACGCTGCTGCACGTCCTCAACCCGTTCGCGCCACACATGAGCGATGAATTGAACGAGCAGCTGCTGGCCAAATTCCCTGACAAGATCGCCAAAAACCTCGCCTACGAGCCTTGGCCGGAATTCAACGAAGCTTTTCTCATCGAGGACGAAATCGAGATGGTCATCCAAGTCAACGGCAAGCTCCGCGACAAGATGACAGTCGCACTCGACACGTCCAAAGAGGCCTGTGAAGAGCGGGCGATGCAGAGCGAAAAGGTTCAGTCGTTCATCGACGGTCTGACCGTGCGCAAAGTGATCGTCGTGCCGAAGAAGCTGGTGAACATCGTGGCGAACTAGCACAGGATTCCTGCGTCTCGTCGCGTAGCGACTGCTCATCGTAGCCGTGGGCTCTCAGCCCACGGAACGAATACGAAAACAGAGCTCGTCGCGTAGCGACCGATCAACCACCTGGGCCACGGCAAACACCTTCACCCAACTCCAATATCATTGCGTCTTCAGCACGAAGAATCGCGCGATGTTGATCAATCCTGATATCGAGGAAAATATCTGGGCGATTGTGGCTGAGACCGCGAAGACGCATAAAATCTTCGCTCGAAAAATTGGCGGGATTGAAAACCATATTCATGCCCTTATCGATATACCGAAGACTCTGGCGATTTCCGAAGCATTGAAGCCCCTCAAGGGCGGCTCATCGAACGCGATCAATAAATCGGGTTTGATCAAACCCCAATTCGGATGGCAAGACGGATACTCCGCCTTCACTGTCAGTTCATCGGCCGTTCCGGATGTCGTAGCTTACATCGCTAATCAGCGCGAACATCATAGAATGCGGACATTTGAAGAGGAATACGTCGCGCTGCTCGAGAAACACGGAGTTCAATATGATCCTCGTTATCTCTGGGATTGACGAAAAGCGCAACTGCTTGATCGGTCGCTACGCGACGAAAGCGGGAATTCGCGTCAGTCCGTGGGCTGAGAGCCCACGTCTATGATAAGCGGTCGCTAACGCGACGACTTGGAAACTCTAGGGGTCGGTGCGAACACTTCAACTGGGAGAGAGAGGAACGGCGATGCAGAGCGAAAAGGTTCAGTCGTTCATAGACGGCCTGACCGTCCGCAAAGTGATCGTCGTGCCGAAGAAACTGGTGAACATCGTGGCGAACTAGCTTCTCACGATCCTCAGTCGCCGCCCAACGCGGTCGTGACTTCGTCGATCCAGTCCCTCAGCTCGTTGGTAAGGCGCTTGGCCCCATCCGGGTTAAGGTGGTCCAGATCCATGAAATGAGACTCGGGATAACCACTCGAGCCAGCTTGGTCGATGTCCCGGATGTGGAAGACGCCGTCCGATCCGTCGGCCAAAAGCTCGAGCCGCCGAACCAAATCGGAATATGTGGCCCGACCAATCCCGTCATTAGCGGCGATCGTTTCGCTGGTGATCGGATGGGCCGGGGGCGTGAATCCGTAAAGACGGATACCCCGCCGCTTGCACGTATCGATCATTCGTTCGAGAGCGTCCAATTTTGCCTGATCGATCCGAAAGTGCGTAGAGTTGGAAAGCGCTCGTTTGACCTTGAGACGCCAAGAGAGATCGAAGACCGGCTTGGTGGAAGCATTCGCGTTCGAATGCAGCTCGCCCCACGGATTGTATATCGCTAACGTTGCGAGGCCGGGTGACGGAATATCAACAGCGCCATCAGATGTGAGCGGCAGAATCGAGGGCGCTTCTCTCCACCTCGCGCCGTGACCATCCAGGGATCCCATTTCAAAGTATCTAGGTGAAAGGCCAACGATTATGACTTCGAGCTCAGGAGCCTCGGGCAGATAATTCTCGAAAACGATGAGGGTGGTTTCATATCTGGAACCGCCCATGGCAAAATTAAAAGTCGGGTTAGATGTGCCAAGCAGAGAAGGAAGGACGCCCTGATCCGATCTCGAATCGCCCAGGATCACGGTTTTGATGACGCCCCTCTTTTGCCAGAAGAGCGAGACTTTATCTTGTGCGACGAGCGAAGGAAAATTCCCAAGAGGCTTCCGAATCAGTTTTTGACTCACGTCGACCCATTGTTCAATCGCGTCCGGATCGAAGTCGAGCTTGTCGATGATCTGATAGGTTTTAAAATCCTTGATCGCCGTGGCAGGCGCGATCTGTAATTCAAAGAATGTCCCGATCTTATCAGGGTAAGACTGTGGAATCCTATCGTATAATACATAGTGGGCCACCTGAACTCGTTCCAGCTCAGACGTTTCGTATTCCGAGACCGCCAACACAGTTGGGTAGCTTCCTGATGCAACGGTGTGGAAAACTTCCCTTAGAAATTGGCGTAGATTTCGTGCAGTCTGTCCACTGCCCGGTTCCAGGGAACCTCGCGGTAAACGA
>JBLHKS010000328.1:0-5723 GCA_047620505.1 Verrucomicrobiales bacterium | reverse complement strand
AGGAGCGCGTTTTCTCGCTCGTAGACTTTGCGATTCGCGAGCTTTTCCAAGGCGGCCTCGACGTCATTCGGATCCCCACTGAATTCGAGATCGAGCGTGCCCTGGTCCTTTTGATCGACCGCATAGGCGAGGACCTCCGCACCTTCTTTAACGCCGTCGGGGCGAAATCTCCACGCTAGCGGCGGAATGCTCCCCCAAATCTGCTTGTTGACGCTTCGGCTCAGCGATTGCTGGAGAATCAGGTTCGAACTGCCAGAAGAAGTCAGCTCAAACTGGAACTGTTCCGGAGTTTCCAGCACCGGGCCCGCAGTCCAGGTCACAGGAAGCAGGTCGGCAACGACTTCGTTTTCAAACGCATGCGGCATGTAGCGGCGACCAGCGCTCATCACAAGCATGCTTCCGCGCTCGGAAACACATTCGCGAATCGTCTGCCAGGTGGACTCGTCGATCGCGGCCGGCGGAATGTCGCCGATGATGATCGCGTCAAATTTCCGCCACTCCGCAGCGCTTTCCGGCAAGTGAGTCGCCTCGGCATCCCCGAATTCCCGAGCCGCCGATGCGAAAACCTGCTCCTTGCGCGGATGAGCCGTGATTTCATCCGGGTTGAGAAGGACGTACTGGAGATGAACAGACTTGTCCCGCCCGTAGAATAGATTTCGCAGGTAGCGAAATTCCCAACGCGGAAAACTGTCGACGATCAGGACGTTGGTCCGGTCGTCCGTCACCGCGCATTTGAAATCCCAGCCGTTGTTGTTGGAAAAGAGCTCTCCCTCAATCGGCTCAATCTCGAGCGTGTAGTCGAAAATTCCCTTCTCTTCCGGCGTGTGAACGAAACGCAGTTCCGTCCGATACTGCTGATCAGGCACGTTTATCGTCTTCTGATCGACCTGCTCCCCGTTGAACATCAAATTCACCCGCACGGCCTGTCCGCGCAGCCCGTCGAGCTTGACCTCGCTCTTAATAGCGATCCGATCACCGAGATAAATCGACTCCGGCGCTCCGAGGCTGAGCAGCGACGCATCCTTCGGCCCGATCCGGCTGCCAATTGGAATCGCACAAATCGGCGATCCCTGAGCTCCCATCTGCCGAGCCGCATCTTCAACTGGCAACTCCGCGTTGTGCCGGCCATCGCTCAGCAAAAAGACCCCAGCCAGACTCTCAGCCGAAACTTTGTCCAGCGTGTCCTCAAGAGCCGTCGCCAAATCTGTCTGCGCGCGAAA
The DNA here is from genome assembly GCA_047620505.1 of Verrucomicrobiales bacterium. Lineage (GTDB taxonomy): Bacteria > Verrucomicrobiota > Verrucomicrobiia > Verrucomicrobiales > DEV007 > JBLHKS01. The sequence goes on along the minus strand of JBLHKS010000328.1, from coordinate 4,503 downwards.
ATTCGCCGACTGAGCATCGTCGGGGAAACTGTCCTCGCCTTCAAGCCACGCCTCGCCATCGAAATCACCCGGCTCAACGCCAAATCGCACGAACCGCACATTGTATCGGTCGCTCAGCCGTTCATAAATCGTCTTCCCATCCTCGCCCTTCACCCTCAGCAGCTGCTGAGCAATTTCCACACGCTTCCGCTCGGACGCGACCACAACTTTCCCCTTCTGCTCAGCCGAAAGACTATTGTAAAACGCCTCGTCGAGCTTCTTCATCGCCTGAGGCATCTGCTGAAACGCGTAAGCCAGCTGATCACCAGCCGCCTTCAGCTGAACGATCACCCCCGCGTGGTTTTTCGCCTCAATCTGCTTCACCGCCTCCTGTAGACTGCGAGTCATCTGCTCGCGCAACCTCTTTGAAATGTCGTTCAGCGCATTTTTCGTCCCCCCGTCAATACCGGGAGTCCCAGCCGCTTTATCGAGATCCGCAACGACCTCTTTTCCCTTCTCCGTCGCCGAATCGCTGAACTCGCGAACCCGCACACCGCGCTGCTCAACCAAAGTCTCAATCATCGCCGCATCCGAACCCTCCGGAACGGCAAGCGCCTGAATCTGCTGAGTCAACTCGCCCTGCAAACGCCCCACCTGCCGAATCGCCGCTTTTAACTGCGGCCGATCCTCAACCAGATCCGGCTCGAACAGCGAAGCGATCGCCAACTGCTCGGAAATCCCCTGCTGCTCGTCCGTCAGCTGCATCGAACTCGAATCATCCACGAGAATCACCACCTCGCGATTGATCTCGCGGTCAGCGATTCGCGTGAAAACCGGCTCCACCAGGATAAAAAGCATTACAATCGTCGCCCCGAGCCGCAAACCCAGAAACAACCGACCGCGCTTGAGCGGAATCAGCCTTTTCTCCAAACCGTAGAGCAACCAGATCGTCTCGATCGCCACCCCGCCGATGATCGCGCTCACCCAGAGCGACCACGAAGTCGCTAGAAAAACGTGATCGAACCGCGCCAGCAGCTGCCAGCAAAAGAAAATCGCGAACGAGCCGATCACCAGCCGCATTGCGAACCACGGCCACTTTTTCACCTTCCCTAAGTCCGGGAAAAACCGCTTGAACCAGTGCGCCGCAGCCCACGCTCCTATTAAGAGGATTGCGAGCGCAACAATCGCCCAGGTTGAGAATGAAGGATCGAGCAGGTCGTGCCTGTTGGAATCTGGCGTCATGTGGAATTCTTTGTGGCCTGAACGGCGAAAACGTTCGGTCGTTTTGAAGGATGAAGGAATCTCTGGACGAATTCGCCTTTCGAGATACATTCTGCTCCCGTTCGGATCGGGTCAATCGACTCGAAAAGCAACCAAGCAAGGAAGGATGGCTGAGCCCGGTTTAAGGCGCTCGATTCGAAATCGAGTGTAGGGCAACCTACCGTGGGTTCGAATCCCACTCCTTCCGCCACCCTTGAATTGAAGGGTTTTCCAGGAAACATTCGCCCTAGTTACAACAACAGGCACAACGTGCGTGTCGATGTCATTGAGCGGCGTAAGCGTTCCACAAGGTTTTGACCAAGGCCCGATCGAAGGCACATTGGGGGGTGAGTGCCCGCAAACCGGCCAGCTTTTCAACCATTTTGGGGCCAATGACGGAGCTTAAGCTGACCAGAGCCAAGCCAGAGGAACTTTACCAACTTGTTTTCAGCTATCCGATCGCCAGACGGATGATCAAACTGAACCGGCTTGGGAGACTGGATGCGGAGAATAAAGACGGCTCTGATGCCTTCTGGGGACGGCTCCTTGTGCTTGCTCATAGCCTCTGGGAACAATATGAGCGACCCAGAGCAGGCCATGGTCCCCAGTCACAGATTCTTCGAGGGTTGAAAAGGGCGGGCTCCGAAGTTCCTTCGGCTTTAAAGCAGGCGACTGACGCCGCTTGGGTACTGATGGTGCACGAGGCCGAGGGAATCCTGGTCGGAGAGTTTGAGCCGGATCTCAGTTACGCCGAACTGGATCGTCAAAGACAGTTAAGGAGCGAGCGCTCCCTGCTGAAGCTTCAGACGGGAAATCCGTCATTTTCCAAAATTCCCAAAGCTGTTCGGCGGGCTCAAATTGCCATCGGAGAGATGGGGCTCAACATAACACCCTCCCTCATCTTAATAGAACGTTCCAGAATCATGCTTGCGCAAGAAGCGTTGAATGGCGGCATCGATCGCGTCCGTGAAATCGTTGAGCTTTACGACGCCAGAGACTATCACCCTAATCCGATCAGACTGACAATGGCCCAGCTTTGGGTTCATCCCGAATTTCCACTTTGAATGATGGCATCGAAACCAGCAGCTGAACTGCTTAGACTTTTCGTGAGTTCGCTACGAATCAAGGACTATGACGCAACACGTGCAAGTAGTTCCAATTTCAACATGCTAAAAATGCGTCGGAATCTACCTCGGCGTCCGATAATTGCCGACCTCGTAACTTCCGATGCCGAGGATGGAGGAAAAGTGATTTGCGGATATGAATTGAAAAGCCAAGTTGGAATGGCTACGGTTCCAACCTGCTTCGACTACGTATTTCCGAATTCCGCCTAGATTTGCTGGACCGAACGATTTCCTCGGATTCTAACAGCACGGATTTAGACTGTTAAATCGACGAATTTTCATGACGCCCTAGTATCTCGGCAGCATGAAAGAATATGATATCGCCGATGGCTCACACCATCCTCAGACAACAGTAGCACCGGTAGTCATCCCCACACCGGATGAACTGAGCAACAACTCCGGTCCGCGGCCGGAATGGATTCGATTGCCAAAATCCGGCACAAGATGTCCCTACACGGGTCTGACACGCGCCTCGCTGAATTCCCTCATTCTCCCGTCCGGAGCAGTTGTGGAGTCAGTCGTCCTTCGTCAAAAGGGCGCAACGCGTGGCGTCCGACTCATTCGATACGGCAGCCTGTTGGCCTACCTCAACGAAGAAGCGAAGAAGCGGCCCGCCAGCAGAACGATGAGCAATCATCTGGTGAAGCCGAGTCTGAGGGCGTTTGAATTCCGTATCGAACCAGAAGCAAAGTCTGGGTATAGCCTCCTGCCTCCATCCGCTTGAGCATACGACGGATTAGTTACTCCAGGAGAAGCTCCGCCTGAAGAGCCCCAGGCGACCACAGCCTGCCCAGCGCAAACTTCATACACACGGTGATCCGCCAATGCCTACTATAAGGTCATATAATCAGTATTTATTTAACATCATGTTTGATACCGTGCGATTTCGGCTGACCCAGCCACTGCCACTTCTTCGTCCATTCCATCTCGATTCCACGAACTTGGGCCCTCCATGGAGTTCTGTCCAAAGCCTTGGGACTATCCAATCAGATCCTGACGGCCCCTCATCTTTCGTCAGAGCTTCGGGACATCTCCTTACTCACTCGCGATCAGGCATACGTCTATTCACGCACGATAACCGAGTCCACTGGGGTGAGTAACCGAGTCCACTGGGGTGAGCTTTCGCTTCCTCGGCTTCGGCACCCCAACAACTCCTATTTGATGCTCGATCAGAGTCACACCGATCAGGCCATTCGCCAACTCGAACTCACTCTTGAGTCCTTGGTCGAATCGCCTGTCAGTCCGTCCCATTTCTTTGTGTTCACGCGCATCGATCTTGCACTACAAATCAGGCTCGGAGTCCCAGTCAGCGATTTTCTTCAAACCGCTCAACACCTGAGGCACACGCGAGTGAGAAAGGGATACCAGAGCCACCGCGAATCCAGTCTAATGACTGGGGCAACTATTGGAAAGCGTACCGCACCCTTGCGGATACAATTCTACGATAAGGGGAGGCAGATGAAATGTGCTCCAAACAATGTACTGAGAATTGAGTTCACCCTGAAGAAAGGCCCGCTCAAAGAACTTCTTGGCCCTCAAGCTTCTCAAGTTGATCAATTTCCCGGAGCCTTGGATCATTCCCGTGCCTACTCTGCATTTCGTTCAGTCACCCTCGGTTTCAACACCTCGCACACGGAAGTTACATCGATCGAATCAAAGACCGATTACTGGGGCGCCGTGCTTACGCTCGCGAACGAAAACGGTTTGCGATTCCCCGATGGGCGAACTCCTACAGAAGTCCTCCAGACTGTCTACGGTCTCCAAACGGCTCGAAAATACATCCGTCAAGCGACTGAAAACACCTTCAGATCCTTCAGATCTATTGACGTAGATTTTGCCACCGAATTTCCTGAAGAGTGGCCTCCGCCAAACCTGGTTGAATTTATCCCAAATGAATTGGATTCTTATTCGGTGGCTCAACAGGTTAGCAGACGCAGGGTGATTCAAGACAATTAAGCTGTTTCGGCCCCTACTTCAATCCCCCCTCGACCGGGTTCCTGCCTTTCACTTTGAGGTGCAATGAGGTGCAACGCTTTTTTGGACCAGTTTGTTGTTTAGTTTAGTGTCAGGATGGAGTTTTCGAACTGGCTCGGTGAGAGGTAGCCGATCGCTGAATGCTTGCGCTGAGTGTTATAATACG
>JBLHKS010000327.1:0-5805 GCA_047620505.1 Verrucomicrobiales bacterium | reverse complement strand
CATTCGGGTCATTCTTAGTAAGATGTAGGTTGACCCTACAACCATTTGTCAGAATGAGACAAACAAAACCTGCAAGTTTGCATGTTCTATTTCATTCCCATTCAATCGGCGTTTCGACATCGAAAACTGAGTTTTTGAGGAGATTGTCCGGGAAGACGAGAATCCTGACGACGACCACGACCACGAGGAGCAGGAACACCGGCGGAGCCGGCGACAGAACCGCTAATCTGGAAGGATCTGGAAAAATCCGGAAGGCCGGTTGATCGCTTTCCCAAAACCCGAAAAATGGGAAAAATCGCTGAAATACAGTCACTTGCGGCTTTACGAGGCTCTGCACCGCGTCCCTTTCCGGAAGTATCTGGAAGAATCTGGAAAATCATTTCCCGTGGTTCCTTCCAGATTCCGTGAGGTCGTAGACAATGCTGCGGGCCTGTCCGCTCGTCGCGACTAGTCCCAGATCCACAAGTTTCTTCAGGTCAGAGCGAATCGTCCGAGAAGTGATGTTTTCGGTGATCTGTTCCTCAATTTCCGCGGTCGAACACGGGGCGTGCTCACGCAGAATCTTCAGGATGACCGTCTGGCGTTGAGACTCACCAACACGCGGGGCAACGCGCTCTTCTCCGGGAGATCGTAGTAGCGGACATGCGCGAGAGCCTCGGCGTGAGCGGTTTCGGAACTCAAGCTGGTGTAGGCGAGGCGGAAGGAGCCCTTGAGATTCCAACGGCCCGAAGCATGCACCCCGCCCTCGCCGCTGCCGATGTCCGCCGACTTCGAATACTGCGGATGAATGTAGCGAAACAATGATCCCTTGAACTTCCTACAACCAAACCGCCGCAAGGCGTCGCTGGAAGTCGGGCTGGTCCGGATGGAGCTTCATGCGCTATCGGCTCACGCGGTCCTCAGCGAGCTTGAGGACGACGAGGCAAGTGATCTGCTCGATCCCGCGACTGCGGGACCGTATCCGACCCCCGCGTTCTTGAGGACGTGGGCGTCGTTCCAGACTTTGGAAACAATGGCGGAGGAGTCGGTTGTCACAAATTGGGCCGAATTCCTCAAAGAGCTGCAGGGTGCGCAAACCTCTGATGGATTTCTTTTAGTTCGGGAAAGATTGTTTCCATCTCCGACGATATTGGAAACCAACGACGCTCACCGCTCGGAAAGTGAAATTGCACAAGCCATACCCCAAGCACCACTTGAAACATCGAAATGGACCGAGGGAATGACACTAGATCCACGGTGGCGAAATAGGTATCAAGATGGCTGATTGCCGCATCGAGCAAGTCGACGTCACGGATGTTCGCTCTTGTTCTTCGTGCCTCAGATCTCTCCAAAATGAAAAGCAAGTCAGAGCAGTTCCCAATAAATCTTGAGTAGTCCTTGGGCGCTACTTCAGAAGGAAAGTTTTCACCTTGGATCTTTGATTCGAAATACAACTGCAGCTTTCGTTTGCGTTCAACGTCAGGCCAAGGTGCTTCCTCCATTACCTCCGTCATTGATTCAAACCCAGTAAGCAGTAGGTCCATTTGCTCAACTGAAGCCTTTAAGGCGGCTGCAAGCCTCAATGTCTTCCAATCAACCGAAGACGATTTGTATGCGAGAGCATGGGTAGTTCGGGACCATGCCATCTCAAACAATGTCTTTACTTGAATCTCAAAACGGATCGTGGTGGCGATTGTTGGGCCACCGCTATCTGGAGGGGGCTTTAGAGAGCCGACGAATCGAGTAGAATCGAAGCGAAACACATCAGGTGCTTTTTTAGCAGCGAGTCGTTTCTTTAAATCACACCGAACAAATGTGTCGTTCAAAAACTTCAGCACCCCATCCTCATCAGAGGGGAGTGGAACGGCTATTGTGCATGCGTAGAGGTCATCCAATTGACCCCAAGACTGAAATCTGCCGGTCTCAATTTTCTCCGCTAGCGATTCTAGGGTCTTAATTCTCTCATCGAATATGAACGAGTTCTTTGAGCAGAAACGTCGCAGTGAATCTCCAACCTGCTTCGAAACATATTCAATATGCGGCAAGAAATGCGCATATGTTCTTTGGGTTTCCGCGGGCGCAATCATTACTCTCCAAGTAGAATGCTGCCAATGATTCGTATCCTAGTCTCGCGCGGCCCCGAATCGTTGGAAGCGGATCGCGCAGCTTCATAATACTCCGATGCCTTGCCGTCCAACTCACGTTGCGTTTCGTTCGAGACTACTTCCGCAAAGTCGAAAAGCCTTTGAGCGGCTTCACTCAAATCAGTCTGCTCTGGAACAGTTGAGAGAGCGCCAAACAACGAGAAGAAATCGGCCTGATTCTTATATCTCCCCGTTTTGACCACTGCTCCGAGGTCTTGGTCAACTACTGATTCCAGCCTCTCAACTGTTTGGTTAAACTTCGCTCTGACATCGTCCTGCTCCGTCCATTCATCATCTCTCGAGCTAAATGCTTCATCTAATCCATCCGCAGAGAACCCTTTCGGTCCGACTTCGAGAAGCAACAATAGACTCGCTGCGAACTCGACGTCCTTCATTTGCCGGCGCTGTTGAGGCGCGATTCGTGGAAACGCATCCCCAAATTTACTTTCGAGCAGCTCCGCTGCGCGTTCGCATTCTGAAATGAAAGTCCCATTTAACTTCGCATGCCTAAGTTCCTGTCGCGATAGGCGAAGGGTGTTCCGATTGATTCGGTCGAAGATATTATTGATTGTGCCATCTTCATCGGTCGGCAGGTACTCCACGGTGAACTGGTATGTCCAAAACTCCCTTTTCACGTCGTCCGGAAGCTCCCGAAAATAGAGCCCGCGAAGGTTGCTCTTTGCAGCCTGATCGAACACAGGAAAGACGTTCTGAATGAACGCGAAGACGGTGCTTAAACGCTGCTTACCGTCCACAACGTGGTAGGTCGCCTTGCCTTCAGTGCTGATTTGCTCAAATAAGAAAATCGCAGGTGCTGGATATCCCAGAAGCACAGTATCGATAAAGAAATCGCGGTAGGGCTGGTTCCATACGCTACGGCGTTGATAAGGAGGGTCGAGATCGAGAAGTTCCCGGTTCTTTACGTCCCAAAACCATGCAATAGTTTGGAAGTTCTGTTTTCTATTCATGAGGTAATTATTGCGGAGTAAGACGCCCTTTAAAGGCTGAACTCAATGTTGATTGGCGGAGGCGGTTAGAGCGGGTGATCTGGCGGTCGAGTTCGGCTTCGAGGTGGTCGATGGCGGTGGTGCGGGCTTCGACTTCGGCGACGATTTGGTGTTGTTCGTCTAAAGGAGGGAGAGCGATCGGAACACGGTTGCAATTTGATTTGTTCAGGTAGGCAATGGTTGTGGATGTGGCGATGCTCTCCATAAACGCCTTCTGCGCCTGCAGGCAGTATACGAAGTATCTTGCGGGAAGTGCTTCCGGAATGAGGAATGCGTGCAGCTGCTGATTTATAACAGCATCTCGCCCCAAGACCGCCGCGAGGCCAAATCGGCCAATGCAACTCATGATTACGCTGCCGGCAGGCACGACCCGGGCGCGAGAACTTTCGATTTCAGCTGAAGTGAGTCCTACGCGATTAACTGCATGATCGATTACAATACGTCCGTCAAAATCGGGCAAAGTGATCCAAGGAGTGGTGCCAGTGAATGACTTCGGCTTGTCGCGATTTGGGACGATACACTCAAACAGGTGGCCAGATGCGCTCCAGGTCCAGCTCTTCGGAAGCGCGGGCAAGTCACTGGGAAGATCGAGTATCGGCTCCTTGTATTTTCCTCTCCCATTCCACTGTTCTCTCCGTTGTTCAAGAATCCGCTCGAGCAGTTCTCCGGCGGGTTCGGTGTCGGGGTGTTGTTCGCGCCAGGCTTGGGTGAGTTGGCCGGTGACGGCGGCGGCGAGGACGGATTGGCGGTAGCGTTGGAGTTGGGCTTTGGCGTGGCGCAAGGCGGCGACGCCGGCGTCGAGCCGCGAAAAGAGTTCCTCAATCCGCGCCACGATGCGGCGTTGTTCGGGGATGGGTGGGAGTGGGATCGTGTGTTCCGCGATAAAGTTCTTTGGAACGCGGCGTAGGCCTACGGCTCCCGTCATGTGGCGTTCCGCCTCCCGTCTGAATCCTTGCTGGATGATGAAATAGAACAGGAAATCAGACAGCAGGCCACCCTTCGGGCGCAGCGAATAAAACTCCGTCGAACCGAAGCCAATACCATTGGTCAAACCGCGAACAACGACAGCTTTCCCGTTCTCCATGCACGGCGTAACCTTCGCGAAAATCACGTCTCCATCGCGCATCGGGGTGTAACCTTTTTTGACTTCGCCTACCTTCTTGTCCTCAGGTGACTCAAATCGACCACTTTCAGCCTCTACGCACTTCATTGGAACAAACGATGCCAGTGTGTCGTCATCGAGCTCGTCCCTCTTTGGTCGGACGTTGATGTCTACAACTTCGCTAATTGTCGAAGTGCTCCAATGTTTCGGAATCTCATTCATGCGACCAACACCTCGTTGAGTTCTTCAATAATCGGCTTCAGGTCATCTTTGCCGAAGACACGGTTGGCGACGGCGAGGGGGACGCCTTCATCGGAATCGACGCTTTGCCAGGCGTCAGGAATAGCGCCCCTGTCGTCGTATGGTCGTTGAACTGTTGTCTCGTGTCCCATCACTAAAAATCGATCGAGACATCGCTGCCAAAGGTCAGTCCTGCGACTTCAGTCGCAGCCCGGATGATTCCCTTTTTGAGCCGGTTGTTAAGATTGGTAGCGACGAGCCACCCACCGGGCAGGCATTCATGCATTTCGCGGAGATCCGGTCGGTCGGGATACAGTTCTTCGGCGGTCTGGGCGATGTAGCGCCGTTTGCGGCCGGAGCAATATGGATGTTGGGAGCATCGCTGCAGAAATGTTGGGTCGGACTGAGCAAGCTCGCGTAGAGCGATGACCATTGCCTCCTTCGCGTTGGAATATGGAAACGCCTTCCCTGAAAGGATCAGGTTGCCATGTCGATTTCCTGATGGACGTTTTGCGGGAGGCTCCCTTGTTGATTCGGTTGCTTTGGAAGGCGCCGTAGGTTTCGGAGAAGCGCCTTGAACAATCACAGGATTGCCGAGATTCGTCAGGAAGTCGGTAACGTCATCATCTTCCGGGCGGAAACCGGCTTTGGACTCGACGGCGTTGGCAAGAATTTCGACGAGAAGTTCGTCCCCATTCTCAACCAATTCGTTCCATGCGTCGGGAATTGCTTGCCGAGCGACGGATCGGCGATTTCGGTTTCGGTATTCCTTGCGGGCGTCTTCAAGCGCTTCGCCGGATTCTACTCTGGCGTAATCCAAGTATTTCGTGAGGGTGGATGCGCCCTCTTCAGCAGCGCGTTCGAAGAGATCTAACTTGTAGACACGTCGGTCTTCATAGCTGCCCTGTTCGGCTGGAAGATAGAATGACCACGTTTTTCCATCGGTAAGGACGATGAATGGAACTCCAGTATGAAAAGCGTATTCAAGCGCCTGCCTGACTCCGTCTTCTGCCTTCCCCTGTTGCTTGACCTCGATGAAAATCGAGGGTTTCGATGGCGGATAGCAGAGCGCAAAGTCCGCACGCCCCTCCCCCGTCTGAAATTCAGGCCACACGACGTTGGTGTCGTAAACGTCCCAACCGAGTTCCTGTATCAACCGTAGAACGACACCCTGCGAGATTGCCTGCTCGTTCGGGAAGCGGCCCTGACGCAGCTTTGTTGTGATGTCGGAAATTATTTCGATGAGTTGCATGGCGGTTTAGGCGACAAGGACCTCGTTGAGTTCTTCAATGATCGCCTTGGGATCTTCGCCGAAGACGCGTTTGGCGACGGC
>JBLHKS010000326.1:0-5842 GCA_047620505.1 Verrucomicrobiales bacterium | reverse complement strand
TGAAGAGCGCACACATCCGACAAAGTATGTCAGCCAAAGCTAACCCATACGACAATGCATGGACCGAGTCATTCATGGGGACGCTGAAACTTGAGCTCGTTCAAAAAGACCGCTACGAAACCGAGGATCAAGCCCGCCTCAAAATCTTCGAATACATTGAAGCGTATTATAACACTCAGCGTAAGCATTCCGTGATCGGCTACCTCTCACCGAGCCAGTTCGAAAACTCCATCCTGACACTAAACTAAACAACAAACTGGTCCAAAAAGGCGTTGCACCTCAGACTGCCCGGTTGACAATGTGGGAGAGCCTGACGCGTTGACCTTCTGCGAGAAGCTCAGCGAAAAAACCGGGCTCGACGTGCGGCTTCCCACTGAAGCTGAGTGGGAATATGCCAGTCGCGCAGGTCGCGATACCAAGTGGTTCTTCGGCGACGACTCCTCGCAGGTTGGAGAGTATGCCTGGTTCAAGAATAACGCAGGCGGCAAGTCGCACCCACGCGAACGTCTACCGAAATTTCCTCGCCGCCGCCGACGCGCGTCACCACCCTTTCCTGAAGCACGCGCAGAAGTTTCACCTGGGTCTGGATCGGCATGTCGCCGATTTCATCCAGAAAAAGAGTCCCACCGCTCGCCTGTTCGAAGCGTCCGATCCGCCGGTTGTCAGCGCCCGTGAAGCTGCCCTTCTCGTGGCCGAAAAGCTCGCTCTCCAGCAGCGTCTCCGGAATCGCCGCGCAGTTCACCGCGATGAAGGCGCGCTCAGAACCGATTACGCCGCGCGCGACAAGGCCGCCTGGTTTGAGGCGATGCGCCCGATTGTCGCAAAGGGCGAACAACCGAGTTATGCGAAACTGGCTGCTCATCTCGATGCGAGTGAAGGCGCTGTCCGGGTTGCGGTGCATCGTCTGCGCAAAGACTACGCCGACCGAATTCGCGCCGAGATCGCTGACACGTTGGAGCCAGGCGAGGACGCCGAAGCGGAACTCCGCTACCTGCTTGGGGCGCTGAGTTAGGGGGCGAAGTTCCAATTGCGCCTGTGTAAATGCTGTTGTCGCGGAGGCTATGGCATGAAATCCCTCATCTTGATCGTCGTCTTGTCTCTGGCCGCATCAGCAGCTGCTGAGGATTTCTGACGGGCCTTCCTCGCAGGACATGCCGCTAACGACTTCGATGATGCGCGCGGTCGTGTTGATCCCGGCGTTCGAGTATTGGTATTTCGTGCCGGGCTCCCACTGAAGCGGCGTCATCGCGTAACTGCGCACAGCAGCTGCTAGCGGCAAGCCGTCGAGCGTCGGTTCTTCGATGGCGTACTATTGAAGGCGGATATCCGATCTTGTTTCCTGTAGGCGTTCCTCCGCGGATTTCCGGATGGAAGCGTGCAGGTCCTCGCCCACTTCGCAGCTTGTCAAGGCAGGCCACTGCGTCTAAGGAGAATCGGCTCTGGAGATCCGTCTGCCGGGTTCATCTCCTTTGTTTTTTCTACCAGATTAGCTGTGCAAGCTCCACTTCCTCCGGACGAGGCCGAACGCCTCGAAATCCTCCGTAAGTACAACATCCTCGACACTCTTCCCGAGCAGTCGCTGGATGAACTTACTCGAATGGCCGCCTCAATCTGCGAGGCGCCGATCAGCTTGATCAGCCTGGTTGATGAAGCCCGGCAGTGGTTCAAGTCCAGACACGGGGTGGATGCGGTCGAGACTCACCGCGACATGGCGTTCTGCGCGCACGCCATTCTCAAACCTGACGAGCTTCTCGTAGTCCCGGATGCCTGCGCCGACGAGCGCTTCGCGGACAATGCACTGGTTACCGGAGATCCTAACATTGGCTTCTACGCCGGGGCGCCGCTGGTGACTTCCGATGGGTTTCCGCTGGGCACGCTTTGCGTGATCGACCGCAAGCCCCGCGTGTTGAGCGAGGAGCAGCTGCTGGCGTTGGGCCGTCTCCGCGATCACGTCGTCCTTCAGCTGGAGCGGCGGCGATTCGGTTCCGCGCACGAGGGGTATCGCCGGATGGAGGCGTTTCTGGAAACGACTCTGGATGGAATCATCACCGTCGATGAAGAAGGAGTGATCGAGACTTTCAATCCGGCGGCGGAAAGGATTTTCGGTTATGACGCATCAGAGGTGCTTGGCAAGAGTCTGACCATTTTATTCCCGGCGGCGTTTCGCAACGACCAGTTTCTGGCCTCGGCGCTTGTCGGGGATGGGCGAGGCCGTGAGGGGATGGGCATTCGCAAGGATGGCCGGTCCACCCCAGTGGAATTCGCCGTCAATCAGCTCGATCTCGACGATCACCGCTCGTACATCGGAGTGGTGCGCGATCTGAGCGAACAGCGCCGGGTTCAGCGGGAGCTCGACCGGTTCTTTACGATGTCGTTGGACTTGCTTAGCATTGCCAATTTTGAGGGACATTTTACGAAGTTGAATCCGTCGTGGGAAGCTGCGCTGGGGTGGACGTGCGAAGAAATGCTGGCGACGCCCTACATGGAGTTGATCCATCCGGAAGATCGTGAAGCGACAACTCTTGAGGTGGGAAAACTGATCGAAGGGCGAGAGATCATCAACTTTGAGAACCGCTTTCGGTGCAAAGACGGCTCTTACCGCTGGCTGCTGTGGTCGGCCGCGATGCACGCCGAAGAGCAGGCTCTCTACGCCGTGGCGCGCGACATCACCGGTCGCAAAGAGTCTGAGGATATGTTGTTAGCCGTGAATCGCGAACTCGAGGAAAAAAGCGCGGCCCTCGAACAAGCGACGCGTCACAAGTCGGAGTTCCTCGCGAACATGTCCCACGAATTGCGCACGCCGATGAATTCGATCATCGGGTTTACGGCCCGGGTGCTGAAACGGGCGGGCGAGCAGCTGCCGGAGCGTCAGAAACGAAATCTCGAGATCGTCGAACGCAACGCCCGCCATCTGCTGCACCTGATCAACGACCTCCTCGATATCTCCAAGATCGAGGCGGGCAAGATGGAGATTTTCGCGGAGACTTTTCTGCTTCAGCAGCTGATCGATGAGGCCCGGGAACTTGCGCCAGCGCTGATCGGCGAGAAGGACCTGAGGCTGGTGGTGGAAGTCGGGCAACCTGGCGCTGAGCTGTTCACGGACCACACCAAGTTGAAGCAGGTGCTGATCAACTTGATCAGCAACGCAGTGAAGTTCACGGAAGCGGGGACGGTCACGCTTTCAGCCCATTGCTTATCTTCAGAGGCAGGAGACTCCCTCGTGCTGAGCGTGAGCGACACCGGCATGGGCATCAGCCAAGAGGCGTTAGGCCAGATTTTCGAATCCTTCAAGCGAGTCGAAACCGGAATCGCCCGCGATGCCGGGGGGACCGGTCTCGGACTCGCGATCACCAAAAACATCACCACGCTTCTGGGAGGTGACCTGGAGGTCGAGAGCGAACCCGGCAAGGGCTCCACGTTTACGGTCACGATTCCGGCCCGGCTTCCGGAGACCGTGCTCGCTGCAGTCCCGAATTCGGAAAACGGCCTCTCCGCCGAGGCGCCGACGGTGTTGTGCATCGACGACGAACCGGAGGCGCTCGATCTCCTCAGCCAGTCTCTTGGAGACGCCGGTTTTAACGTGATCACAGCCCAAAGCGGGCTCGAGGGGATCGCGAAGGCCCGGGCCGAAAAACCGCTCGCGATTACTTTGGATATCGACATGCCGAAAGTGGATGGCTGGGCGGTTCTTCGGCGTCTCAAGCGCGACGAACTGACCCGGGAGATTCCTGTGGTGATGGTTACGGTGTTAAACAACCGCAAGCGCGCCTACAAAATGGGTGCCCTCGAACACCTGCAGAAACCGGTTGATCCAGAGCAGCTGGTTTCTGTTCTGCTCCGTGGGCGCGCGGATCGACCGCAGAGCGTTCTCCTCGTCGATGATGATGCGGAAGTGCGCGAGTTGGTTCGGGAAACGTTGCAGGATCTGGATATCCAGGTGATCGAAGCAGAGAACGGCGTCGAGGCGCTCCAGGCCGTGGAACGAGCGATTCCCGATCTGATCATCCTCGATTTGATGATGCCGGAAATGGGCGGTCTCGAAACTCTTCGCTGGCTCCATCAGAACGAGAATTGGGCGAAGATTCCCGTCTGCGTCGTGACCGCCAAGAATTTGACTATAGAGGAAAGGGCCTTTTTGAGAAACCATGCGGTGAACATTGTGGAAAAAGACGGCGAACAGCCGGAAAACGTATTGGCAAGCATCGTGGCGGAATTGCGGCAGCTGCAAAGTTGAGAAGACCGGGACGAAGACGAGTTGCTGCAAGAGATTCGGAATTTCTTGTAACTTGTGCCTTTTTCTGCATCACTGTTCTCATGTCCGTGGTGGGAGAAAAAAGAGGGTTAGATTCCTTCAATCTGAAAATCGTCGCCGTCGATGATAAGCCAGACAATCTTGAATTGTTAACCCAGATTCTTGAGGCCGATGATCACGAAGTCATCACCACCCTGCGCGGTGCCGAAGGGATCGAGCTGGCGAAGAAACATCAGCCGGATCTGATCATTCTCGATGTATCGATGCCGGAGATGGACGGCTACGAAGTGCAGGAGCAGCTGCTGGCGGACGAATCCACCCGGGAAATCCCCGTCATCTTCCTGACCGCCCGCTACAAGGACACCGATCGCGTTGTGAAAGGCCTTGAGGGAGGTGCCTTCGACTACATCACCAAGCCCGTCGATGAGGAGGTTCTCCTCGCGAAAGTCCGGGTTGTTGGCCGGGTGATCGCGGCTGAGGCTGAGGTCCGGAGTCAGCGAGACGAGCTCAAGGCCGCGAACGAATCGCTCCGGGAACAGATTGCCGAACGCGAACTCGCCGAAGCGTCGCGAGACCGGCTTCACGTCGAAAATGTTTATCTCAAAGACGAAATCCAGCTCGTCCACAACCACGGGGACATCATCGGCGACAGCCCGGCGTTGAAGCGGATTCTGTCCGAAGTCGAGCAGGTCGCGCCGACGGATTCCAACGTCCTCATTCTCGGCGAGACCGGCACCGGCAAGGAGCTGATCGCCCGCGCGATCCACGACCTGAGTCGACGCAAAGACCGGCCGCTGGTCAAAGTCAATTGCGCCGGACTCCCGCAAAGTCTGATCGAAAGCGAGCTCTTCGGCCACGAAAAAGGTGCCTTCACCGACGCCACCTCCCGCAAGATCGGTCGCTTCGAACTCGCGGACGGCGGCTCGATTTTTCTCGATGAAATTGGCGAGTTGCCCCTGGAATCGCAGGCAAAGCTGCTGCGCGTCCTTCAGGAAAAGGAATTCGAGCGGGTTGGCAGTTCGACCACGCTCAAAGTGGACGTCCGCGTGATCGCCGCGACCAACCGAAATCTCGAAGCCCGCGTCCAGGCCGGCGCCTTTCGTGAGGATCTTTACTTCCGGCTCAACATTTTCCCGATCGTCTCCCCGGCCTTGCGCGATCGCCCCGAGGACGTGCCCTCCCTCGTCCGGCATTTTGTCACCAAGCTTTCCTCCAAGCTGGGTAAAACCGTCGAGACCGTGCCCGCACCGGTCCTGAAGATGCTGAAGGCCTACCACTGGCCCGGCAATGTCCGCGAACTGGAACACACAATCGAGCGCGCGATGGTCGTCAGCAACGGCACCGAGTTGGAGATCGGCGATTGGTTCGGCAAAGCCCCCATCCTCCTTGGCGGATCACCTGGTAAATTCCAGACGATGGAACAAGTCGAAAGCCAGCATGTGCGAACTGTGCTTGAGAGGACTGGTTGGAAAATCCGAGGAAAGGGCGGAGCCGCCGAAATCCTCGATTTGAAAGCAACGACTCTTGAGTCTCGCATGAAAAAGCTCGGGATCGAGCGGCTGAAGTGATTCTCGATTTGCGAGATGACTT
>JBLHKS010000325.1:0-5844 GCA_047620505.1 Verrucomicrobiales bacterium | reverse complement strand
GCAGCCGCTTAGCTTAGCTTGACATTCGAACGACAAACATTTAACCCGTAACAAGGCCTACCGGAAATCCACTTAAAATCCGCCTCTTCCTGGCTCCGCTTCTCCGGCCACCTCAGACAGCCGATTCTTTTTTCTGGGATATTTTCGGGATCCCTTTTTGGCTCTTGCGCTCGGCCGGGCCTGGCGCGCGACGAGAAGCCTCAGTTTTCAACACCGGCGTCGTTCGCGTCCGCTCCTGCCTTTTGTTCGCCTCGTGGTGTCGCAAAGCGTGGATCTCCAGATTCGCGTTTCTGTAGGGAACGACCCAATGCGATGACATCATAGTCGAAGGCCGCAGCGATTTCTCGCTTGTGACGACGGACTTCAGCGATCACAGGATCAGTAACAGGAGTAGGTGTATCAATCGTCTTCATCGTTCTGTAACAGTTCTTCGGGGCTGCACATCACCGGTAACTCAAATCCAGCCTCCTCAACCGCACTTCGGAGACGGTCGCGCAGAAACGGATTGGCAATGTGCTTGAAATTCCATGTGACAAGATAGTCGATTGCATGAACTGACGCGACCGCAATATGGATCGAATCTGAGGAGGCCTTCTGCGGAACAATTCCGGCAGAAACCAAATTGCCGGCAAGGGAAATCGCTTCATCGGGCATAGGGAGCAACGGTATCGACTGGAGTAGATTCAGCCTGTCTGCAGCCATCTCGCTGTCGCCCTTTGCCGCTTTGTCCAAGGTTTCAAGGGATGTGAACAGTTCAAAGCCCGAACAATTTCCATCCCACCAATCTCGAGTGGCTGTCTGTTTGGCAGCATGCAAAAGGCTGCTGGAGGGCCGCGCGACGTAGTAACTTGGAATGGTAGTTTCTATGTATGCAGTCGCCATGTGTGATGATGGAATTTCTTAGGCGAACGTCAAAGTCATCCTACGCCTGACCGAGGACACACTCCGACTTCTGGGTTGATGATTGAATGGTCATGAGACTTTCGACTCGCAGCGGGCCAGGTGTTAGGATCGACGTCTTGTTCGACTTGGTTTTGGTCTCGGCGTTCGAGTCTCGTTCGATTCGGAAATTGCGACCAGTAATCGAATCTTCGGCGAATAGGTAAAATGATCCCTGTTCGTCCACGCGAAACGTGACTCTGATCGAGGGCTCACCTCGCGGTAAAGGAGGAATCGAATCTATCTTGAATCGTCCTAGAAACCGACAGTCCTCCACTAGTTTTGAGGTGCCCGCATACAAGGTAATATCAATGTGCGTTTGATTGTCAGCAGCCGTTGAAAAAACCTGTGTGACGTTAGCGGGTGCGGAGTCTCCTGCGGAGATGATCGGGGTAAAGACCCCTCCAAGCGTTTCGATGCCGACTGACTCGGAAAGCACTGAATCAGCCACCGCAATCTCTGCTATCGATGGCACAGTAGGACGTGTGCATCCAATAGCGAAGGTGGCGACCATTGCACAGCAGAGCCATTTCATTTTGAGTCGAACAGTGTTAATAGTATCGGTCGATATTGGATAGTCAATGTTACTATCACGGAGCCGAAGTCCACAGTTTTTGGTCGCCCACTCGACCAAGAGATTCAGGATGAACGGGTTGCGTTGATGGATCGAATGAAAGCCTATGGCAGTGCGGCCAATGATTCGTGGTTTTTTCCATCATGATGCGCTGATATTTCGGAAACCTCGATTGCCCGATATGATTTCTTATCCTATCAAAAATCCTTGTTTTGTCGATTGTCAGTCAAAGTTAGTGATGTGAATCCGCGGCGCGTTATCCCAGAACCGTCACCTTCGTCTCATGCCGCGGGGCGAGTTGCCCGGCTTTGATGATTCCGCCCTGGATCACAGCGATGAACTTGTTCCGGTCTTCGAGGATTGAGATGTCGTTGAGCACATCGCCATCGACCACGAGCACGTCGGCGAGTTTCCCGACTTCGAGGGTTCCAAATTCGTCACCGCGGCCCATGATTTCGGCACCGGTTCTGGTGGCGCATGTCAGGACTTCTAGCGGGGTGAAGCCGACTTGTTTGACGAACCAGGTCAGCTCTTTCGCGTAATCGCCGTGTGGGTTCCAGCCGAAGCCGTAGTCGCCGCCCATACCAAGCCGACCTCCGGCGCGTAGAATCTTGAGGGCGCTTTCACCGCCGCCGTCGAGCGTCTCCTGATGCCCGTCGATCACCCGCTGTGAGAGGCCGAACTCCGGTCCGCGGTCGACGCTCACTTTCTCAAAATACAAGGCCGGTATGACCGGGACATCGCGCTCAAGGAGCAGGTCGAGCGCCTCGTCGTCCATGAAGGTGCCGTGCTCAAGCGTGTCGTAGCCCGCTCGCAAGGCATTCTTGATGCCCTCGGTCGCGCGGCAGTGGCCAGTGACTTTCATGCCGTGATTGTGGGCGGTCTGGACCACGGCGTTCATCTCATCGAACGTCATGCAGAGCGTGTGATGATCGTTCACGTCAGGCGCGGCGGCGTCGCCGGTCGGGTAGGTTTTGACCCACTCGATCCCGTCCTTCACGAGCGCGCGGACTGCGCGGCGGGCGTCTTCCACGCCGTTGATGATGAAAACGAGGCCTTCCATCCCGATCTTCCGGAATTCCGGGTTCCAATCCATCAACCCGCCTGCCGAACAGATCTCGCGCCCGGAGGTCGAGAGCCGCGGGCCGAGGATCAGGTCTTCCTCGATCGCCTTGCGAAGCCAGAAATCGACGTTGAACAGGCAACCGCCCGAGCGCGCCGCGGTGTAGCCGCATTCGAGCAGGAGTTTGCAGTTCACCGACGCCAGCATCGAGACGTACTCGACCGGGTATTTGATGTCGAGGTCCTCGAGCGTGGTGATGTTGAAATACGTCGCGTGGAAGTGGGCTTCGACGAGCCCTGGCAGGATCGTGCCGCCTTTCGCGTCGATGACCTCGGCGTTTGGGTCCTCAGCAGCTGCTGGCGCGTCCGCAGCTGAGCCAGCGAAGGTGATTTTGCCATCGACCGCGATCACGACGCCGTCGGAAATCGGCTCCGAGCCGTTTCCATCGACGAGTTTGCCGTTCTTGATGACGGTCGTTCCGGAGGCTGTTTTCATCCCGGAGATCGTCGTCGTCTGATGGCTTCAGTCCAGCAGCTGCTAGGCGAAAAGCTTCTCGACCATCTCGGCCTTCACCAGCTCACGCGGCTGATTCAGGTGGTTGAAAACGATCGTCGCCGGATCGATTCCCATCGCATGATAAATCGTAGCGAGCATCTGAGTCGGGTGGACCGGATCCTCTTTCGGAGCTGAGCCGGTCGCATCCGACTGACCGTGGACGTAACCGCGTTTCACGCCCGCGCCGCCGATCACCGAAGTGTAGCAGTAAGGCCAGTGATCGCGGCCATCCGCGCTGTTGTTGTTGCCGCTGGTCGACACGCCGCGTTCCGGGCTCCGGCCGAATTCGCCGATCGCGAGAACCAGCGTTTCGTCGAGCATTCCGCTTGAATCCAGATCAGCGAACAGCGCGCTGAGGCCAGAGTCGAGCATCGGCCCGGACTCGTCTTTCATCCGCTTCGGCAACCCGCTGTGGTGATCCCAGCTGTGATTGCTGGAATTCGCAACTTTCGGCCAGATCACTTCGACGACTTTCGTGCCAGCTTCGACGAGACGACGCGCGAGCAAACAGCTCTGTCCGAACGTGTTGCGGCCGTAGCGGTCACGCATTACATCCGACTCGGCGTCCATGTTGAACGCATCGCGAGCCCGGCCGCTGACGATCAAGCTGAGCGCCTGATTGTAGTACTCGTCGAGATTGTGCTCTTCGACCGCCTTGTCGATGATCGGCATCTGCTTGGAAATCGCCTCACGCAGCTTGGCGCGGCGCTGCAGGCGGACGCTGAACACGTCCGGACGCAGCTGGAGATCGTCGACCTTGATGTTGTCCATCTTGGACATGTTCATGTCGTCGCCCTCAGGGAAAAGATAGTACGGATCGTAAGCTTTGCCGAGGAAACCGGCGGTACCGCCTTTGTTGATCACGCCCGATTCCTGCAACGGCCGAGGCATCACCACGAACGGCAGCATCGGTTCGTCAGTCGGCTTCAAGCGGATGATGTTGGAGCCGAAATTCGGGAAATCCTTCGGGCTCGGCGGCTCGAGCTGACCACTCGGGCTGACCTTGTCGGTCGTGTAGCCGGTCATGATCTGGTAGATCGCGGCCGTGTGGTTGAAGAGCCCGTTCGGCGTGTAGCTCATCGACTGGATCGTCGTAAACTTGTCGTTCACCTTCGCCAGCTTCGGGAGAATCTCGGTGTACTGGCAACCGTCGACTTTGGTCGGGATCGGCGCGAAAACAGAGCGGACGTTGTCGGGCGATTCCGGTTTCGGGTCCCACAGATCGAGGTGGCTCGGGCCGCCTTGAAGATAGATCATGATCACGCTTTTCGCCTGCCCCCAGCCAGCCTGGCCAGCGAGTGGCGAGCTGGCGGACGCGTTTTGCGCCGCGAGAATATTGCTCAGGCTCATTCCCAGCATTCCAGCTCCGCCGACGCGCAGGAAATCGCGGCGTGAAGGTTTCAGATGGGGATCACAAAGGTCTTTGGCGACATCGCCTGGAATTCTCAACATGGGATTGATCGGTAAACGGTTTTCCGCGTGCAGAACTCACGTTTTACGACAGATCGATCTTACGTGTCGAGGTCAATCTTCGATCGGTTTGATGTGGAATCCGACGCTGACCAGCTGCCATTCGTCGAGCCGCCGAAGGTAGTGATAAGAAAACTCGGCTCGCGATGGCTCCGTTGGGAAATAACCTTCGAGAATCAGCACGCCGTTCCCGTTGACGGTCGGATCGACGGCGAAAGCTGGATCGAGATGCTGTAAACCCGAGAGATCGAGGTCGCTTTTGAGAAACTCGCCGAATTTATCGGTGAACGAATCCAGAGGAACATCGCGCTGAAATTCCGGCGCTGTCCCGGCGTGAAAATCCCCGAAACTCCCGTCATTGATGGCGTCCGAGAACTGGCGCGTGGTTTCCTTCACAATCGCGGCGCACTCGCTGAGTTCTGGCAGGCTCGGGTTCGTCACTAGGCCGGCGTCCGAAATTTGCCGAGAAATGCTGAAGATTTTCCACTCGCCATCGTTCTTGAGAAGGTTCAGCTGGACTGGAAATTTTCTTCCGGATTTGAGGGTGACCGATCCTTCCAGCTTGCCGGCGTTGTTCTGGAATTCGCGGCTGTTCCAGAAAACGCCCTCGTTTTTGTAGAGCTCGTTCTCCTTCAAAAACCCGTCCAGGTCTCCCCAGGAACTCGCTTTGAGAAACTCCGACGAGAGACAGGCTTCGATTCGAGCACGATCCTCACTGGCGATTGCGTCGATGAATTCGTCACCGGCTTTTGCGACGCCGGAGGTCGCGAAATAGATGAATCCAAAAAACAGCGCGATGGTTCCGAGAACGGATCCGACAGTGATGAGGGCGATTTTCATGAGGATTCAGAAAAAGCGGGAGCCCAAATCAGTCCTCAACGCCAAGCCGGGGTCCAGCAGCTGCTGGCGCTATTCGTCTTCCGGCTCAGGCGCTTTGCCGCTCAGCACGGTTTTCAGAAACTCGATGTCTTTGGGCGAAAAATCCCCGAACGCGACGTTGCGCTCCTTGCCGTCCTTCATTCGGAACAACCCGGTCGATCCCTCGCCCTTGACGACCGCTGCTGTGAATTTATCCCCATTCTTCAGGGTCCAGTCTCGATAATCGGAAAGGAGAACGTTTTTGATCGCGACGTCCTCCATCATGATTCGGAAAATCTTGCTGCTACCGGAAACCAGCTCGTCTCCGCCCATGTCAGGCGTTATGAGCGGCGCCTCGGATTCTCCTTCGCGGAGGCCCGCTTTG
>JBLHKS010000324.1:0-5857 GCA_047620505.1 Verrucomicrobiales bacterium | reverse complement strand
GCTGCGTTCCGGTGTTGAAGGCAAAAACGTTGTTCCGGATGATAAGGTTGCCCGCCGGAAAGAATATGTTTCACCTCCTCTCGCTTGTCGCCCTGGATTTCGATGCATCCATTTTTTGATCGTGCTCCCGAGACCGCAGGCTTTTTGCTTCTTCTTCGCGAGGTCGCGGCCCCGCTCTACGACGTCGATTTGACGGTCGCCGCGCGGGATTCCTGATTCGCGACACTCTGCTCAGTTCCCCGCGCCATCATTTACGCCGACGACTCTACCAATCGTCGAGGGCGAGACTCCGAATAGTCGAGCGACCTCCACTTTGCTCATCTCGTCGGACCTTCTAGCCGCTTCGTGCCCAGCCCGCGTTCTCTCCCGAATCATCGAGCGCTCAAACTCGGCGAAGGCCCCGATCATCTGCATCATCATGCGCCCGGCGGGCGTTCACATTTAGTGCTCGCGTTCAAATTTTCGTCGAAAGAGCAGATGTCGTGAGAGGCTCAGACATCAGAAATACTGGTATCGCTTCCTTCCCGAACCGCGTGGGCTGTTCTTGGCCTGTCGCCATCCTCAACTCCTCGATAAGTCGCATCTCTCGAAACGCATAGCCGTGCCCGTCCGAGAGATCCTCGGCCACGCTCCGTGGAAGAAGCGGACCTCTTCGAGATTGAATGATCGATTGCTCCCATCCGAGATGTCGCTTCACCGCGCGGAAAAAGCAGCCGAGGTAGTCCTCGCGATCGGCGAAATACCAGCTTCCCCTCCTCAGGCTTTCGCTCAGAACCTGCCTCAAATCGAACTCGGCGATGAGTCCGGTCAGCTTCCTAGCGGCCGATTCGGGCGTGCGTTCCCCAAGGCAGGAGAATACAATCAAGCTCAGATAGCTCGATTCGGGCTCCGGCATTTCGGCGCACTCGTCCTTCCCCATCCGGTGAAGGACCACCGGAATGTTCGAATCGATACGACGGTTCGGCGCTTCAACAGCCGCCACGATCTGGCCCTGCCTTTCGAACTGCTCAGGCCGCGAGTAAGGGAACGCCATCAGCCTCGGAATCCCCTTCGGGAACTTCGATGTCCTTCCTACCTCGATCGGGACCACGCCCAGCAACCTACCGAGCAAATCAAGATGCTGCCGCGAGGGCAGGAGAAGAGGAGACGTGAGGTTTTGAAACCCAAGATGAAACCAACGTATCGCTGCATTGAGAACAACTCCGACGGTGGTCTGCTGCTCCTCGTTCAGCTGGCCGATCCATGTGGAAAGCTGATTCGCTTTGTGACGCAGATAGTCTCCATCCGAACCAGCGAAGGATTCCGTTCCTTCCGGAAGCATCCAGCCCGCTTCTCCTGGCGCTTGATTCTGAACCCGGCGAATTCCAGAAGGGGTCACCGTGAAGTCCGGCCCGTGGAAGACCTCGCGGTTGAATCCGAGCTTTGTCGAGCATCGAATCGTCCGGGTCGTGATTAACGTTGTCTTGACCAGATCCGGAAGCATTCGGACATCCTTTGGCTCCGGGCAGATTGGTAACGATGACAACCCGTTCCTGATCGCCGCCGCGGTAGCCGCCTCCAGCAGCATTCGCCCATTTCCCAACTCCCGAGGGCCGATAGAAAACTCGACGTTCTCGCCCCCAATCCTCAGCTGCAGCCGATGAGCGACCGGGTGATCCTCATCATCAATCGCGGTCTCCAGTAACTGCAGGCTGAAGTTAGTGCAGGGCGTAAAGTCCCGCCGATTCTTGTCCCTGGCCTTGATGTAGATCCCGTTCCGGCACAAATAGATGGCCTTGTCAGTCTGAAGCGGAAGCACATGGCTGGTGGCCCCGCTCTGTGCGATCAAACCGTCGGCCGTTTCACCCAGCCGGGTCGCCACGGCCCGAGTTAAGAGCTGGCCGGTTGCATGCGTGATCCAAGGCTTGTCGAGAATGGCGTTGAGGTAGGCCAACGGACTCGCGCCATGATCCCGGACCTCGACGATCTGGTCCGCCACGGCCTCGACCGCATCCTTTTCGTCACGAACTCGATACTTCGGGAGCGGCCAATCCTCGACGTGATATTCTTCAAGCTGAAATGCCATGACCCGCCCCACTCCATGGGTAAAGGCCAGGGCGAATTCGGCGTTCTGGTCTGGACCTTGTCCATACGCATAGCGAATCCGGCGAAACGGCAGGTCGTCGAGGATGGCCCGTTTGCAGCCCGAAACCCACGCGATTGGTGTCTGGGCGTTATCGGGTTCATCAGCCGCCAGATCCTGAAGACGGACAGCGGTCACGTAATCCGTACTGATCGTGATTTCTTCCGTCCAGTCCCGGTAGAGGGACCAATCGGGAACGACCAGAGAGATCGGCTCGGGCGGTTGAAACTCAACTACGTCTACTGACTCACCGTCTTTGAATGAGCGAATCACGGCCCGCAGAGGAAGACCCAGAAGGGAGCGGTGAAGCTCTACGTTGAATCGCGCCGGCGGCCCTCCTTTTCTGAACGGCAATTTCACCTCCGGAAAGATTCGCCGAAGGTCAGTCCCGCGGAGCGTTCCGATTTCGCCAAACCTCATGGCCTTGAACTTGTCCGGCCCGCTGCCCTGATACTCCCGCCGAAAATGAGCCTTCGCCTTCCGGAACAAATCAGTAAATAGTTCCGTTTTGCAGGCTCGCTCAATCCAGTGACCTGGAACTGGATAATCGCCGAACGCTCTCCTTTCGTTCAGCTGCTCGGTGAGGTAGTCCCACGATCCTTCAGCGTTTGCAGCTCGGATCAGAGCCAGCGGTGTGTCGGCGAAACCGCAGAAGTGGCAGCGAACCACGACCTCATTGTGGATATTCAAGAAGATCCGGAGGCTTCTCAGCTCGGGTGGTTTCTCTCCGCCAAACACATAAGGGAAGTCCCGTGGACGGCTCTGGCAGATTGGACACTTGTAAGCAGCCCCGAGGCTTCCGGTGAAATCCTCGACACCGGCCAGCGCCATCAAAACGAACAGGTCGGGCGGCGCTTCAAGCGGCTGTGGAGAAGCGGAGGTGGGGTCTTTTCTTCGTGTTGTAGTATTATGCGGCATTGGAGTGGTCCGTTTTCTCCCCGGCCTCCCCGAATTTGGTAATGTTGTTGCTATCAGTTTTCGGATATTGGAAAACGACCACGGACTCCTCCTTGACCGGGATCGGCGTTGGCTTCAATAACTCGACAAACGGGGTCCGCTCTGCGTCGACCCGGGCCGGAGCATCCACTTCTGCCCGGGCCCGTTCCCGGTCGATCTGGTGCAGAGGAACGCGCGGTTCAAGCATCTCACGAACCACCTCACATTCCTCCAGGAGCTTTCGCGTGTGTCGGATGTCCAGACCGGCGGCGCCTGAAGTAAGTTCCGGCCGCCATTCTCCTGTCCTCCAGTCTGCGGTTTTGATCAGGCCGGCCGCAATGTAGGTAAAGTATTCCGGGCAAAAGAAGGGGGCGATTTCTTCCAGCCTCTTCATCCGTCTCTTTGAATTGTAACGGTCGCGCCGGGCGTGGGCTCTTTGGATCCGCGCTACCAGCTTGAACTGATCCTGATAACTCCTCTCCGCAGAATTTCCGTGTATCAGTGCATCGTAAAATTGCCGCATCGCCTTTTTCTCAAAGTCGGGCTCGAGTTGAGCTTCCAGATGCAGAAACTCCTGTCGCACCCGGGCTTTTGGATATCGCTTTTTCATGATGGTGAACTCGGGCCGTCTGGAGTCGCAAAGATTGACAGCATCTCGTGGGTCGTTCCCGCGCCACCGTTGTGCGAAGCGTGGCCCGTCCCCTCTGAATCGCGGAAGATCATCGCGGGCTTCCGGGCCTTGGGGTCGCCGCCGATCCATCGATGAATTTCCCGCATGAAACGTTTCTTTTCGTCAACACTGAGGGCATCGAGCCGCTCGTGATCTTCAGCCGTCATCATGCTGAAGACGCCCTTGATGTAGCCGGTGCGTATCCAACCCAGACTGAGCCTTTCGGCCTGGCTGTAAGTGAACATCCTCAATATTCCCTTTCTTTCGATGGGTCGTCCAGGACGAGTTGCAGGAATTTGAACGATTTTGAGCGAAACCTGTTATCAGGCTGACCGCCTGAAGCAGAAAACAGTAACCCGGCTTCAGTCTTTGATCGTTCTGGGCTCGCTGTAGGTGTCGTTCTTGCGGGGAGTTACCTCCCATCGACTGCCGTCTTCGGTCTCATACTCGATGTCCCCATCCGGTTGATCTTGCGCGCTCCCCTCGACGATCTTCCCATGCGGAGTGCTGGTGATCCCGCCATGTTCGGCGTCGAAGCGTTCCGCAGGCGTCGGAGACTCATCACCGCAGCTGCTGATAGCGGCCAGCGCCACGCAAGCAAGGATGGAAAAAGACCCGCAACCAGAAACGCTTGTGCACTGGAGCCAGGGAGGAATCAATTACGCTCAAATCCATGAAACCTCCTTCTTCGCCAAAGCCTTCGCCGTGGTTTCCGTAGCGTCTCGCTGCCACGAATGAAATTGGCCAACGATGTGCTCGAACTCCTGCTGAAAATCTCCGGCCACGCGGTTCCCGAACACCGACAACCGGTCAGTCAGCGCCGCCTGAAGCCGGATGCTTGACTCATTCTGATTGATCCGACCCATAATAAAATCGTAGAGAGACCGGAGGGAATTCGAAAAGAAGGCCGGAATGACGAGACGGTTGGCCTTTAACTCGCCTTTCAGGATCGAGACCTCAACATCGGCGTATTCGATGAGCCTGTGAGCGTTTTCGGCGATCTCATCAAGCGCTTGACCCAAAGGTGGAGAGCCTTCGGTCTGAACGAGTTTTACGGTCTCCCTGAACAATTCGTCGATCCGTTGTTCGGACTGCTCCTGCAGCGACGCAGCAGAGAACTCGGGGCGAGCGTTATCCAGAGCCTGCCCCCATTTTACGGCAATTCGATCACAGGTTAACTTCCATTCGGTATTGATTTCTGCGACAGCTTCTCTGTAGATTGTTTCCAGCTTCGCGTTCAGAGTGGAAGGCGAAATGAGCACCTTGAACTGATTGATGATCTTACCTTCCTGGTGTTTCCCTGCCATTCGAAGAGATTCGAGGAAACCGTGGGAACAGACCTCGTCGACGAAAGGTTTCGAATTGATGCATTTGCCATGGATCCAGATTCTAAACTCCTCGCTGACCCGCTGAGGGAGTTCCGTCAAAACAGCGGTCTGCATCGGGACGACTTCGCCGGTCGCCTCAATCATCAACTGTTTAGTGAATTGTTGTTCAGCAATCGCCTTGCGTGTCCAGAGACCTCCGGTTGTTACTGCGGCGATGCTTCCTGCCCCTATGTAAATCAACCTTCTTCGTTTCATGGCTTGTTGTTCAAGTTGGGTGAGCGGTTTCTGTTTGGACCGGGCGGGATGGCGCTGAACAGCCTTCCAGCTCCCGCTATCAGTTGCTGAAAGCGGTTGCCCGGCTCAAACCCCAACTTCCTGATCCAGTCACT
Source organism: Verrucomicrobiales bacterium (assembly GCA_047620505.1). Lineage (GTDB taxonomy): Bacteria > Verrucomicrobiota > Verrucomicrobiia > Verrucomicrobiales > DEV007 > JBLHKS01. Next base: position 412 of record JBLHKS010000324.1, on the reverse strand, counting down.
ATAGTGACGTAGTCTTATAGCCTCGTCAACGACTACCGTCGGCTCCTTGGATCTTGAGGAATCAGACCGGTTTTCCCAAATGGTGGTCGACGAGTTCAGGGCCGCCCGACTTGAGAAGGGCTGGTCGCAGGAAAAACTCGCCGCCCTCGCTGGCGTGAGTAGAACCGGCGTGACGATGATTGAGAACGGGGAACGTCGACCGACTCTTTCCTTCTGCCGAAGATTAGCCAAGGCGCTTGAGATCAATCTTTCTTCGGCGATCGCTTCCGTAGAGGGGCGGATTACATGAACGACTGAAGCCATTGCGGCAGCTGGGGTTCACGATCGCCCAGCGCGCCGACGACGGCTACTTCAACGCCACGGCGATGTGGCAGGCGATGGGGAAAGATTTCAGGGCGTGGCGAAGGCCAAG
>JBLHKS010000323.1:0-5975 GCA_047620505.1 Verrucomicrobiales bacterium | reverse complement strand
CGTCATCGCAGAGGTCCCTCGGCAGGCTCGGGATGACAGGAGTTGCTGGCGAAATCCGTGAGAATTTCGAGGGAATCGAAATCCTGAATGCCGAGAAGCCCGGGACGCTTTACTAACGGCAATTCAAATTCTGCTACGACCTCCAATCATTCCAGCTCTCAAGTGAAGTCCGAAAACTTGGCCGTATTCCTTCGGGATGGCGTAATTCCTCCAATCGACAAGGGCGACTCGAAACAATTCGTCATCCGAAAGCTTGGCGCCCCGGACGATTGGAAAGGACGAATCGACGACATTGGATGGAATGAACCGTTGATCGAGGACTTTCAGGAGACTAGGCACTGGCACTACGGCTCTGTGGTCGTGAGTTTTGCCGAAGATTGCGTAAGCGACATGTCAATCTGGTACGATGGCAAGCTCGATTCTGTCGAGATCAAAGAGGCGTTTGGAGATTTCCCAAAGACCTGCCCGATTCTGGCGGATCTGATTTCGTTCATGGAACGAGAACGCATCGGCTTTGTCTGCCCGGAAGGCATTGACGCCTGCATTTTGACCGATGGTGGAGTTTCAATTGGCTGCCGGAACGGAATCGGCTCGGAAAATTCGCCAGTCCTCGGAATTTGCGCGCGCTGACCAATCCGCTTGTTTGAGTTCGTTCCGATTGAACTTTCGCGCCTCCGCTTCAAACTCCCTCATGCAGGAACGCCCGCTCAGAACCAGCGTCATCGGCAGCTACCCATTTCCCGGCTGGCTCGAATTCGCATCGCAAAACCTGACCGAATTCGGCTCTGCTGACATCGCCGAAATGCAGGACGACGCGGCTGTCGTCGCGATCCAAGACCAGACGCAAGCCGGTCTCGACGTGATCACCGACGGCGAGCAGACGCGGTTTGACTTCAACCTGAGTTTCTACGGGCATCTCGAAGGAATCGACCTTGAGCCCGCGAGTCCTCGAAATTTCGGCCCGCCGGCTCACGATCAACGCGGAAAACACGAAATCAGTGGGCAGCTGCTGGCTCCAAACGGACTCGGGACGGTCGAAGAATTCGAGCGCTTGCGCCGCCTCGCCCCACCTGGACCGCGCCTGAAAATGAGCGTGCCCGGTCCCTTCACGATGAGCGGTCGGCTCCTACCGAATGACCAGTACCCAGACCGCTACGCGATCACAGAGGCGCTGCTGCCGATCGTCCGACAGGAGCTGGTCGATCTGGTCGAAGCCGGGTGCGAAGAAATCTGCGTCGATGAGCCCTCGATGAGCTGCTACGGATATAAAGAGGACACCAAGCGCTTCGTCGACATCTTCAATCGCACGGTCGAGCCCGTCGTCGGCAAAACGCGGCTCTGCACGCATCTGTGCTTCGGGAATTTCAAGGGCCACGCCGTTGGTTTCCGCCGTTACGCCCCGCTTTTCCCGGATTTTCTGGATTTGAAAGTCGACGAGCTGCATTTGGAGATGGCCAGCCGCGAATACGCGGAATTGGAGGTCATCGGCGAGGTCGCCAAGCGGATGGACGTCGCGGTCGGCGTGATCGACGTGAAAAGTTATTTCATCGAGACGCCAGAATTTATCGCCGAGCGGATTCGCGAATGCTTGAAGCACGCGCCAGCTGATCGGCTCGTTTTTGCGCCCGATTGCGGCCTGAGCCAAACCGCGCGCTGGGCAGCGAAGCGAAAGCTGGAAAACATGGTCGCTGGAGCCGAAATCGTCAGGTCCGGACTCCTCGGTTAGAGGCCAGCAGCTGCTCAGCCGCAATTTGCCCTTGCGACGTGCGGCGACTTCGCGGACCGGTCGCGTCATGAGCTACACTCAAAAAGCAAAAGACCTCGGAGTTGAATTTTCGACTCAGCAGCCCGGTTACCTGAATCTCTGCATCCAGTCCGGCAACCAGCTGATCACATCTGGCCACACGAGCGACGCGAAAGGAATTCTCGGCGCGGGTGTGAGCGTCGAAGAAGGATATGCAGCCGCCAAAGACTGCGCGCAGAAGATCCTGAATTCGGTTCACAACGCCCACGGCACTCTCGACGATCTCAAAGTCGTTAAACTTCTCGGCTGCGTTTATTCGGACGGCGGATTTACCGATCAGCACCTCGTGATCAACGGCGCGTCGGACCTGCTCCATGAAATTTTCGGCAAAGACGGCGACGGCTATCACGCTCGCAGCGCCCTCGGATTCTCCGCGCTTCCAACTGGCGCAGCAGTCGAGATCGAAGCGATTTTCGAGATCAAATCCTGATCAAACCGTGAAACAGCGGCCTGCAATCCTGTTTCTGATTCTGAGTTTCGCCGTCGTGCTGTCCGCGGACGAGCCGGCGGCGAATCCTCGAAATTACGAAGACGCTGAGAACGCCAGCGAATATTCAGGCCGCCAGATCAACGGGGTTCTGCCGCGGAGCTGGAACAACCGAACCGGACCATCTGAAGCGCTCGTCTTCAATCCGGATGACCTCGATCATCGCCGAGAGTCGATCATTGACGCTCTCTGGAACGACGACGAGGCTGCATTTCTTGAGCTCGCACCGTCGCCGCTAACCGGAGAAGGCGGCTTGGCGAATCAGAAATTCAAGGACATCTCGCGAGAGCTGAAGCGCCTTCGAGACGAGCGTTTCCAAACGATGCGGGCGCACCCCGTCGATCCTGACAAGGCCAAAACCGGCACGAACGTCTGGTGTCGTCATCAGTGGATGACGCTGCCTGAAAGCAACCGCCGAAAGCCTCAACGCGGCAATCTGAACCTGATTTTTGACGCCGAAGACCTGTCTCTACGGTTCGTTAGGATCGTCGCCTTTGAAAAATCGAAGGACATCAACATTCTCCCCTACCCAAGCGCCTCGATTCAAAACGATCCCGTCGTTGATCGCGACCCGGCCGCCAAAAAGCCGTAAGATCTTTCCCTTCAGGAGCATTTAGAGGGTAGACTGACCTCTATGAAAACGCTCCCGATGATCATAATATTTGCCACAGCGGCGATGACGCTGGGCAACGTTTGGGCCGACCAAAATGAGGCCGGTGATTCGGCAGCTGCAGCTCCGATTTACGATCCGGATCCGTCTCACCTCTGGAATCGCCTTCATCACGTATTCTTCGCGAGACCCGATGTCGATCTGGATTCTGACGTCGTTGATCCTCCGCTTTGGCCTGACACTTCGGGCTTCTTGAAGACAGGGGCCCGCCACGAGACTGCAATCACGGTCCTCGACGAATTTCTCACGAAAGATGGTCACGCGCTCATCGCCGATTCTCTGAAAAAGGCGGTTCTTCAGCACGATCTCTGGGCTGTTTTCGACTGGAGCGCCAGTTCCAGATCCGCAGAACCGAATGCGGACTTGCGGTCGCGTTTGGCGCTCGCAATTCGCCGTCTAGCGCTCTCTCCCGAAGAAATTGCCGCCCTTCCTGACAACCTCGCCAACTCAGCAGCTGCTGGCGTTTTCGCGAATGACTTCGATCTCGAAAATCCGAAGGAACCCTTTTTACCGACCGACTTGCTCGACCCGGAAGGCTCCTGGATCTGTGTCCGCGGTGCGATTGACGGCCCGATCGCGCCAGTTCACACCCAATATTATCAGGGCCGTTCGCCGTTCCTCGTTTTCATCCAGGTTCCCGGCGGTCGCGCTCCGACTCTGAAATACTTGGCTGAGCTCAACCAGGCAACGCAGCAGGTCAAAGTGCGTGATTCAAAAGATCTTCCGCAGTTTCCGGTCGGCACGAAGACGGCGCTGCTTCGGCAAATGACAGCGATCGATGATGCCGGCCAGATCCAGGTTACGCCGCTGACGCAGACGTTGCAGATGCGAATCTATCGACAAGTCGGAACCGGATTAACCGATCATGAAAACATCCAGGCGGCGGTCAAATTTCGGATGAAACGCAGCAGCCTTTTTGCCGAAGGCCACGGTGGACTCGTGCCGATTGGCTTGAGCGAACCGCTCCGGGTTTCCTTACTTCAGACTGCGGACGTCTATGATCGTGAGACGGAGGGCACGGGAATCAAAACGACTATGCAATCCTGTATCGCCTGCCATTCCTGCGGCGGCGGCGGGACGATTCACAGCATTTTTACCTACAAGCAGGACGAATGGGTTCCCGGCGGCCACCAGATGGCTCCAAGTGAGCTTCGGTTGATGGCGACGAACGCGGCTCAGGAATCGAAGGATACGGTGAACTGGAAGAAGTCGCGATACGAGTGGGGGTTGCTCGTTGGTCTGCTTGAGGAGCGGTGAGCGTCCGAAAAGGGCTCACGCAGAGACGCGGAGACGCAGAGTTTTTTTGATTTTTTTTCTTTATTCCTCCTCGGCTTCGAGATGCGCCATGGAAAGGAGCATGTCGACTGCGCGTTGGAGAACGCGGTCCTGGAGCGGAGTCCGATCGAATTCGGTGATTTCTCCGCGGGCTCGCGCCAAATGATAGTCGAGTTCCGGATCGGTTTCGTGGACCAGAGCGGCTTCGTTCATTCTGGGCCGAGCTCGGTCGAAAATGTAGCTCTGAATCGCGTTGGTCTTGGTTTTCTCGAAGATTTTTCCCTTCGATGGTAGATCTGGCCGGATCACCAGATCCGGCTGGACGCCAACTTGATAGAGCGGCGATTCGTCGGCGAGCACGACTTCGGCGACTGCGAATTTGAGCGAGGTCTTTTCGTTTAATGCGATTTTTTCATACTCGACCGTCCGACCTCGCGTTTTCTGACCGATGATGATGCAGTCGCGTTTCTGATTAAGGAGAGCCGCGATAACTTCGCCCGCATTGCAGGTTTCTTCGTCGACGAGGACAATCAGATTGCCGTCCCATGATCGATTTGATGCCTGCGAAAAATAGTTTTTGGGCCGCGCATCGCGTTGCTTTTGAATTCTGAAAAGCACCGTGTTTGCTTCGACGAAACGATCGAGAATCCGCGCAGCAAAGTTAAGATCGGCGTTTGGCTGGGGCGCTCTCAGGTCCAGGATCAGCGTATCAGCCTCGGCGTCTTGAAGACCGGCGAGAGATTCGTCGAATTCTTCGATTTCCTCCGCCTGATAGCAGGCGAGGCGAATGTAGCCGATCGCTGGCGTGATCAGATCGGCGTAGAATTCGATCTTGGATTCATCGTCAGTTCCTTCGCCGCTGCTTGAGACTAACTCAGCTCCCAACTCGAGTCGTTGAAGCAAACCGTCGAGGGCAGCTCGGTTGATTTCTTCGTAGGTGAGTTCGTCATGCCGAATGAAATCACTCCTGAGAACGCGAAAGGCTTCTTGAAGGGCCTCTTGAGTCAGCGAATCTATCCGGTCGTCTGCTTGAAGCGCGGGACTGCCTAAGGAAAGCGCGAGAAACGCGGCGAGGGCGCGAGAAGTCCGAGTCATGAAAGAACTTGACCAGGTTTCGCGAAATGCGCCAGGGCTTTTACGTCTTTGCCGCCACTCAATGCCGGCCAATGAAGGTGGTTAGCTAGAGTCGAGTGAAGGTAAGCCCGTGCAAGGCGAACGGCTTCGACCATTTCGCGGCCTAACGCGAGTTGAGCGGCGATCGCAGCTGAGTAGGTGCAACCGGTTCCGTGAACGTCGAGGCCCTCGATCCGCAAGCCGGAAATCGGCACAGCATTCTGGTTTTGCGCGAGCCAGTCGATCGATTCGGATCCTTCGAAGTGCCCGCCTTTGAGCAAAACGGCGCAACCCAGATTCGCGCTGAGTTCGATTGCGGAACCACGCGCATCCTCGATCGGCCGACTCAGCAGCTGCTGGGCCTCGGCTCGATTCGGCGTGACCAAATTTGCTCGGCTCTCGATGAATTTGCGAAGCTCGTTTTCGAATCCATCTTCCGCTAGCCGATCTCCGGTCGAAGCGATTGAAACCGGATCGATCACAACCGGAATCGTGGTCGATTCGAGCGCTGCAGCGACTTCCCGAATCACCTCAGCCGATCCAAGAAGGCCGGTCTTGATCGCGGCGACCGGGAAATTTCGCAGGAGAATTCGAATTTGTTCGCCAACCAGTTTTGCCGACAGCTG
>JBLHKS010000322.1:0-6032 GCA_047620505.1 Verrucomicrobiales bacterium | reverse complement strand
GGTTACGCTCTCCTTCGGTTAACTGGGTATATCCTGTCATTGTGCAACTGTGAATCGCTCGGTTTCAGGATTATCCCGGTTAACCTTACTTTCCACCTGTGAATTGCACTTCGAGCTTGAAATCAGGAGGTATTAAAGTTGGCGACCGCCGCGGCTATGAATTTGTCGGCAAGGGCTGGGGTTGGGCGCAGAATTCGCCTTTCCGCAGACACAAAACCTGGTGTTACGAGGGCGGAATTGCCACGCCAATGATCGTGCGCTGGCCGGGGCGTGTCGCCGAGGGCGCGATCACGCATCAAGTCGGTCACATCGTTGACTTCATGCCGACGCTTCTCGAATTGGCAGACGCCGAGTATCCAAGCGAGTTCCAAGGCGAAAAGATCTTGCCAGTTGAAGGCAAAAGCCTCGTTCCGGTTCTGCATGGCAAAGAGCGGGACTCACACGATTCAATCAGCTGGGCGCTGATGGGCAATCGGGCGATCCGACAAGGCGATTGGAAACTCGTCTGGGGCGCGAGCGATAAAAGGTGGGAACTCTATGATCTGGCTGAGGACCGTTCAGAAATCAACGACCTCGCTGGAGACAATCCTGATCGGGTCAAAAAGATGGCAGCTGACTGGGAAGACTGGGCCAAAACCGTCGAGCTGAAGCCTTGATTCGCTTACCCCTGGATCTGCCTCGGATCAGCCGATCGAGCATTCGACTCGCCGGCCGGATTCTGAGGCTTCGTAAATCGCATCGATCAGCGACAGCGTTTCGACGGTCGTCTGCGGCGAGTTCCTGCAGGGCCGACCTCCCGCACGCGCCGCATCGAGCCAATCGCGAACCAAATCTAATCCGCGCTTCCCGCCATAACCGGTCGTGTCGTCCAAAGGCAGCTCGAAGACTTCATCCATCGCGTTCCACTGCGGCTTAGGCCCATGGATTTCGAGCGCGCCGCCCGTCCCCGCGCGGCTTGGATCCCAGTGAACCCAGCGCTCGCTCCCACGGATCGCCCAGTGCGCTTCGCCAGCCCAGCGCGGCAGCCAATAGCCGCCGACGAACGTGGCAACTCCACCTCCTGACAGATCCAGAATCGCAATCCCGCCGTCTTCCATTTCCGTATCGTTCGGACCGAACACGCCGACCCTCGAAGTCACGCCAACGACCTTCTGACCGGTTACGTAAAACAACATGTCGAGGTAATGACAGGCGAGCCAATTGAAGAACCCGCCACCGCTGATTTCGCGATCAAAAACGTAGTGATTTGGGTTGCGGAGCCGGACGTCGCTGGTGACGAAATTCATCTCGATGCTAACGAGTTTTCCAAACCGGCCGTCATCGACCATGGCCTTCATCCGGGTCGCCAACTCGTCGTAGCGCCACATGAAACCGTTCTGAAACGCAACACCGGATTTGGCGACAGCATCGACGACAGGCCTCGCCGCTGCGGCGCTTCCCGCCATCGGCTTTTCGACAAGAATGTGCTTTCCCGCTTCCGCGAGCCGCGCAGCAGCTGCTGGGGCCTCGTCATTCGACAGACCGACAAACGCGCCGTCGAACTCGCCGCCTTCGAGCAACTGATCGACCGTTTCAAAGCGCGGGACGTGGGCGAGTCGCTCCTCCAAGCTGTGGGTCGCGCCGCCAAAACCTGGAACGATCGCGGTGATCTCGATCTCATCGCCGAAGTTCTTAAATAGATCGCGCCACCCGGCACCATGCGGGTTGTCGATACCAAGGAAGGCGATTCGGAATGGAGAGCTCATTGCAGGAACGAGTCTGGGGCGAGACGGCGCGGATCGCAAGCCGCGGTGTTTCGCTCGACGCTCCGATCAATCAAGGGCAAAATCCGATCCATGATTCGCCTTCTCCAAAAAATAACGGCGTCGCGCCTCCTGCCTTTCTTGCTAGGAATCGCGACGCTGCCCTTCGCAGGCGCGGCTGAGCTGAAACCGATTCCCGACAAACTGGTCGTCCTCACTTTCGATGACTCATCCAAATCGCACTTCACGGTCGTCCGGCCGATCCTCAAAAAGCGCGGATTCAGCGCGACATTTTTCATCACCGAAGGCTGGGATTTTGCGACGAACAAGACCGACTACATGAGTTGGGAGGAGATCGCGCAGCTCCACAAAGACGGGTTTGAAATTGGCAACCACACGCGGGATCACATGGCGGTTAGCGAGATCGCCGTGCTCAAACTCAGCGAGCAGCTGCTGGCGATCGAAGAGCGTTGCAAGGCGCACGGAATTCCTAGTCCGGTCAGCTTCGCGTGGCCGGGTAACCGAACAACTACGAAGGCATTCGAAGTTCTGCGCGAGCACGGAATTCTCTGGGCGCGACGCGGAGGCGGGCCGGAATTTCCTTATGATGAGGGCCGCGGTTTTGCGTTCGAGCCAGGCAAGGATCATCCAATGCTGCTGCCGTCTGCGGGCGATGCGCGGCCCGTCTGGAAGCTTGGGGATTTTGTCAGGGCGGCTGAGCAGGCCAAGGAAGGGAAGATCGCGATTCTACAATTTCACGGCGCTCCCGACACGGCTCACAATTGGGTCAGCAGCGATCCTGAAATGTTCGAGGCTTACATCAATTATCTCGCCGAGAACGATTACCAGGTGATTGCGCTCCGCGATCTGGCAGAATTCGTCGAGCCGGAAATCGCGCCGGCGGATCCATTCGAAATTGTGGAGAAGCGCAAGGCGACTTTGAAACCATGAAGGCCCTAACAACTCTCTAATTTCTCGGACGTTTCGCCTCGGCGTCGATCGCCAATGCGGATGAGAAAATGCAGTTCCGCGTGATCTTGTTTTCCGCAGCGGATGTCGAGCCCGAGCCTGCCTGCCTCAAGCGAAATTCAGGAATACGTGATTTACGCGGAAGGCTTTTTTAGGCGCGGAGTTCAGCAGTGGGGTCACGAGATCGATCAGCAGTTGCTGACGGTGCACGACGACAAATCGACGAAAATAGCGCGCTTGAGCTGGTTGACGCTCCCTGAAACTTCAGCAGCTGCTGGCCGGTTCGTGATGTTTCTACTTGAGATTCAAATTCGGTTCCTCTACCGGTGAACTCTGAGAATGAGACTCAGTCTCATTTGCCGACATCCCGAAACCGCCCCAATCATGTCCACAGCATTTTCTACCCAGCCAAAGACCTCCCTCGATCAGCTAAGATCCGGTCAAAGCGGAACCATCGCCAGTTTTGACGACGGCTCGCCGCTCATGAAGCGCTTTCAGGAGCTTGGCATTCTGCCGGGAGTCGAGGTCAAAGTGCTGCGCCGCGCACCGCTCGGAGATCCGCTTCAAATTCAGGTCGGCGGGTCGTTACTTTCGGTTCGCAAAGTTGAAGCCAGTCAGATTCAGATTCAACCGGTCGCCGTCCCAGCAGCGTGAGCAGCCCGGTTAAACCCAAAGTTTTCGCCCTGGCGGGAAATCCGAATTGCGGGAAGTCGACGATTTTTAACGCGCTCACTGGCCTTCGACAGAAGGTCGCCAACTTTCCCGGCGTCACGGTCGAACGCAAGGAAGGGCGATTTTTCGGGCATCACGGCGAGACGTTTCGGCTGATCGATCTGCCGGGCGCTTACAGCCTGAACGCGCAGTCGCCAGACGAAGAAATCATGCGCGACGTGCTGCTCGGGCGACGCGAGGACACGCCAAGGCCGGACGTCGTCGTTTGCGTGCTCGACGCCTCGAATGCGGAGCGACATTTTTACCTTGCGACTCAGATTCTCGAGCTTGGTCTACCCGCGATCATCGTCCTGAACATGACGGACATCGCCGAAAGCCGAGGCATCGAATTCGATCCGCAAAAATTGAGCGATTTGTTAGGCGTTCCGGTCGTTGCGATGCAGGCGAGCTCGCGAAAGGGGCTCGACAAACTTCGGATCGCGCTGAGCCGAAGCGACCTCGCAGCGAGCCATCACAACGTTCCTTTGCCCGATGAATTGGAGACCGTTCTGCAAGGCGGAGAAGATAAGGTTTTCAACCGCGCGGCGCTCTACGAACCGGAGTCAGCTCACCACGCGAGCAAGGAAGACTGGGAGGACAAACTAATCGCCAGCCGCTACGGCGCGATTCGCGAAATCTGCGAAGGCACGAGCTGCCAGGTCGATCCGAACCGCCCCAACCGAACTGAGCAGATCGATCGCATCGCCCTGCATCCGGTCGGCGGCCCAGCGATCGCGTTTTCGATCCTGGCCGGTGTTTTTTTCCTGATCTTCAGCGTCGCGACGATTCCGATGGACCTGATCGACGGGCTGTTCGGCTGGCTCTCCGGTTTAGTCGAAGGAGTCATGCCAGAGGGCGATCTCCGCAGCCTGATCACCGACGGAATCATCGCTGGAATCGGCGGCGTTCTCATTTTCCTCCCTCAAATTCTCATCCTGTTTTTCTTCATCGGCCTGATGGAAAGCACCGGCTACCTTTCGAGACTGGCGTTCATGCTCGACCGCGCGATGTCAGCCGTTGGGCTCAGCGGAAAATCGTTCGTCCCGCTGCTTTCGTCTTACGCCTGTGCTGTGCCCGGCGTGATGGGCGCACGAACCGTCGACAACCCGAAAGACCGCCTGATCACGATCCTCGTCGCGCCGCTGACGAGTTGCTCAGCGCGGCTTCCGGTCTACGCGATCCTGCTTTTCGTTTTCATCCCCGCCGCAGTCGGCAATCCGATGAAAATGGTTCCCTGGTTGCTTGGCCTTTATCTTCTGGGCACGTTAGGCGTGATTGTTTTCGCTTGGATCTTCAATCGATTTCTCAAGGGCGGCGAGAAATCCTCCAATATCATGGAGCTCCCGACCTACAAACGGCCGTCGCTGAAAGAACTCGGAATTTACCTCTGGCAACGCGCCAAGATTTTCATCAAACGCGCCGGAACGATCATCCTCGGCCTGTCGATTCTGCTCTGGGCGGCTCAGACCTATCCGAAGCTCGAAGGCGCTGACGGGGCAGCCCAGCAAGAGCAGAGCTTCGCCGGTAAAATCGGCCATTTCATCGAGCCGGTGATCGAGCCGCTCGGTTACGACTGGAAGATCGGCGTCGGCCTCGTCGCCTCGTTCGCCGCGCGCGAAGTTTTCGTCAGCGCGATGGCCGTGACCTACAGCGTTGAGTCCGAGGACGACGACGAAACGTCCCGGCAGCTGCTGGGCAAATTCCGCGAAGCGAAACGCCCTGACGGAACCAAAGTTTTCACCCCGCTGACCTGTCTGAGCTTGTTGGTTTTCTACGTTTTCGCGATGCAATGCCTCAGCACGGTCGCCGTGGTACGGCGAGAGACGAATTCGTGGCGCTGGCCGTTATTTCAGATCGGCTACATGACCGCCGCGGCTTACCTCGGGGCGCTAATCGTTTTCCAAGGCGGGAAACTGATGGGATTTTCCTGACGACCGATGTTCGAAGACTGGCAGAGCTGGGCGGCGCTCGTGATCGTGGGGATCACGCTGGCGGCGTTTGTCTGGCGAGCGGTTCGCAAGCGGAGGAAGCAGAAGACGGGCGGCTGCTCGGGCTGCGGTTGAATTCTCTCTTAAATCAGGCCGCCTTTTTCTCCGTCCCTAGCTGGCGGTCTTTGACGCAGCGAAAGGAAATTGATGAGGTCGCGGCCATTCCATGAACGCCATCGGCGCGCCAAAATCCCACGCGAAAACCTTTTAAAATGTCCAAATCTGCATCCAGAATACAGATTATGGAACTGAGCCAGTTCTCCGACTTCGCCTTGCGCACGCTGATCTATGTCGGGCTGCGCGATACCGCGGAGCGGACCTCAGTTCGGGAGATCGCTGAGGCTTATCAAATTTCCCGGAATCATCTCGTGAAAGTCGTTCATCACTTGGCGAAAATCGGGGTCGTCGAAACGACACGCGGTCGAGGTGGAGGAATCCAGTTAGCGCACGATCCCGCAGAGATCAATATCGGCAAGGTCCTGAGAAAAACAGAGAGCTTCGGCCTGGTCGAGTGCATGCCGCCTCGCGAAGGAACCTGCTGCATCGCGCCGGTCTGCGTTCTCAAAACCGCTTTGGCGAAAGCCAAGACTGCGTTCCTCAATGAACTCGATCGCTACACGCT
>JBLHKS010000321.1:0-6067 GCA_047620505.1 Verrucomicrobiales bacterium | reverse complement strand
GTCCATTCGCGTGTGCCAAGATTAATCTCTTCGACCAATACGAGTTTCGTCTTAGCGCAGGATATTGTAAACTGTTTCTCCAAATCTCCCCGAACATATAGTGCCAGAGCGTCATTCACTTCGACTGAAGCTTCAAAGAACGGCCTGAATCGTTCATAGGAAAGTTTCCCATTATATCTGAGGGATGCTCTCATTCTCTTTTTGACTAACAGTGTTATTCGTTCGGAGTGATATCAAGTCCGGAGAACTGATGTCACAAAATCCGACATCAAGCACATTTACGTAAGGCGCTGGAAACGAGGGCGCAGTGGATTCAATCGCAATGCAGGCCACAGAAAAATGCCACTCTTTTTTGGTTCAATTTGCTTTAGCCTTTCTTTGCGGTTTTCATTCGGCGTAAATCCCACGCGCCTCCCGCCCATTATTAGGTTCTTCGGCGGGATTGCAGGAGCTTGTTAGATTCGGATTTGGCGTTCCTTTTCAGCGTCCACCGGAATTGAATTGTATATCAATACCAAGGGGGTCAGTAGTAGCGGAAGCCCATTGATAACCTCCACGCAGGTTTCGTAGTATCGGTAATACGAACTCCAAAGGCCATAAGGAAGGCTGGGGGCGTGCAAGAACCAACAGAAGTTCGCCAAGAGATTCAGAGCGCATCCGCTAAAGAAGCAAATCCACCTCGTAGACCTCTTTGCGTTTAAAAACCGGGCACTCGCCAAATACGCGAACACCCCCCAGCCGCAAAGGCACCATAGAATCCAAATGGGAAGTAGTGCTGATGAAATCATTTGAGCTACCGTTTCGCTTCCGCACCGTCCGGGTTCAGGCTCCGCGGGGTTGATTTTCATTCACAGGAATGACGTCACCGCCGTCGCCTGCAACCCATTGTTCGCCTTGCCGGATGATTTTGCGATCAGAGCTTTCCTGTCGCTGACGGGCCGCAGCAATGATTCGTGAGATGTCGAAGTCGTGCTGAGCGGCGTTCGCTTCCTTAAATGCGCGCACTTCCTCAATTATGGTCATTTCCGTGTTAGCTATCATCGCCAATTAATTCCTCAGGGGTACAAATCACAGTAGCCCGATAGCCAAAGTTCGCAACACAATCGGAGATTCGACGCCAATTTCGGGGGTTGGCAAGATGCTTGCAATTCCACGTAACCAGATAGTCGATTTCGTGAACCGACGCCACTGCGATGTGGATCGCGTCATCCGCAGCCTTCGTTGGAATGATCTGTCGTTGCAGGAGTTCTTCTGATATTTTCTCAACATCTTCTGAGAGTTCGAGCAACGGGATTCCGTCGAGCAATTGTCGACGCTTTGAAGCCATCTCAGGTTCTCCATCACTGCATTCGTCGAGAACAGTTTGTGAACACACAAGATCGAACTCACTTCGATGGAAATCCCACCAGGTTTTTGTGAGATTCTGGCGAGTCGCTTCCACAAGGCGTGGTGATGGCCTGCCGACGTAAAGACTTGGAATCGTCGTTTCTATGTAGGCTGTCGCCATTCGGGATAATACTCCCAATCGAACTGATTCCACATCTTTTTGGCGACTGGTCACAGCCGAGCTGCCCAACGGTTTGTTCTCGTTAACTAATGGACTCTGGCCGGACTTCAGGACCGTGAGACAGCAATCAGACTCGCGAAGCGACTTTTTAAGGCGGCCAGGCACCGTCGGTTCGGCCTTCGACTGAGGCGCTCGGATGCTCAATTTCCGTGGATCGCGGCTTGCCCCTCCGTTGCTGGCGCTCTTAAGTTTGCCCTACCAAACAACCCGTTTTTCATTTTGGCATTATGAGCAAAAACCCAATACAACAACCCAACCGGCGGAGTTTCATCCGCAACACCGCAGCAGCTGCTGGCGCAATCGGCTTCCCGACCATCATTCCCTCCTCCGCTCTCGGACAGGGCGACAAGCCCGCTCCGAGCGAGCGCGTCAACATGGGCTTCGTCGGTATCGGCAACCGCGGATTCGGCGTGATGCAGGCTTTCCTCAATCACTCGGACGTTCAGGGCGTCGCCGTCGCGGACTGCCACAAGAAGCACTTTGGCCGTAATGAATTCGACAAGGGCCGGACTTACGGCGCTGAGGGTGGCAAGATGGAGATCGACAAAAAATACGGCAACTCCGACTGCAAAGCTTACACCGATTTCAAGGAACTGATCGCTCGCGATGACATTGATGCGGTTCAGGTGGCGACGCCGGATCACTGGCATGGCCTGATCACGCTCGCGGCTCTTCGCGCTGGCAAAGACGTTTATTGCGAGAAGCCGGTGACCCACTTTTTCGCGGAAGGTCAGGCGGTTTACAAGACCGTCGCGGAGCAGAAAGCGATCTTCACCGTCGGCTCGCAGCAGCGCAGTGACGGCAAATTCCGCCATGCGGTGAACGTCGTTCGCAACGGTCTGCTCGGAAAAATCACGAAAGTCGAGGTCGGCCTGCCGGCTGGCAAGACTGCTCCTGACGGCAGTGCTGAGCTGAAGGAAGCGCCCGAGAATTACGACACCTGGTGCGGACCGAGCCCGGTTCTGCCCTACATGCAGGCGCGGCACCACTGGGCTTGGCGTTGGCACACGGCTTACGGCCGCGGTCAGCTGATGGACTGGATCGGCCATCACAACGACATCGCTCATTGGGGCCTTGGCCAGGAAGCAACGGGCGGAAACGGCGGTCCGATTTCGGTTCAGTCTCGCAACTGGGATTACAGCAAGACGCCGGATATTTATGACAGCGCCTGGCAGTACGACGTCGTCTCGAAATACGCCGGTGGTGCCGAAGTCGTGATGTCCTCGCGCAACCAGATGGGTTGCAAGTGGATCGGCGAAAACGGCTGGATCTGGGTGACTCGCGGCAAATTCGACGCTTCGAACAAGGAGTGGATCGCCGACGGATTCGATCCGGGCGACGTCAAAGTTTACCATTCGCCGGGTCACCAGCGGAACTTCGTCGACAGCGTCAAGTCGCGGAAGGAATCCGTCGCGCCGGCCGAAAACGCTCACCGCTCAATCACGCCGGGCCACCTCGCTTACGTTTCGCGCGAACTCGGCGACGTCGAGCTGAAGTGGGATCCGGCCAAGGAGACTGTGGTCGGAAACGACAAGGCGCAGAAAGCGATCATGGCGCTGCCGTATCGCGACGGTTATTCGATCGAAGCCTGATTTGGCGGCGATTGATCAATCAATTCCAGAGGGCTCATTCGCAAAGGCGGATGAGCCCTTCTTTTATTCGGAATCAAGGATCGGCGTCCGTCTGTCCATCCAGATTTGATGTGATGAAGGCGGCGAGCGCGTTGATATCGCTCCTGCGCCACAGCGATCTCGCCATCAGGTGCATTTTGACTGATTCCAGATTTAACGGATCAGACTTCCGGCGGCCGCGCTTGAATCGCTCAATCTGCTCAACCAGATACCAGTCCTGAAATCCATGCAGCGGAGGCGCTTCCTTCGCCGCGTCGCCAGCAGCTGCTGGGCCATGGCAGTCCGTGCAATGCTTTTGATAGAGCCTTTTCCCGCGCTCGATATCCCCAATCGTGCTGTGCAAAGTTCGATGAGGCTCCATTCCAGAAATGATCCGCGCCAGGTCCTTGAACAGCTCGTCGCCCAGCGCCTCCGCCTCGCGATGCATGAAATAGACGTTTTCTTCGCTCTTCTCAGCACCCCGAAGCCCGAGCCGGTACTTTCGAATTTGCTGCATCACGTAATAATCTGGGAGCCCCGCAATCGCCGGAGATTTGATGGCGTCGACGCCCTTCCCGTCCTGACCATGACAACCCGCGCATTCGTTGCGCCAGAAATGCCAAACTCGATGCTCCGAGTCGTCGTCCTGGCCAAAAACGGGCACTACAAAAAGGAAGAGCAGAAGAAATCTCATACTTGAGTTTCTGCCAGGGCATCCTTCTCGGCCACGCTCTCGTTGCCGAAGCATGAGCGGATTCTGGCATGCCATTTCGCCGATCAGTCGCAAGTCTTCTGGATTGTATCGGAAGTGGATGCGGTGTTGAATCTCGAGATGCGCAATCTTTCCGTCGCTCTCTTGTTCCTGACGCTTGTTGGACTGGCGAGCGCACGAACTTGGACGGATGTGACCGGCAAGGAGGTCGAAGGTGAGATCATCCGACTGGTAGCCGACACGGTCGAGCTTCGGTTGACGAACGGCGAGCTTTTGCAGGTAAAGTTAGGAACGCTCTCGGCTGAGGATCAAGATTATGTCGTTCAGAGTGTGAACTCGAAAAGCGCGCAGATCGCCTTGGCGGTTAAGCGCATCGACGCCGCGGTCGAGGCCGGTCTGGCGGAGCAGGGCTTGGAATATAACGAGGGGCTCAACGATCACATGTTCCTTCGCCGGGTGTATCTCGACATCGCGGGTAGGATTCCGAATTTCGAAGAGGCCGAGGCTTTTTTGAAGTCGACCAACATCAAAAAGCGTCAGCAGCTGCTGGCGAAACTGCTCACGTCTCACGACTACGTCAGCCATTCCTATAACCACTTCGCTGACCTCCTCCGCATTCAATCGACCGTGCCTGGAACCCAGCTGCGGACGGAACGATTCAGCGGCTGGCTCAAAAATCATCTGCGCGAAAACACGGCTTACAATCGATGGGTTCAGGCGATGATCACCTCCGAGGGACGCATCTGGGAGAACCCGGCGGCGGCTTATCACCTTCGTGATAACGGGATGAAGCTCGATCACGTCTCGTTCATGACGAAGGTGTTTCTGGGCACGGACATTTCCTGCGCGCAGTGCCACGACGATCCGTTCACAGACTGGACGCAGTTCCAATATTACGAGTTAGCTGCGTTCTTCGGCGATCTCGAAACCAAAGGCGGGATTCCAGCCACGAACGCAAAACAGGGCGCGCCAAAGAATTTCAACCTCACGCGCGAACAGCTCAGCGCCGCGATCAAGCGGAAGGAAAAGATCAACACGAAGGGTTCCGCCGGGCAGCAGAAGTTGCGGCAGGCGACGAACCGCTACAATCGCGCCTGGCGCGAAATGACCGCCGCAAATCAGCTCGCCGTGAGGACGGTCACGGATCAGAAACTGCGTCTGCCGGAAACTTACGATTACGAGGATGCGAAGCCGAATTCGGTCGTCCCGCCCAGAACGCCTTTCGGCAAAGAAGCTAAGCCGACCGGGCCGAATCGCGAGCGTCTCGCAGAGTGGCTGATCTCGCCGGAAAACCCGCGTTTCGCAATGAACATCGCCAACCGAATGTGGGCGCGCTTCTTCGGCCGAGGCGTGGCCGAGCCGCTGCACGACATCGATCCGAGCATGGCAGGCAATCAGCAGCTGCTGGAGACGTTGTCGAAGGAGATGGTCAATCTCGATTACGATCTGCGCGCGTTCACGTGGGCGATCGTCAACACGAAGGCCTACAACCGGCTCGCGACGCGAACGAAGATGGACGAGTCGAAGCCGTATTTTTTCCAGGGCCCGATCCTGCGGCGGATGACGGCTGAGCAGACGTGGGATTCGCTGGTAACGATGATGCTTGACGACCCGAATCGATTCCGCGCCCGCAACGGCGAGGCTTACAACAATTTGATCAACCTCGTCGCCACCGGCCCGCTAACGCCGGATCAAGCCTACGATCGGATCAAGCGCTACATGGCTTTCAACCCGAATTCGAACATCAAGAACGGTCAAGGCCAATCGGTTATGGCCGCAGCCAACGTCACGCTCAAGAAAGGGCAGAAACCCAACGCCGCGCAGCGGGCCGCGTTGCTGACCAAAGACGCGCAAAGCAAAGGAATGACGTTAGCTCGCGCTTCGGAATTGCCTTCGCCCGCTCCACAGGATCACTTTTTGCAGAAATTTGGCCAGTCCGAGCGGACGTTCATCGTCGACGCCAACTCGCTTGACGGCTCCGTGCCGCAGATCATGGAACTCATGAACGGCTACGCGCAACAGATCCTGACACAGCCAAATTCGCGAATCTTCATCAAGATGAAACGCGAGACGAAACCGATTGAGCGCGCCGAGATCGTTTTCTTGAGCATTTTAACCCGCCAGATGCTCGCTGCAGAACGGAAGCTGCTGATTAAGGAATTGGAGCGTGGCGACGCG
>JBLHKS010000320.1:0-6092 GCA_047620505.1 Verrucomicrobiales bacterium | reverse complement strand
CCGCGCGCGTCAACACGCAACAGTCGCTGCCCGACCTCCTCCGGCTCTTTCGTAGATGTCATAGCCGATAAACTACGACGTCTACGATCTATGCCTCAATAGGTGCTGAACGAGACGCTTACGTTGTTTGTAAGCCCCGTTCTCCACATGGTGGAAACTGATCCCTTGGCGCAACGCCCTGCCGAGATGCATCCCCGCCTCTTCGGGTTTCGTTACGCAAATTTCCGGCAAGGAGCTTTTCTCTTCGTCCGGCGGTCTGGAATGGTCAGTAGTTGGCCATGGTAGAAAGCGTTGTTGCAAAAACCAATCAACTCCTCGAAGCGGCGTTGCAGGACGTGATGCGTTCGCTCGCCACCCTCGGAGACCGCCAGACCGGCGGCGCGTCTGGCCAGCAGTTGCCGGTGGAGGATGCGGGCGAAGGCGCGGTCGAGCAACCGCGCCTCGAAGTCGTCCGCCGGGAGAGTGGGATTCGTCATCTCGCTTTCTGCTATGCGCGAATTGTTGCCAGTCTTTGAATACGCATATCGGCGATTCGGGATCACTCAATTCGTGATCGATTCACTGCTTCGTTGCGGGATTCGCGAAGACGACTACGAGGCGCAGAAACAGTTCTCGCAGGCTCTGGCCGACTTCGCGAACAAGTTTCCTGTTCACTGCCACCTGGGTTCGCTATCGACGAAGAGATCTTCAAAAATCATAAATGCGACTCATTGGCGTTGATCATCATTGGGTCGGAAGTCTAAGTAATCCGTATTATTGCCATTAACTTATATGATGGCCATCCTCATTACTTGCTCAGTATGGTATTAATGATTATTTTTAATTGCTCGATTGCGGAATTCCCCGATTGAGGTAATGATTAAGGTGGAAATTATGGTAAATCAGATCGCACAGCGTAGTGGATGCCAGGATCTAGGAGCTTTGGAGGCGCTTCTCCAAGACTGTCGTGGCTCAGGCGCTCCTTGGGTCAATGCGGTTCTCAACGCTCAATTGGTCGATGAAGAGCCGTTTCTTCGCGAACTCGGGCGAGTGGCCGATATGCCTTGGTGGGAGGGAGGGCTGGAGTCAACCCGAGTTGACGAGCTGCGCAGGGTTTTCCCTGCCGATCTGGCGATCCGCTACCAGGTGTTGCCGATTTCCCTGAGCGACGTGGAAGGCGCCGGCCAGACGCTGACGCTGGCGACCTGTGACCCGTTCGACATGACACGTCAGTCGGTGATCGCGCGGCGGGTGACTCACCCTGTCGATTGGCGGATGGCTTTGCGCTCCACGATCATGGAGGGCGTCCGGGTTCTCTACGGGGTTGGAGCGGACACATTTGAGGAGATCATCCAAAGCCGGAACGATCGTTTTGACGACAATCTGTCGAGTGACGAGGCCATGTCGCTGGACGTCGTTCCAGATGAAGAGGCCTCGGTATTGAAGTTCGTGAACCACGTTTTGCGTGGCGCTTTGGAGCAACGAGCCACGGACATCCACCTTGAGCCGATGGATGACCGTTTCCGGATCCGGTTCCGAATCGACGGGGCGCTGAACGAGGTGCCGGCCCCGGAAAACATGAAGGCGATTCAGTCGTCGGTGATTTCGCGGCTCAAAATCATGGCGAAGCTGGACATCGCCGAACGCCGGCTGCCTCAGGATGGGCGTATTCACTTGAAGTTGGACGGCAAGAGCATCGACGTGCGGGTCGCCACGATTCCATCGGTGGAGGGCGAGAGCGTGAGTCTTCGCCTCCTTGGGCAGCAACAGTTTTCGCTCGCGAAGCTGGGTTTGAATCAGAGTATCAGCGCGGTCGTCGACAAATTGCTGGCGATGCCCAACGGAATTGTCCTGATTACCGGGCCGACCGGCTCGGGGAAATCGACCTCGCTCTATTGCTTTCTTTCTGAGATCAACACGACCGACCGCCGGATTGTGACGATCGAGGACCCGGTGGAAAACAAGCTGCGGGGCGTCGTTCAGATCGCGGTCAAACCCGACATTGAACTGACCTTTGCTCGCGGCTTGCGCAGTATTCTGCGCGGAGACCCGGACGTGATCATGGTGGGGGAAATGCGTGACTTGGAGACCACGGAAATCGCGATCCGGGCCGCGCTGACCGGCCACTTGGTTTTCAGCACGCTGCACACCAACGACGCCATCAGCGGGGTTTCGCGCCTGATCGATATGGGCGTGGAGCCGTTTTTGGTTTCGTCCTCGGTTCGAGCGTTTATCGCCCAGCGGCTCGTCCGTCAATTGTGTGAGCATTGCCGTACCCCACGGGAATTCGATGCCGCTCAATCCCGCCAACCGGGAGTTCCGGAGTTGGCGGGAAGGATCTACACAGCCGTGGGCTGCAACCGCTGCCGGGGCACGGGTTACCACGGCCGTTTGGCGCTTTACGAGAT
This sequence comes from Verrucomicrobiales bacterium, assembly GCA_047620505.1. Lineage (GTDB taxonomy): Bacteria > Verrucomicrobiota > Verrucomicrobiia > Verrucomicrobiales > DEV007 > JBLHKS01. The sequence goes on along the minus strand of JBLHKS010000320.1, from coordinate 3,705 downwards.
CGCGAGGGTCACTCCGGCGATGGAAGAGTTGATCAACCGGTCCGCCTCCCGCTCCGAGATCACCGCCCAGGCTGTGCGGGATGGATTCGTTCTCATGCGCAGCTATGGCTGGGAAAAGGTAATGCAAGGCAAGACCACGATTGAAGAGGTTCTCAGCGTAACTCCGGCGGCATCATCATGACGGCCTTCGAATACAGCGCTTACGCCGCCAACGGATCGCTCTCGTCCGGCACGGTGGAGGCCGGGGATCGCGGGGAAGCATTGCGCCGCCTCGCTGCCCGGCATCTCCAGCCGGTAAGCGTGAATCCGGTCGGAACCGCCGGGAAATCCGATACGTTCAGGGCCATACCCGACAAAACGGCAACGGAAAGATCTGATACCGTCATGGACGGGCCGATTCGTCTCAAGCCGGGCCAGGTTTTGTCCTTCATCGAGGAATTGGCCGATCTGCTTCATGGGGGGATCCAGCTCGAACCGGCGCTCGGCATCATGGAGCGCCGCAAGGAATTGTCCGGCTTGAAGGCGGTGGCGAAACGCATTCGCGAGAAGTTGCGCGACGGCCAGAGCTTTGCGGCCGCCACCCGATCGACATCTCCTTCGTTTGGCGACATGTTCTGTAATCTCGTCATGGCGGGTGAGTTGAGCGGTTCGCTCTCATCGGTTCTGCGCCGTCAAGCCAAGTATCTTCAAACGCTTGAAGAGCTGAAGGCCAAGGTGCTGTCCGCGCTCATCTACCCGGCGTTCCTGGTCGTGAGCGCGTTGTCCGTCGCGATTCTATTTGTGGTCTTCCTGATTCCCAAGTTGATGGAGTTGCTCGACTCGACCGGCGGATCTCTTCCGGCGGGAGCGCAGTTTATCATTAGCATTAGTGACGTCTTCAAATCGAACTGGTGGATCATCCTGACTGCCGGAGTATCCGGTTTCGCCCTCGTGCGCTGGTGGTCGCGGCAATCGGCAAACCGCGCCAGCTGGGATCGATTCAAGTTGCGCTTTCCGTTAACAGGGCAGCTCCTGCGCGAGCGGTTCTACGTCCAATTTTTGGAAACGCTTTCGAATTTGGTGTCAAACGGCCTGCCGCTCAATCAGGCGCTCGGCCTGACCCGAACCGCGATACCTAACGAGCATCTGAGGAATCGCTTGCAGGCCGTCATCGCGGACGTGGGAGACGGCGCGAATCTGTCCAGCGCATTGGAACAAACCGGCGAATTCCCCTCCCTGCTCACGGATATGATCGTCGTCGGCGAGCATACGGGCGAGCTGCCGGTCGCCCTTGCCCGTGCCGCGGAGCGGTACGACAGGGAACTCAGCAAGCGCGCTGAGAAATTGGCAGCTCTCATCCAGCCCGCCGTGGTGGTGATGATGGCCGGGATGGTTGGCGCAATGGCTTACCTCATGATCACCGCCATTTTCCAAACTATCGCGGGTCTGGGGGCCTGAATGTCCAAATTAGGAAACACTCATTAGATTTAAAATGAAAATTGCACGACACAAACGAAATGCCAGCTTCCGCGCCTTTTCCCTCATTGAGATGGTGTTGGTTTTGGGGATCATCGCCCTGTTGGTCGGCTCGGGCATCGTCTATCTGGTTGGCGTGCTCGGCGTCGGAAAAGAGAGCCGGGTCAAGGCGGATCTCAATACCTTAACGGCGGCTCTGCGAACGTATGAAACCCAAAATCTGACGCTGCCTACCAGCAAACAGGGGATCGCCGCTCTCGTGCAACGTCCGAAGATCAAACCCGTCCCCGGCAGTTGGCGGCCGATGCTTAAGAAAATGATCTTGGATCCCTGGGGTAGCGAATATCATTACCTTCAGCCCGGAAAGCAAGATCCCGACGGATTCGACATTTGGTCCGCGGGTCCCGATTTGAAGACGGGAACGGAAGACGACATCGGAAACTGGAACCTGTAAACCTTGAAGGCGAATCGATCAGGCCAAGCTGGATTCACGTTGATGGAAGTCATCGTGGCAATCTCAATTGCGATGTTGCTGGTCGGCGTCGCGGTTATGAGCATTGACTCGGTCAATCAGGAGCACAGCCTGCGCCGGGAGGGCTCATTGCTTGAATCCGCCGCCCGCGCGGCCATGTTGCGCGCCCTGACAAGCCAGCAATCCCAGGCGATCATGTTTCGGAAGAACGCGTTTGGCGTTGCCGATTCCGCCAACCGGGAAACCTGGCATTCACTGCCCCAGGACGGTAAGCTTGAGATATTGCGTTTGGGCGAGGCCGAGTGGCGCAGCCCCGGATCGACAGAAATCTGGCGGTTTATCCCGGGCCGGGTCTGCGAGCCCGTTTCGGTTCGGATCACCCTTCCCTTCGGCTACCAGATCCTGAGTTTTGATCCTCTCAGCGCCGCCGTGAGAGAAAGCAGCCTGGTCATCTACAGCAAGTCGTGAAAGCCTGCCCGATTCAGCCCCAAGCCCGCCCCATGGTCTCGACCCGGCCTTGGACCCGGGGTGGCTTTGCGCTCTTGGAAGTGATCATGGCCGTCGCGCTGTTCTCGATGGTGGCCACGGCAATGACTCTCGCGTTGGATCGGCTCGCGGTCGCCTCGGTCGTCGTGAAGAAGGAATCGCTCCTGCTGCGCGCCCTCGAATCCGAGCTGACAGAGCTGCGCCATGCCCGGCAGCTGCCCATGGGAGTGTCCAGGCGGGAACCGGATGCGTTTGGAATCTCTGTCGTTCGCGAAGTAAGTTCGCTGCAAGCCCGGACCGATCGCAATGAACCGCTGGACGGTCTTTTTGTCGCCCGCGTAACGGCCACGCTCGACGACGGGTCCAAGAACCCGTTGGTTCGCTCGGGGGAAACCTGCATTATCAAATTCGCACTGATCACCCCGCCGGAGAATGCCAGCGAGGCGAGCCCGCAAACCCCTGCCCCTCCACCGAACCGTTGAGGGCAAGTCTTCCAGCTTCCAGGGCATCGGGCGGCTTCACGCTCATTGAAGTCATCGCCGCGATGGGCATGCTCATGCTCTTGGTTGGCGGGCTCTACGCCATCGCCGCCGCGGCCATCGATTTGAGCCGCTCATCCCAAACGATCCGGCTTCAGGAGATCAAACTCACTCTGTTTACTGCCCTGATGCGGGACGGGTTCGATTCCGCGCCGCGCAAAGCCGAGTTCGACCTGCAACCGCTCCCGCATGGAGAATCGGGTGCGCTGACGCTGCGTAACGCTCATGGGTTGTTTTCGTGGAACGGGGCCATATCGGGCGACACCGTGGCGTTTGTTACGGAGCCGGACCCGGATTTCAAGCCGACCGGCGGGTTGGAAAAACAAAAGCCGCTTCGCCTTGTCGTTAAGCACTGGAACGCAGGCTCGCAGACGGCCGGATTGCCGCTCCTTTCCGGTATCCGCTCGGTTCGATGGAGGCTATTCGACCCCGAAGCCCGGCAATGGTTCGAGGTCTGGCGCGGCGGCGACAAACGGCCGCTGTTCGTTGAGCTGCAATTTGAGTTAATCGGCGATCCGGGGCCTCGCCGGGAGGTGTTCTGGATATCGAACTTCGAACCTCCCGCGATCGAGGGCGGCGCGGCGCCGAATACCGAGTTGCCCCGAAAAACTCAGCAGGGGGGGGCTCCATGATTACCCGCCGTCAGAACGGCTCCGATGCCGGTTCCGCGTTGATCGCCACCTTTTGGCTCATCGCGGTGATGGGAATGGTCGTTTTCACGGCCGTTCGCTTCGTCGCGATCGACACGCAGTT
>JBLHKS010000319.1:0-6118 GCA_047620505.1 Verrucomicrobiales bacterium | reverse complement strand
GAGGCCCGTCCCGAATTGCGCCACAGCGAGCAGCGTTTTCCACTGGCGCATCGCGCGCTGGACGCGTTCAAAGCCGGGCGGCCGCCTCCGTCGTTTCGCTAACTCAGGCAATCACCTCGCGAATCGACTGCGCGCCTTCAACGCCGACAAGTTTTTGATCCAGCCCGCCGTGGAAGAACGAAAGGTTGTTCGGGTCCAGCCCTAACAACGACAGAATCGTCGCGTGGAGATGTTTCACGTGATAGCGATTTTCGACGGCCATGCTTCCCAGCTCGTCGGTTTGGCCGACGCTGACTCCGCCTTTCACACCGCCACCCGCCATCCACATCGTAAAGCCGTAGCTGTTGTGATCGCGGCCCGTGCCTTTGGCGTATTCGGCGGTCGGCTGACGACCGAATTCGCCTCCCCAAACGACGAGCGTGTCGTCGAGCATTCCCCGCCGCTTGAGGTCCTTGAGCAAACCGCCAATCGGCTTGTCCGTGCCGCCAGCGTGGTAGTTGTGATTCTTCTCGAGATCGCCGTGAGCATCCCAGTTATCATCGTTGTGCGCGCCACCGGAATAAACCTGGATGAAGCGGACGCCGCGCTCGGCTAAGCGGCGGGCGAGGATGCATTTGCGCGCGAAATCTTCGGTCTGCGGCGAGTCGAGACCGTAGAGCGACTTCGTCTCTTCCGACTCGGAATCGACGTCGATCGCCTCAGGCGCGTTCGCCTGCATCTTGTAAGCCAGTTCGTAACTCGAAATCCGCGCGGACAGATTCGTGTTGTCGAAGCGATTCTGCAGATGGCCGTTGTTGAGCTGATTCAACGAATCGAGCACGATGCGCTGCTCCGTCTCGCTCATTCCGTTGGCGTTTTTCAGATTGAGGATCGGCTCGCCCTGACTCCGGAAATAGGTTCCCTGGTAGGAAGCCGGCATGAACCCGCTGGTCCAGTTTTTCGCGCCCGAAATCGGGCCGCCCTTCTTCGAAAGCATCACAACATATCCGGGCAGGTTTTCGTTCACGCTGCCGAGCCCGTAGTTGACCCAGGAACCGATCGACGGCTTGCCGCTGATGACCGAACCGCAGTTCATCATCAACAAAGCCGAGCCGTGAATCGGCGAGTCGGCAGTCATCGAATGCATGAATGCGATGTCGTCGACGCAAGAGCCAACATTGGGAAAGAGATCGCTGACCCACTTTCCGCTCTCGCCGTACTGCTTGAACTTCCACTTCGGCTCGACGATCCGGCCCTGATTTTTCTTTCCGCCGCGACCGAAGGTTTTCACGTCGACGGTCTTGCCGTCCATCCCGTACATCGTCGGCTTGTAGTCGAAGGTGTCGATGTGGCTCGGACCGCCATAGCAGAAAATGAAGATCACGCGCTTAGCCGTTCCCGGCAGTTTCGGAGGGCGGACGGCGAGCGGGTTTTCGCTAGCATCTGCTGAGTTGAAGAACCCGTCTCCGGCGAGCAATCCGGTCAGTGCGGTCGCGGTGAATCCGCCAGCGACATTGCCGAGAAATTCGCGGCGATTGGTTTGTCCGCAGAAGGTGTTTTGGGGTTTGGCGAAAGGGTTCATGGGTCGATCAATTGCACGGAAACAGTCGCCGGGATGTTGCGCCCGTCTTGCGCGGTTTGAGAATTTTTGGTATCAAAGCGACATTCAATCAATCGCGAGGTTCAGTCGAATCATCGTCCGTCAATTGACAAAGACGGGACGCCGCGCGCATGTAAGTAGTTAAAGTCCCTAAATGCCTCCTTATTTCCATCGGCTCATCGCCGGAATCGTTCCAATCAGAGGGGCCCGGTCAATTGCTGAGCCGAATTCATTTTGATTCTTGCCAAACCCGAACGGATCGCTCATGATCACAAAATCGCCCCTTTTCTAACTCCTATATATATTCAATTTTTTTTTGTGACGCGTTCGTTTTTTTGTGACGCGTTCGTAGTAGGACCGAATCTTCTTTGGCGCACGTCGTTGAAAAAATTACCCCACCATATCATTTTGAAGCGGATCATCCAGGGGTGATTGCGATGTTTCTGAACGGCTGCTCGGGCGATCAGAATCCGTACCCCCGTCGTCTCGTCCCGCTTGTCGAGCGTCACGGTCGGAGCATGGCCACGGCGATCGAAGCCGCCCTGGAAACCACGCCAACGCCGTTGGCTGGCCCGTTGAAAAGTGCGATTGCGTGGCCCGAAGTTGCCTACGCGGAGCCCCCGACTCGTGAGTAGCTGCTGGAGCGAGTTGAGACCACCAGCGGTTACGACAAGCTCTACGCGGAGTTCCTTTTGGTCGAACTCGATTCTACGGGTTCTCTGCCGAAGAGTTACCCGGTTCCAGTTCAGGCGATCCGCTTCGGCGAGTCGCTGACGATGGTTGCGGTGGGTGGTGAAACCACGATTGATTATTCGTTACGGCTCAAGCGTGAACTCGGCGAAAAGCTGGGTGCACCTGTTTGGGTCGCGGGTTACTCAAATGATGTGATGGGCTACATTCCAAGCGACCGCGTCTTAAAAGAAGGCGGCTACGAAGGGAAAAGTTCGATGCGTTATGCTCGTTCGACGATCCATCCAAATACCTGGGCCCCGGGGATCGAAGAAACGCTTGTTGGTAAGTTGCATGAACTCATGGATTCTCTGGATTGATGGAGAACCCTAGTAACCTGCGGGAACTGGACGAGTCTAGCTTGCGCCAGAGTCCTCGGTGCGCCACTATCCTGATTATGGCAAAGAGTTGCGGTCGGTTTGCAACGACATTCCTTATCTCGTTAGTGGTGCCGTCCCTTTGGGGGCAGGCGCAGTCGGAAGCATCCGCGGACAAGACCCCGGCACATGTCTATCAGGAGGTCGCCCTGCTTCGCGCCGAACTGGAACTGATCCGGCTTGAGATGGGGAAAGGTGAAGTCGAGACGCCTCCGTTCCGCGTGGAGAAAGCTGAACCGCGGGAAGTGTATTTTCAGGCCCTGACATTGTTTCAAAAGGCGAACCGACTCGCCTTCGAGCACACTCACGAGCAGATCGACAAGCCGAAGCCCCCGCAGGGCGGGATCGCGCCGAAACACGTGTTCATGGTGGTGACCGCAGCGCTGGAGCGGGTGCGGACGGTGAAAACCGCGCTTGGAATCAGCGATGAAGCGGAGGCACCCGCGATTGACGCCGCGAAGGAGCCTTCCGATGTGTTTAACTCGATTGTTAGTGCGAACCGCGAGTTGAACCGGTTGCTGGATCGCAAATACGCGCCGGGCGATGTTTATCAGGAAGTCACGTTGGCGATCGCGTATTTGTCGCGCTTGCTGGATTCGCCGGGCGAGGTGAGTTCGCCACCGGAGCCGCCGACGTTTGAGCGCCGAAAACGGCCCGAGGATGTTTACGAAAAGCTGGTCGGCTGTTTTGGCGAAGTTCGCGCGATTGGCGAAATGTCCGGTGTCCCGATGTTGAACTTGCTGGTCGAGGCGGATCAAATTGCCGGCGCGGAGCCGAGCGACGTTTACGACATCGCGGCATTGCTGGTGTCGGAGCTGGACCATCTCCACACGGAATCCGGTGAGGCGGCGCCGCCGCGAAAGGTGTTCAATCCGGGCCGAAAACTGCCTTCCCACGTTTATCAGCGGATCGGCATCGTCTGCTCGCAGATGGAGCAGCTGCTGCGCAAGGTGGAAGAGAATCCCGACTGGCTGAAGGACTGAGATGCCGGCTAATTCCAAACCGGCCGGTCTGAAAGTTTCGGCGCTCGAACTGTGGCGGTCGAGGAAGCTTGGGCCGCGGATGCTGCGTTCTCACATGGCGGTCGCGGCGATCGGGCTCGGAATCCTCGCGCTGATTCTCGGATTCACGTTTTTCATGCGGGCGCGGACGGCGGACCTCGCGCAGGTGACGGCGCCGATGGCTCAGGAGTCGCGGAGCGCGCTGCAAGGGGTGGAGCGGACACTGGCTCAGTTGCGCGGTTGGGTCGTGATCCGTGATGAAAAATTCCGGCAGCAGCGGCGGAGCGCTTGGGCCGATCAGATCGATCCGGCGATGGCGAGTTTGAAGGCGTTGAGCGGCGATGGGGCCGAGGAGGATCGAGAGGCGATCGCGGAGGCGAAACGCGCGTTGAGCGAATTGAAGGAGGTCCAGTGGTGGATCGAGGACGTAGCCCAGACGCCGGGGAACGAGCCGGCCAGTGATCTGTTCGGCGACAAGCTGCGCGCGTCGGGGGATGAGATTTATCAAACGATCACCGCGATGATCGAGCTGGAAAAGGCCTTGGATGACCCGAATCGGCCGAACCGCGCGTTTGCCGCGATGGCCGATTTTCGCGGGTCGTTTTCGCGCAGTCAGACGGCGCTCGGCGCTTTCGTTCAGTCCGGCGTCGGAGCGGATGAGCTCATGTTCGGCTCGCAGGCCGGGATCGCGCAACAGCGGCTCGCCGATCTTCGCGCGGACACGCAAAGCCTGACGCCGGATCAACGGACACTGCTCGAAGCGATTGATATGCGGTTGCCTTCGCACATCGAATTCGCCGAGGAGGTAATCGCCTTCCGGGAAGCGCCGGATTGGAATCGCGCTCGCTATCTTCTGCGTCAGGAAGCGGTTCCGATAGCGCGGGAAGTCACCGGGATGCTGACCGCGCTGGCGGAACGGCGAAGCGAGCAGGTCGCGGTCGATGCAGCCCGGCTACAGCGGATGAGCAGCGTGGCGATCGGGATGTCAGCGATCCTGATGGCGGTTTTGGGCGGCGCGGCTTGGTTTGTCTCGCGGCGCGGGACGGCCCGGCTCATGGGTCCGATTCAAGCGCTGTCCGAGGCGACGAAAAAGATGGCCGCGGGCGAGCTGGAAGAGGATCTCCCGATCGCGAACGGCGACGAGTTGGGCGACCTGACAAACGCCTTTAACCAGATGCGCGCGTCGGTCAAAACGAGCGAGCTGCTGCTGAAACGGCGGGAGGAGGAATCGCGAACCGTGATCGAGTCCTCGCCCAGCGGGATGATCATGGTCAACGAAAGCGGAACGATCGTGATGCTCAATCAGACTTCGTCGCAGCTTTTCGGTTATTCTGACGGAGAGCTGCTTGGGCAGAGCATCGACGTTCTCGTGCCGGACGCCGTCCGCCCCGGGCATCACCAGATGGTTTCGGGCTTCATGAAAGAACCGGCGGTGCGCGGGATGGGCCAGGGGCGCGATCTTTTCGGTCAGCGCAAGGACGGCAGCCTGATCCCGGTCGAAATCGGACTGCACCCGATCCAGACCGGCGAGGGGCCACGGGTTCTCGCCGGAATCATCGACCTGACCGAACGCAAAAGGAGCGAGCAGCTGCTGGCGCGGCAGGCGATGGAGGCGAGCCTGCTGCACCGGGCCGTTGCGATGGCGTCGGAGAGCACGAGCTTCAACCAGGCCCTGCAGATGTGCATTGACGAAGTTTGCTCGGCAACGCACTGGCCCGTCGGCCACGTCTACCTTCCGGACGAAGCCGGGGAAGTGCTGAATTCGACTTCCATCTGGCGGACTTCCGCCGTGGAGGGTTGCGAAGAATTCCGCAAGGTTACTGAGGAGACGACGTTCACCAGCGGCGTCGGCTTACCCGGCCGGGTCTGGGAATCGGGGAACGCGCACTGGATAGTGGATGTGTTAGAGGATTCGAATTTCCCGCGCGCCAAACACTGCCGCGAGCTGGGGCTGCGCAGCGCGTTCGCCTTCCCGATCAAGGTGCAGGACGAGATCATGGCGGTGCTCGAATTTTTCACCGAAGAGCGGCTCGAACCGGACGAAGGTCTCCTGCGGGTGGCCGAAAGCGTCGGCGATCAGGTCGGGCGGGTTTTCGAGCGGCAGCAGGTCCAGGTCGCGTTGGAGGCCGCCAAAGTGCAGGCCGAGGAAGCCAGCCGCGCCAAGAGCGACTTCCTCGCCAACATGAGCCACGAAATCCGCACGCCGATGAACGGAATCATCGGCATGTCCGAACTGATCCAGGCGACGAAGCTGACCGACGAACAGCGCGATTACATTCATCTCGTTACCCAGTCGGCGGACTCGCTGCTCCACGTCATCAACGACAACGGTGTGGAAAACTTTCTGGATTTTTTGATGCCGAGTGGGGTCTAGGAGGTCGGCAGCCCAACGCTGAGAAGACGGAATCTACAGGCTTCGAATCAGTCTCGAA
>JBLHKS010000318.1:0-6167 GCA_047620505.1 Verrucomicrobiales bacterium | reverse complement strand
GCGCAGCCGATTCGCGAGGTGATTGCCTGAGTTAGCGAAACGACGGAGGCGGCCGCCCGGCTTTGAACGCGTCCAGCGCGCGATGCGCCAGTGGAAAACGCTGCTCGCTGTGGCGCAATTCGGGACGGGCCTCGAGCAGTTTCTTCTTCCAGCCGTCGTAAGCCTTGCGCTGATCTTGAGTCAGGCCGTGCCATTTTTTCATGAGTTCGTCCGACGTGACGATGCGGCCATCGCGATCTTTCCGGATCGTATCGCGCGTGCCTGGAATCGCGATTTCAGGTCGAAGTAAATCGGCTTCGTAGGCAAACTTGAACTGACCTCCGCCCATCGAAATCGTCACCGCCGTGTCCAACGGAGTCGATCCGCTGACGTCGATCAAGGACATGCCGAGCTCATTCTTCTCTTCGCTGCTGACCGTGATCGTTTGCTTGGTCTCTCGATGATGAAGAACGACAAAAGTGTGCTTTCCGATTGTCGCGATCCCACGCAAAACATAGGCGTCTTTCATCCGGAGAACCCGCAGAAATGGCGAACTCTCTTTGAGGTGCGCGAAATCTTCCTCATCGACCGATTGCGGAGCAACTGCTCGATCCGCTGCGCTGCAACTCATCGCGAGAGCGAAGAGAATCAGGGAGCAACAGCGGTGAAATCGGATCATTCTTGAAACTATTTTGTTCAGCACGCCTCACGCTGTCCGCTCTCCGCTGATCGCAATCCGGCCTCCAGCACTTTCATGATGCTAACGCCATCCCGGAAATTCGGCTCGACCGTCCCCTTCGCGGCGATTGCGTCGAGGAAATCGGCGACGCCGTGAACGAAGGTATGCTCATAACCAATGATGTGGCCGGGTGGCCACCATTTCATGTAGGGATGGTCGGGCTGAGTCGCTAGAATGTCCGACCAGCCAGCTGTCCGTGGATTCGTGGTGTTGTCGAAAAATTGAATCCGGTTCATGTCTTCCATGTCCCAGGTCAGCGCGCCTTTGCTGCCGGAAATCTCGAACGTGTGCCGGTTCTTGCGGCCAGCTGCGTAACGAGTCGTCTCAATCGAGCCTAACGCGCCGCTTTTGAATTCGACGATCATCAATGCCGCGTCGTCGACCTCGACCGGGGCCATTTTCGAGGGATCAGCTGCGTCGGGGCGCTCATGAGTGAACGTCTTCAGCGTGCATTGCACATTGGCGATGTCTCCCACGAGAAACTGAGCCAGATCGACTGCGTGCGAGCCGAGATCCCAATGAGGCCCGGCTCCGGCGGTCGCCTTTCGAAGTTTCCAGTCCACGGGGAGCTCTGGATCGATAAGCCAGCTCTGTTGGTAGGCACCTCGCCAATGATAAATTTCGCCAAGTCGACCTTCGTCGATAAGTTGCTTAGCAAGCGCGACAGCGGGGCAGCGGCGATAGTTGTGATTCAGAAAATGAACGACTCCAGCCGACTCCGCGGCGTCCAGCAGCTGCTGGGCTTCACCCGACGTGATCGTGAACGGTTTTTCGCAGAAAACGTGCTTTCCGGCCTGAATTGCAGCAAGCGCGGTCTCGAAATGAAGGTGTGTCGGCAGCGAAATATCGACCACGTCAACGTCGTCGCGCTCGACCGCCGTGCGCCAATCCGTTTCGATCGATTCCCAGCCCCAGCGATCTGCGAAAGTCTGGAGGTCCTCGCGATTGCGCCCCGCGACCACTTTGAGGACGGGTTTGAACGGCGTATCGAAAAACAGGGGCGCTTTGATCCAGGCGTTGCTGTGCGCTCGGCCCATAAAGCGGTGACCGAGGAGGGCGACATTGAGTTCAGGCATGACGACTATTCAGTGGAGTGATTTTCCGGCCAAGCAAACTGGAATCGCGATTTGCCAGTCTACTTGGTTGAAATCGGAAGCGGCAGGATATCCGGGGGGACGAATTCTTGCTTAGCTTTTGCGGAGAGCATCTGCTTGGGTGTGTAAAAACTACGAAGAAGCTGTTTGATGCAGAGCTGCGGCTGAAACGCGAGAAACGCCTCGGAGTCCTCTTTGGCCCCGTGCTCACGCATCGAATAGTCGACCATTTTCATCCACGCGACGGTGAGAGTTTCATGAAAACCCTTCTCCGGACCTTCTTCCATTCCTACTGATTTGTTGTAAGCTTGAATTCCTGAGCGAATTTTGTTTAGCGCTTCATCAAACGTGTTTTGCGAAAGATGGATCCAAGCTAAGCGTAGGTGTTTGCGATGATCCCAATCACTCAGCGGAATCGTTTGGGCTTGGAAAGCCGCCTGCAGTTGCTCGTCATTCATATCAATTTTTTGGTCTCTTCCTCGCTCAGTCCAACTCCGCGTATTCGATCCATAATTGCTCGGTTTGAGCCGAGTCCGGCTGGATTTCGATGACGACTCTATTAGGCAGAGCGCTGGGAATCGGGTCGCCACGACGGACTAATCGGTAGTCCAGATTCCACATTTTTGCCCAGGGAGCGAAGCTGATTTCGTGATGGTTTTCGATGACCTGCTTATCGTTTTCTGGAAGCGCGGCAAGGCTCGGGAGTCGCGAGAAAATTTTGCCGCCCTGATTATTGATCACGACGATCCGAATTTTCGTCGTAGGCAGCAGCTGCTGGAGCAGGGTGGGGGCGGCGAGGTCGTACATCGTCGTCAGATCGCCAAAAATACCCCAGGCCTCTTCGGCGCCTGCGGCGAGGCCGAGGAAAGTCGATAGATTTCCGTCGATGCCGTTGGCTCCGCGGTTTGCGTGAATGCTCAGCCTGGAGTTATCACGCGCGGCTAGGTTCCATTCGCGAATCGGCATGCTGTTGCCGAGAAAAACGACTGAAGGTGCTTGGATGTGTTGGCTGAGGTTTCGGAAGTAGGCGGGCTCGCTTGCGGGAAGCCGGCTTAAGATCGAGTTTAAGCGAGTCGTTCGCTGATAGTCGACGGCGAGGATTGAAGTTTCGGGCTTGCCGATGAGTTTCAGCGATTCAAGCAGATCAACCAATTCTGAGTTGCGTGCTAAGCCGCTGAATCCGTTTGCGAGAACGGAAACGACGCGGATTTCTGGGAGATTTTCCAAGTCGCGCCAGAAACGAGAAGTCGGCACGCCGCCGATCCGGAGCACCGCTTTTGGTTTCCGGTTTTTCAGGCAGCCGTCGCCGGATTTGAGCATGAGATGGTCGAGATCTGGATCACCTCGGAGGCCGCTGGTCGCATCTGCGAGAATCGGAGCACCCGTTTTTAGCAGCAGCTCAGCGACTTCCTTTCGATCGCTCTCGCGGATCGAGCCGAGCATCACGAGCAGGTCTTCGGCGTCAATTTCGATGTCCGCCGATTCAACCGGTCGAGCCGCGAGGCGCTTTGCAGGGACTATCTTAGAATCACTGTTACTCTGCCGTGGACTCTCGCTTAGCAGGGGTTCGCAGAAGCAAACATTCAGCTGAGCCGGGCCCCAGCCGTCCCAACTTGTCAGCGAGAATTCATCGCTTTCATCCCAGAAGACGCCGAGCCCATCGTAGCCGCCAACGATGAAATCAGCCTCGATGTCCCAGCTGTTTCTCGCGTAATTTCCAAACAAGTTGGCCTGTTCGATCGCCTGCGGAGCGCCGGAGCCGCGAAACGATTTCGGGCGATCGGCTGTGATGCAAAGCAGCGGCTGACGTTGATAGTGAGCCTCGATCACGGCTGGAAAAAGTTCAGCAGCTGCTGTGCCGGAAGTCGTGATGACAGCGACAGGCACGTCGAGGGCTCGAGTCCGCCCAAGTGCAAAAAATGCGGCGCAGCGCTCCTCGAAACACGTCCAGACGCGAAGCTTGGGCACTCGGCTTAGAATCTCAAGCACCAACGGGCTGTTTCGAGATCCGGCGCAGAGGACGAATTCGCGAACTCCGATTTCGACGCACCGGTCTACGACAATTCCCGCCAGCTCTTCGCTTTTCGTCACGTCGTCAAAGCCCTAACAGATCGCGAACCGCGTGGCGTTTCAGGCCGAGTTCACGCCATTCGTTTTCGAAATTCGATTCGGCGACCACGCCGCATCCGCTCGGCAAAAAAACGTCGTTTCCGGACCAACTCACGTTTCGAATCGCGACAACAGCATGAAAAGTTCCATCGACGAAGGCTCCAAACGGCGCGCCGAATCCCAGGGGCGCTTCGAGCTCATCTCGGTAACCTCGAAGTTTGGCCAGCGATCCCTGGGTTCTCGGAAATGGGCCTAACGCGGGTGTCGGGTGCATCAGCCGAATCAAAGAGTCGAAATCCGGGTCGTCGTCGAGGTCAACGTGGATCGGCGAGATGAAATGAGCGATCGATCCGAGTTCCAGCAGCTGCCGGTTTTCCCGGCGGACTTGACCGAGCTGACTCAGCTTGGAAATCAGGTATTTAGCGACGAATTCGTGCTCGTGGATTTCCTTTTCATCGTGCTGAAAGGCTGCGGCTCCGTCGATTGAAGTCGTCCCTGCCAGAGCCATCGTTTCCAGCCTTTGGCCGTGCGCCGCGAACAACAGCTCGGGAGTTGCGCCGATGAAACCGTCTGCCCCACGGCGAAATCCGTAACTGAAAAACGAAGGCGGCAGGTGCTCAACGCAATGAACCAGAGCCTCCAGAGCTCCACCTTTGAGCGAACCTCGCTCGGTAAAAACCGGGACGGATTTTTCCAGTGTTCCGGTATCGATGTCGTGCTTAATATCTTCGTAAATCGTCTGGAATCCAGCGTTCTGAACGCCTTCCCATTCGATTTGCGGCTTTGGAGCGCCGTTGATTTCCGAAACGAGGGATTCAAGATCCGGCCCGAATTCGTGCGATGCCGGAATTTTCCACGGAAGTGGATCGCTGAGGTCAAAATCGTTAACGTAAAACGCGATCCCGCCTTTCGGTGCCGTTGCGGCCTCAGCAAACGGACCACGTCCGAGAATGATCTGGCCGGAATCGGTTTTGAGGAATGCGTAGTCGGTTGAGGCGCTCACGAGATTTTGAAGTTCCAAGACTAGATACGCTTGGAACGAATCTCAAGATGTAGCCTTGCGGAAAGACCGAATCCAATCTGAAATCCGATGATGAATTTTCACACGTTTCCAAACACCGATCTTTCCGTTTCTCAGCTCTGTTTCGGCTGCTGGGGCGTGGCGTCGGATTTTCACTGGGGAGATCGGGTCGAGGACGAGTCGGTCAAGGCGATGCTCGCGGCGATTGACGCTGGCGTGAACTTTTTCGACACCGCTCCGGTTTATGGGGATGGCGCGAGCGAGACCCTTCTCGGCAAGGTGCTTTCCGCGAACGGGCTGCGTGAGAAGGTCGTGATCGCGAGCAAAGCGCGGCCAGATCAGATGAAGCCGGACGAGATTCAGGCCGGCTGCGAGGCTTCGCTGGCGCGGCTGCAGACCGATTGCATCGATCTTTTTCAAACGCATTGGACGAATCGCGAAGTGCCGCTCGAAGACACCTGGGGCGCGATGCGGAAGCTCCAGGAACAGGGAAAAGTTCGCCACATCGGCGTCTGTAACGCTGGAGTCGAGGACTTGGCGACGATCGCGCCGCTTCAGAATCCGCTTTCGAATCAGTTGCCTTACAATCTGATCTGGCGAATGATCGAGAACGCGATTTTGCCGAAATGCATCGGGAACAAAATCGGCGTGCTCGTCTACAGCCCGCTGATGCACGGGATGCTGGCGGGAAATTATAAAGCGGCTGCCGAAGTTCCGGATGGCCGCGCTCGATCGCGGCATTTCACAACCGAGCGCGCTCTGGCGCGTCACGGCGAGCCGGGTTGCGAAGCCGAGACATTTTCAGCGTTAGACTCGATTCGGGATATCTGTCAGGAGCTTGGTCGGAGCATGGCCGACGTCGCTCTGGCGTGGACGATCCAGCAGCCGGGCGTGGTCAGCGTGATTGCCGGGGCGCGAAACGATCAGCAGTTGCTGGAAAATGTGAAGGTGCTCGAAAACCCGTTACCTGCGGATGCTGTCCAGAAATTGGGGGCGGCGACGGACGCTCTGCTGGCGGCTCTCGGGTCGAATCCAGACATGTGGGACGGCGGCGAAAACGCCCGATATCGATAGCCGGAGCAGCCTTGAAGTCGCGCGGAAACGTGGCGATACTTGGGAGCTGCTATGAAATCCCTGCTGACTATCCTCGTCACCGCAAGTCTCGCTGGCGCAACTTTTGCGGATGAAAAAGAAGAGCCGCCAGTCCATTTCCGACGTGTGCTGG
>JBLHKS010000317.1:0-6196 GCA_047620505.1 Verrucomicrobiales bacterium | reverse complement strand
AGCCCGGTGATCGGCGATTGAACGTAGAACCGGATCTCCGTATCCGGCGCGGCGCCAAGCCGCGTTTCATCGAGCCGGGGTTCCGCTGCTGATGGGCTCCGCGACGGGTGCGGAGACCCTTTTCTACGTCGACAACTCCGCTTAATCACGTGCCATTCTGGTCCGGGAGGATTTGGATTTCGCGGCGCGACCGTTTTTCCAAAGCGACGGATTGGGCTCTGATTTTGAGCCTGAACGGGCGCGAATGAAGTCGAGACGCTCTTGATTGTGGTCGAGACGCTCTTGATTGTGGTCGAGACGCTCCTGATTGCGGTCGAGACGCTCCTGATTGCGGTCGAGATGCTCTTGATTTCGGTCGAGACTCTCCTGATTCCGTCCGAGAGACTCCTGATTTCGGCCGAATCGATCCTGATTCTAGTCGAGACGTCTTTACGGTAGCCCGTCGAGGGTTGCGTTGGAATCTAAATAGACCGCCATGTCACGGCGGTTGACGTCAACGGGCCTTCACGTCGAGAATGGCTCGATGAAGAACCTCATTTTGGGTGTCGGCATCGTTTCTTTCGCCGCCCTCGGCGCTAACGCTCGTGAAGAGCCTCGGATCTCGTTTCAAGAGATCGAACGCTTCGAGAGTCCACAAGCTCATCAGGCGGTTGCGGTCGACGCCACGTCATTTTTCGCGATCACGAATCGGTCGATCAGCAAGCACGACAAGTTCAGCGGCGAGCTTCAGAAAACGTGGACTGCCGAGGAAGATTCGCCGGTGATCCACATGAACGGCGGCATCGTGGTTGATGGGCGGCTGTATTGCGCAAACTCCAGTTGGCCGAAGGCGCCGCTTCACAACACGGTCGAAATTTTAGACGCTGAAACCCTCGAACACATCGAGCGGCGGACGTTTCCGGAGACCGAAGGGGCTCTGAATTGGATCGAGCGGCATCGCGGATCCTGGTGGCTCGCCTTCGTATTTTTTGAGGAAGATGTGAAGCGAAGCCAGATCGTCCGTTATGACGATAAATGGGAGGTGACCGGCAAATGGATCCTTCCGGATTCGGTGATCGAGCGCTTGGCCCCGCATAGCAATTCGGGCGGCGCGTTTGGCCCTAACGGCCGTCTTTATCTAACCGGTCACGATCACGGCGAACTCTACGTGATGGAAAACCCGATCCATGCCTGGGGCGAGCTGACGCATCTCGCTACGGTCAAAGCGCCGATCGCCGGGCAGGGAATCGCGTGGGATCGCAGCGATATCGGGATTCTCTACGGGATCGTCCGCAAGACGCATGAGGTCGTGAAAATGCGCCTTTCGCATCCTGACGAATACACAAAACTGAAGCGACCGGTGGAGTGGGTTCGCGATGAGCACAATCCAATCCTGCCGCCGCGCAAGGGGGAGTTCGATTCGACGCGATGCATGAATCCTTGGGTGATCCGCTCTGACGACGACACCTACCGGTTGTTCTATTCGGGCGGCGACGACGAGGGAATGCAGCGCATCGGGGTCGCGACGGCCTCCGTCCAGAACCCGACCGAGTGGACTCGCGAAGGCCCGCTGTTTGAGACTGGCGCGGCTGGCGCGTTCGACGCTCGTTGGTGTGTGCTGCCGCACGTTGTCCAGCATGATAAGAACCAGTGGCGGCTCTACTACACTGGAAACGCGGGGCGGGGCTCGGGCTTGAGCGCATTCCCTGGCATGGGCGTCGCCACCAGTTCTGATGGGCTGAGCTGGGAGCGAAACAGCGATGAGCCGGTTCTCAAGCGAAGCGGCGAACACGGGGATCCCGATGCGATTGGGATTGCTGGCGGTTCGTTGATTCAGGTAGGCAACGAGTGGCGATTTTACTACACGGGCGCGCCCACCGTCGGCCGGCCCCATGCGTTGAATCAGCAGAAAACGATCTGTCTCGCCGTGTCGGTCGACGGTGGGGAATGGATCAAACGCGGTGCGGTGATGTTGCGGGATCCCAATCGCGACTACGAAGACATTGGCGTCGCCGGGCCGGTGGTGCAGATGGATGATGACGGCTTGTTCCGAATGTGGTATTCGGCGATCGGCTCACGCTGGGGCTTTTACTCAATTTGCTATGCCGAATCCAAGGACGGCGTTCACTGGAGCCGCGGCGCTGAGCCAGAAGAAAACCTCCAACTCACGCCCGCCGGCGATGGCTGGGAAAAGCAGATGGTCGAGTATCCCAGCGTGATCCGCGAAGGAAACCACCTGCGGCTGTTTTATTGCGGAAACGGCTATGGCAACAGCGGCATCGGAACTGCTGTTTCCAAAGTTGCTACCGACTGATCTCGCTCCTAAGCGGCTGCCGCGATCAGCTCCGCAAACGCCGCCGCATCTCGGTCGCGGGCTTTGGCGATGAGATCAGATTCGTGGCTTGAGGACATTTCAGAGTTGGTTGCGGGTTCACGGGGCCGGGGCGACGTCGACGCGACCGAACTTCCGGGTTACGCCCAAAATCGGCGCGGCATCGAGGATCGTGACTCGCTCGTAATTCGCGTCGATATCGACCGCGATGTGTTCGATCAGGCCGGTTCCGCTCCAGTTGCTGAGGTTCGAGGACAGGGCGGTTTCGTAGATCAATCCCGCCCGGGCCTTGCGGCGCACGAAACTGATCCCGAAGTGCTCATTCGGGCCGATCGTCACGGTTTCGGGACGAATGTCAGGGCCGCTGCTGGGATCGAGCGGGTCGCCGCCGAGGGCAAATTCCTCCAACAGCGTCCAACCGTCCAGATCGTGATCGTCAGCAGCTGCTGAGTCGAGATTGCCGATGTTTTCCTGCTCCCAGGTGTCGGCGATCTGGTCGCCATCGGTGTCATCCGAGGTGTAGCCGACATCGGGATCGCTGACGGCTGGGTCAAATCCTGATGCAATCGCTCGGACCCAATAATATCGCGCTTGCCCGATCGGCGGGGCGAGATCGTCAAACGTGATCAGACTATTTAGGACGACTCCGATCTGGGTGGCCGTCGCAAAATCGTCCGCGGTGTGACGGAAGAGTTGGTAGCTCACCGCGCTCGTGACGGGGTCCCACTGGAGTCGAACGCGATCGGTGAAGAGCCCGTCCGAGGCCTCGAAGTTAGCTGGGGCGTCGAGATCTGGCAGCTCGTTGACGCCGCTGCGAATTTGATAGTTCAAGGAACTCGACGAGCCGCTGATTGGCGGAAGCGAGCCGCGGAGACTGTAAATGGCGCTCGTCGCCGCCCCTCCGGAATCGAAATTTTCTCCGCTCAACGTGTAGTTATCCGAAGTACGATTCGCGGCGAGGCCGGTCGACATGAGAATGGCGATCAGGATGAAGAGAACTGTCGAGACGCCGAAGAAGCGAGCAGGCTGGGCAGGTTGATGCATTTGACGATGGTTGAAATTTGAAAATTGGCTTATCTGAGTGGCGAGTCCGGTTCCGCTTCCCGAACCCACTGCGAGTAATCCGCCTTTGGAATCGTAAGAGCTTCGACCGCGAGCGATTCGTCCGTCTTTTCCGTCGCCAGATAGAGCAGGAAGCCTTGAGGCCTTTCGATCACGGCGCTGACGGCGCCGGGTCTCGTCAGTTGGGCGGTCAGGACCTTCTGCAGTTCGGGGTGGAGATCTTCGAAGTAGAATTTGCGCTCCTCAGCTGGATCACGGGTGCCGGGGCCGCGTGGGGAGGAGAGAAGCTTCGCGTCCGGGCCGAGCGGGCCGATTCCGGGCGGCAAGTCCTTCAGATCCGGCCCGGCGGTATCTTCCTCCTTGGGACGAGGGCTCAACTGCCAACTAGTCTCGCTGACGGCGCCGGTTTCCGCGCCTTGGGCCTTCAGCAGCTGCTGGCGGGCGGGGAGGTCTTCGGTTTTCAGCAAGGCTTCGCGCAGGGCCTCGGCTTTGGCGCGTTGGGGGGCGTGGCGGGCGTCGTCATTCACGAAGCGCTGGCGCAATTCGCGTTCGACCAGGATCAGTTTGGCGAAGACTTGGGCGTAGAGGTCCGGGTCGTCGCCGAGGGCGGTTTTCAGCTCCGCGAGCATCTCCGGGGAGCGGGTGTTGGAATCGATCCGCGCCACTTCGGCGGCGATGCGTTCCGGGCTCAGGGCGATCCCGTAGGTGTCCTTCAAGAGCTGCTCCTTCTTCAGGGCGAGGCGGACCTTGGCCTCGATCACGGCGGCGGGGACGGCTTGTGCGAAGGGGCGTTTGGTTCCGGTCCGGTGAGCGTGGTAGACCCGCTCCACGGCGGTTTGGGCGGCGATGAGTTTGGGAAGGTCCGCCGCCGCCGCGGGTTCCACGGCTCCGCCTGCCAAACCCATCATAAGGACACCGCACAACAGCAAGAACTGAAGTCTGCGCGGCGCCCCGCATTCGCTTTGGTGATTCGAAATCATCTTACTGAAAACTTGAAACTGAATACTGAAAACTTCTCACGGCCTCGTGTAGAGATAGAGCTGCCGTGGCGGCCGGTAGCGGCTTCCGTCTCCCAAGTAGCTTCCACCAAACCCGCCCCAGACGATGATCTCGCTGCCCGTCCACAACGCCGTGTGATTATGCCGCGCGCTCGGAGCCCCCGTCGCGCTCACCGCGCTCCAACTGTCCGTCAACGGATCGTAGCGCCCTCCGTCTCCCTTGTTTGTCGAAAAGCTGCCTTGCCCGCCCCAGACGATCATCTCGCTGCCCGTCCACAACGCCGTGTGCCAACGCCGCGCGCTCGGAGACCCCGAATTCAATTGGCCTTCAAACCATTCTTCAGCCGTGGTGGTGTCCAGCCCACCGATTTTTACATACCCGGCCGCCTCAAGTTCGTCGTTGGCGCCATCCGCCGAGAGGACCATCCCTCCCGCCGCCACCCCGGCTTGACCCGAGGCATTCAGGTTCGCCGAAGCCGCGCCCGCGGCAAGTTGCGCGCCAGCTACCGCCCCGCTGGCAATGTTCGAGCCCTGCACCGCGCCCGCACCCAGCTGGGTGGTGGTGACGGTCCCGGCGGCAATGCTCGACCCGTCGATCGAAGCCGGAACAGTCAGCGAGAGCCAGCTGGTCCCATTGTAGCCCTGAAAATCCGCGCCGCTCCAGCGGACCATTCCCTCCGCATCGGCCGCGATGCTGTCGGAGAGACGGATCGCTCCGTCCACGTCCAGCTTCGCCATTGGAAGCGTGATGCCGATCCCCACTCCGCCGCCGTTCGAAAAACTCACCAGCGGCAGACTGGAGCTGTCGTAAATCCGAATGGCGTTGTCGTCGCCGGTTCCGACGCCGTCGTAGCCGAGTTTCATCCCAAACCCGTCGTTCTCAAAGAAACCGATTCCGTTGGAGGCACCGTCCGCGCTCTGGCCAACCGCCAGATTGAGAACCGCGTCATCAGAGAGGGCGCCCGGCGTGAATCCATCGCCGAAAGTCCCCGCGCCGTTGACGTGAAACATCGTGTTCGGCGTCGCCGTCCCGATGCCGACGTTCCCGCCGTTGAAGGAGAGGTTCCCGCCACTCTGGACAAAGACCCCAACTCCCGGGGCCAACTTCGCGCTGGTGATGGTTCCATCGGCAATCATGTCGGCGGTGAGCGCCCCGTCCGAGAGACTGTTGGCGGCAATCGCGTAACCGACCGCGGCGATGCGCTTATCCGGCAGCAGCTGCTGGCTGCCGTTGGTCCCGTCATCAAACCAGATCCGCAAGTGGACGTCGTCGTTCTCGGCGAAGACGGTGGCGGGAATGGCGGTCATGCCCGGCGTCTCGCCAAGGAGCACGCTGAACGCGCCTTCGGCGACTTGGATGGCGATCGATGCAGTTGGCTCGAGTGTCGTCCCGACATTCGTTCCATCGTTGGTCCAATAGCTGGTCCCGGCTGCGTCGACGAGTGCGAACTTGAACTGACCGATCCCTCCGTAGCCGATCCCGTCGACTTTGACGTG
This sequence comes from Verrucomicrobiales bacterium, assembly GCA_047620505.1. GTDB lineage: Bacteria > Verrucomicrobiota > Verrucomicrobiia > Verrucomicrobiales > DEV007 > JBLHKS01. The sequence continues at coordinate 328 of JBLHKS010000317.1, read as the reverse complement.
GCCTTGATAGTTGACGACGTTGGGAATGGCGTGGGCCGGCGCAACGAGGAAGGCGGCAAGAATGAGCAGGGCAAACGCCCGCGCGATGGCGAATTTCATAAGGGGGACTTTCGAGCTGAGATTGAAGACGAACGGCCTTCCCTTCAGCCCGGCAGAGCACCATTGCGGTGACGCGCGGAACGGAAAACGCACCGGGAATCACCCCGCGCGGGCTCAGGGTGGGGCAGACCACGGGGAAGTCGAGCCGAATTGCCCGATAGCTCCCCGATGTCCCCGAGAGCGTGCCACAAACGCCAATGGGAGAGCGCTTGCGCGATTGACACGGCCC
>JBLHKS010000316.1:0-6267 GCA_047620505.1 Verrucomicrobiales bacterium | reverse complement strand
AAGAAGTTCTCTCCGCCATCCGTTCACAGACCGACCATTTCGTCCTTGGTAATCACGACGCCGCTGCGGTTGGCATCATCGATGTCGAATGGTTCAACCCGAGTGCGCGGGCGGTAATTGAGTGGACTCGCGAACAACTCAGCGCCGAATCCAAGCAGTTTCTTCTCGACACGCCGCTCACCTTGGAAACCGAGGACATTCTTTTTGTTCATGCCGAAATCACTGAGCCCGGCCGATTCAACTACATCGAGAATGCCGACGACGCGACGTCCAACCTCGCAAGCAACGATCATTTCGTCACCTTCGTTGGCCACACGCATCAGCCGCTGGTTTTCGATCTCGACACCGACGGCGAGGTCCGCCCACTGCCTGACGAGAATTGTCAGCTTGAGGAAAATCATCGCTACGTCATCAACGTCGGCTCTGTCGGCGAGCCGCGGAATCCGGACGACATTCGCGCGCGATACGTCATCTACGACTCGGACACACGAGAGGTCTTTTTCCGGAGAATCGATTTCGACGCCGAAGCCTACCGATTGGATCTGGCTGGGACAACTTTGGAGGTTACGCCGTACTTTCTCAACGTCCTCGATCACAAAGCGGCGACCGAGGACGGGGCGATCCAAGCGATGACGATCGATATGGAGGCTCCGGAAAATCTGGATTACCTCAAACGATTCCAGGTTCGCCAGCCGAAACGGTTGGTTCTGCCGGACGACGCCAGCACCGCAACCAAGCCGAAGCCAAGACCAGTTTCGGATCCCAGAAAGCTCAGCCTGACAGCAGTCATCACGATCTTCATCGCGGTCGTTTTGTTAGCCGGGATCGGCGTTCTTTTTCTCTTTCAGCCGGGGAAAAAATCCGGCCAACCGGATTCGGGGACGGCGGCGACGAACCAGCAGCTGCTGGCGGAAGCGCCCAAGCCAGCTCAAGCTCCCATAGAACCGGTCACGGTCGCCAAGCTCGAAACTCCAAACCCCAAACCTCCGCCGATTGCTGAACCGAAGACTCCAGCACCGAAACCAATCCCGAAATCTAAGCCCAATCCGCCGCCTGTTCCCAAACCTGAGCCGAAACCTGAGACTCTGGCTTACTGGCGCTTTGGCAACGAAACTGCGGACGCGGTCCTCGCGGACAGCGGTGGAGTTCACCCTCTCAAAATGCTTTCGCCGGGCCGCGTTATCGGCAACTTGGCACCCGACCCGATTCGGTTGACCGATGAGGCGAACACCTCCGCCCTCACCCTCGGAGTCTGGGCTGAGCCGGAAGCGTCAGGGGTTTTTGACCTGACCGCCGACGCTTCGTTCACCTTCGAGGGCTGGCTCATGAATGGCGGCGAGCAGAAGCCGGTCACGATCGCGGAGAGCGGCAATTGGCGGGTTGATGTGAGGGCCGGGGCCGATTCGGAGTCGCCCGGCAGCATGCGGTTTCGCCTCAGCGGAGAGGGTGAACCGATCGATGTGATGACCACGGAGATCGAGCTTTATTCGCCGGCGCCGCATCACTTCGCCGTTGTCTGGAATCACGCGGACGCCGGGCCGGAGATGGGGGCGCCGCAGCTTTTCTACGATGGAGAAAACGTGGCCAACGGACCAATCCCGCACTCGCGAATCGGCGCGCCTGAAACTAAGCCGTTTCAACTCGGCTCCACCTCGAACCCGCAGCGCGTTGCGCTGGATGAAGTCCGGTTCTCGCGCGTTGCCCTGTCCTCGGCGCGCTTCCTCGCGGGCATTCCCCACAACGTCTCTTCAAGAGAAATGTCCGGGATGCAGCTGCTGTACCAGAGAAACGGATTCAACACGTTCGGCGATGCGAACAAATACGACGTCGACAACTCGGCGGACATCAAGAAGGGCTCGTTCGATCGCGTCGGCTACTACCTCGAGTTGGACGATTTCTGGGTTTGGGTATCGATGGACGCATTCAAAACCGATCCCGCCCTGGTCGGCGTTCCGGCGGTCGGGAGCAACATTGTCGAGAACGGAACGGAAGTCTCTAACATGACCATCGAGTCGAATCACCCGAACGTGAAGACCGGTTCCGGTATCGCCGGAATCGTCGAGTTCTGGTCCAGCAACTACAACGGTAGGGTGGCGGGCTCTACAATTCGACCGACGTCTGGGATTGGAAAGACAGCGGCGGCACGACGGCTGCCGGACATGGATCGATGCAGGTGGGAAACATCACCCCTGGTGCCGAAGAGATGGTGTTGTCGGTCACCGGCAGCGGAATTGGGATCGGCTCACAGGAAACGGGTAACCCGGATTGGACGTTTGGCCCGAATGATTACAAAGTGCGAAACTTGGAAATCTGGGTCGGCCGACAACGCCGATGACCGATTGCGTGAACAAACTCGCGAGAGATCCCGATCACGCCGCTAAGCGGGGCGGAATTCGTAGAGTTTCACGCCTTCGACGCCATCTTGGAAATCGTGGTTCGAGGAGCCCGATCGCGAGGCTGCTTCGTTCTGGCGCTGACTTGGGCCAAAGTATCGCTTGGGGCAGTGGCGGGCAACGAAAGGAACTCCGTCTCACGTTGGAAGCATGGGATAATTCGGTCGACGAACGAGCGCGACGAATCAAGATACCGACGCCATGACCAGAATTGTCATCTTCATTTTCGGAATCCTTGCCTATGCGGTGGGGGTGGCGGGGCTCTTTTATTTTCTTCTGTTCATGGGCAGCTGGGATTTCCTTCCCCTCCACGTCGACTCGAAAACAGCGTCGGGCCCGGCGGCGATTGCCATCCTGGTGAATCTCGGCCTGCTCACCATTTGGGGGCTGCAGCACTCCGTGATGGCGCGGCCGACTTTCAAGAAGGCATGGAAAAAGATCGTGCCGGACGCCATCGAGCGCAGCATCTACATCCTCCTGTCCGGAGTGTTGATGATTGTCCTCTGCCTTTTCTGGAAACCGCTCAGCGGAGTCGTCTGGGATGTGGAAAATTCAGTCGTCCGGACCATCCTGATCGTCGTGCATTTGCTGGGCTGGACCATCGCGGTGGCGGCGACTTTCATGATCAACCATTTCGAGTTGTTCGGACTCCAGCAGGTCTACCACAATCTCGTCAAGAAGACTCTCGAGACGCCAGAATTCACGGATCGCCTCCTCTACAAGATCGTCCGTCACCCGATGCAACTGGGGATGCTGGTCGGTTTCTGGTCGGCCCCGACGATGACATCGACCCACTTGATGCTGACCCTCGGGATGAGCGTCTACATCTTCATCGGTCTCTACTTTGAAGAACGGAACCTCGTCGAGACGCTGGGCAAGGATTACGAAGATTATCAGAAACGGGTCCGCAAAATCTTGCCGATCCCCAAACGGTAGACGAACTCGGCTCGGGCTTCCGTTCTTGGCGGCGTTGTCAGGATTTTGAGGCTCGATCGTGCCGACGAGAGGATCGAAAATCCGCGACGGCTATGTTCGATATTCGCCATGCCGAGAGCCCGCAGCGCCGATCTTCAACCAGTTGGTCTTGTGATGATTCTGCGTAATACTCAGCTCATGACTCCCATCAGACCGTCCCTTGTCATCTTGCTGTTTTCTCTCGCGATGGCAGGGGCAAACTCCCAAGCGCAAGATCCCGATAAGTCCGAGGCCTACGGCAAAGAACTGCCACGCGTCGAGCCGATGTCTCCGGAGGACTCGATGAAGGCGATGGTGCTGCAACCGGGGTTTCGCGTGGAACTCGTCGCATCGGAGCCACAAATCCACGATCCGATCGCTGCCGAATTCGACGAACACGGTCGCCTCTACGTTGTCCAGCTTCCGCAGTATAATTCGTACGTTATCGAAGGATTCGAGGAGACCGGATCGATCGCCTTGCTCGAAGACGTCGACAGCGATGGGCACTTTGAGAAAAGCACGTTGTTCGCGACTGGACTGAAGTATCCCTCGGCGATCGCGGTTTGGGACGGCGGCGTGTTTGTGGGCGATGCGCCAGACCTACTCTACCTCAAGGACACCGACGGAGACGGCAAAGCGGATCTGCGCGAGGTCGTGCTGACGGGATTCGGCAATGACAAAGCCGGGGAATCTCATCTCAATTCCATTCGCTGGGGGCTCGACAACCGGTTTCACATCTGGACAAGTCTCTCAGGTGGAAACATCACGGCTCCGGCTGCTGAAGGGGCCGAACCACAGTCAGCGCGGACGCGTTCCGTGATTCTCGATCCGCGTAACCCGACGGATTTTGAGCTTAGCTCTGGAGGTGGTCAGCACGGGATGAGCATGGATGATTGGGGGCGTAAGTTCACCTGCGGCAACAGCCAGCCGGCGCTGGGGATCATGTATGATGACCGTTACATCACCCGCAATCCCCAGCTTGAGGCGCCAGCAGCTGCTGTCGACGTCACTCCGGATGGCAAGCACACAAAACTCTTTCGGATCAGTCCACCGGAACCGTGGCGCCAGCTGCGAACGCGATTGCGAAAGTCCGGCGAGTTTCGCGGATCGGATGAGGGAGGAACGCCGTTCGGATTCTTCACGGGCGCGACTGGAATCACAATTTATCGCGGGGACGCTTGGCCTGAAACTCATGCGGGCAATGCGTTTGTCGGCGAGGTGGCGAATAATCTGATTTATCGCGCCAAGGTCACGCCGAATGGCGTCGGCGTCATCGCGGATCGCGCCGATCCGGAGAAGGAGTTTCTTGCCTCGGAAGATATCTGGTTTCGACCGGTTCAATTCACCCACGGACCGGATGGAAACCTGCTCGTGCTCGATATGTATCGCGAATTGATCGAGGGAGCCGCATTCCTGCCGCCCGAATTTCTTGAACATATCGACGCGGTTAGCGGAAACGATCGTGGGCGCATTTACCGGTTCGTTCGAGAAGACGAGGAGCGTCGGCCAGCGCCAAAATTTGACGATCTCGTGGGCCTTCTGGATCACCCTAACGGATGGCATCGCGACACCGCCGCTCGCTTGATCTATCAGCGACAGGATCAAAGCGTCGTTCCCGATCTCCGCCAAATGCTCGCGAACGCCGAGAGCGCAATTGGCCGAGCTACTGCTCTGCATGTGCTGGAAGGGCTGAACTCCGTTGAAGAATCCGACGTGCTCGCATTGCTCGCCGATCCTTCCCCAGCTGCGCGAATTCAGGCTCTGCGGCTGTCGGAGGCGTTCCTCGAAACCTCGATCCCGCTTCAAGCGCAAGTCGCCATCCTTGCGCGGGATTCGGACATCAATGTTCGTTTCCAGGCAGCCTTCACACTTGGATCGTTCGACGCTCCAGCGTCGGCTGATGCATTGGCGAAACTCGCGATTCGCGATGTGGAAGATTCGTGGCTCCGAATGGCCGTGCTCAGTTCCACTGGCAAGAATGCGTCTTCTGTATTTCAACGTCTCGTTGCGGACGAGGCGTTCACGGCTTCGAGCGAAGGACAAGCGCTACTCGCGATGCTCGCCCGTCAGATTGGGGCGAGCGGAAACAACTCCGATATCGCTCGCGTCGTGGGCGCGCTCTCGCCGATCGATCAGGCCACTCGAATGAAGCTGGTTCAGGCGCTCGTCGAGAAGCAGACCGCTGAAGCGCGAGCGCAAATCCTCAAAGCCACCTCGGGAGACGCATCCGAGATGCTAAAGAAGATCGTGGCTCAAGCCCGACAAACCGCGGCAGATCCGTCAGCTGAAACAGAGGCAAGAACCGAGGCGATCCGCAGTCTGCATCTGGCGTCTTTTGCCAGTGTCAGGCGGCTGTTGAAGAGCCTGATGGCGCCGAGTCAGACTCCGCCCGTTCAGCAAGCCGCCCTTGAGGTCGCCGCCGAATTCAGCGACGCGGAGGTCGCGAACCTCCTTCTCGAATCGTGGTCCGGGCTTAGTCCTCGATCCCGCGCACTCGCGGTGGAAACCATGCTTTCCCGGGGCGCTTGGCTGAACCAGCTTCTCGATGCCGTTGAAGCCGGAACCGTGAAGACGTTTGAGCTGGATCCGGCCCGCGTTCAGCTGCTGCGACAGCATTCTGACAAAGAGGTGGTCGCGCGCGTGACCCAGCTTTTCGTCGATGCCGCAGCCTCACGAGAGGCCGTCGTGAAAAAGTACCAACCCGCTTTGGAAATGGCGGGGGACGAGGCCCGCGGTAAGGAGATCTTCCGCGTTAGCTGTTCCGCCTGTCATCGCCTTGAGGACGTTGGCAATGAGGTTGGCGCGGAACTCAAAGGGATCCGGCAACGCGGGATGGCGTCGGTGTTGCTCAACATCCTTGATCCCAATCGCGAGGTTAAACCGGAGTTTCTGGCTTACGCCGTTACGACAACCGACGGCC
>JBLHKS010000315.1:0-6386 GCA_047620505.1 Verrucomicrobiales bacterium | reverse complement strand
TCCACTTTCCACGGACTTTCCAATCCCAGTAACAAAGCATAGTGATGGGCGAGGCTTTTCATTCATACACTCTACTACGATGCTTTCAGCTGCCACGATATTTCCTGAAGAGCCGCCTTTTGGAAGGTGATATGTTGAAAACCCATGCCGAGCCTTCACGTGTCAAAGGCATGATTCGACTCAGTTGTTTGCTCCTTCTTCTCTCCCTGACAATCGCACAAGCCGGCGACTGGCCCTGGTGGCGCGGGCCGAGCCGCAACGGCGTGGCTGAGGACGGGCAGAACCTGCCGACAAAATTCAGCGCGACGGAAAACGTAAAGTGGGTCGTCGATCTTCCAGGTCGCGGGCACGGCTCGCCAGCGGTGGTTGGCGACCGAGTTTTCATCGCGACTGCGGACAAGGAAACTGAGAAGCAGTCGATGCACTGCTTTAACCGCGCGACGGGCGAGAAAGTTTGGGAAACCGTGGTCCACACCGGTGGTTGGCCGACGAAGTCTAACAAAAAGGGCACTCAAGCTTCGTCTTCGCCGGCAGTCGCGGGCGACCGGCTGTTCATCAATTTCTGGAACGACGGCGCGGTCCACACCACGGCGTTGAGCCTTGATGGCAAGATTCTCTGGCAGACTAAAATCACCGACTACGTCATTCATCAGAGCTACGGCACTTCGCCTGCGATTTTCGAGGATCTCGTGATCGTTTCGGCCGATAACAAGAGCAAGGGCGCGATCTGCGGACTGAAGCAGGAGGACGGTTCGATCACCTGGCGCGTCGAGCGCCCGAAGATGCCGAACTACGCTTCGCCGATCATTTTGGAGGCCGCCGGCAAGCAGCAGCTGCTGTTCACGGGCTGCGAGCTGGTGACGAGTTTGAACCCTTCGACTGGCGAGAAATTGTGGGAAGTCGAGGGCTCGACGACCGAGTGCGTGACGTCGACGATCACCGACGGCGAGCGCGTTTTCACGAGCGGCGGCTATCCAAAGAATCACGTTAGCGCGTTCGCGGCGGACGGCTCAGGCAAGCTCATCTGGGAATCGAAAGAGCGGGTTTACGTGCCGTCGATGTTCGTCAAAAACGGGCATCTTTTCGCGGTGATGGACGCCGGCGTCGCGGTTTGCTGGAAGTCAGACACGGGCGAGGAAGTCTGGAAAGAGCGGCTCGGCGGGACGTTCAGCGCGTCGCCAGTTTTGGTTGGTGATCTGGCTTTCATCGGTAACGAGTCAGGTGACGTCTACGTTTTTCGCGCTGATCCAGAGAAGTTCGAAATCGTGGGGAAAAACAAGCTGGGCGACGAGATTTACGCGTCACCGGTGATCTGCGGCGGCGAGATTTTTCAGCGTGTCGCGGTGAACAGCGGACAGAGCCGTCAGGAGAAACTTTTTTGCATCAGCGCTCAATAATAGCCCCATCGGCTGAGCCATTCCGGCTCCGGCGCGCCTGCTGCGGCCCACGGGTCGTAACTCCAATCCACGGCCGGAAACCAACGCTTGTCGTCGGCCTTGCGCGCGAGCGGGGTTGACCAGTTTCGCCAGATCATCTCCTTGTAAAAGCGGTCGGCCGGTTTGGGATCGCGCCCTGCGATCCAGCGGCCCGCGATGCAGAGAATCTGAGCCGTTTCCTCACTTTTGTTCGGCATCAACGCGGCCGCTTCCCAAGCGAGGTCGGCAGCGACATGGCGGTAGTGAAATCGATAAACGTTCGGCAATTTCGCGTAGCGGCGCTGGCGCCAGGCTTCGTCCGGTGTTGGCGGAATTTGATGCGGTGGCATGCCCGTTTCCCGGTAGCGCCATGGCAAGCGGGCTTCGCGATTTTTGTCGTCATTGAGTGGATTTCTCGAGCGACTCGGCGTCGGATCAATTCGATCACCGGGAACTTGTTTAAGCCGTGCGAACTCCGGCGGCGTCCGGTCGTAGTTTCCCATGAAACAGGTCCAATCCGGAGCAACTTCGGTTCCGAAAAGCGGCATTCCGAGTTTTCGATGAAGCTGCGCGACTTCCCAGCCCGACTCAGCACGTTCTGTCTTTGTCAGGGTTGAATTGGCGAAGCGGCGGTAGTTCTCGACGTAGCGATCGAAAGCCGGAATGAGGTCGGGCGGAAAGAATTGGCGGGCGTCTTTGAAGTAGTGCTCGCGCGCTAGCCGACGGGCCGTGAGGTAGCGAATTCGTTCGCGAATGTCGCGGAGATTTTCGCCTTCGATGCCACTTGGAATCGGCTCAGGCCAATGGTCTCGCACGTACGTCAGGAGTTCTTCGCGGGCCAGCAGCTGCTCAGCAATCCAGGCCGCATCTCGCCATTGGCCGCTGTGGAGAAACGCGTCTAACGCGCCCACAAAATCGTTCGTCCCCAGCCGGATCGTTGCGAGGTCAGACCAGAACTGCGAGGCCCGGTATTCGGCCTTCTCGCTTGCGCTGAAGTCGAGCTGATTCCCGATATTGAACTCGCGAACGTGCACGAGCGATTTCGGGAAATTCGGTCTCGCCTGCTTCATCAGCCGATGCGCAGTTTGGACTTTCCCGTCCTGCAAAGCGAACTTGGCGCGGAGCCAGAGCGCGAGTTCATCATCGGCGTCAGGCGCGCGCTTCATCCAGCGGCGGGCGAGATCGAATTGACCACCGGAGTAAGCAATCAGGGCGATGCTCGGCGCTTCGTTTGTCTGGATTTCAGCCTTCTCGAGCGTCGTAAGCCATTTGTTCTGGAAAGGCGACGGTTCGACTTCCCAATACTCGGGCGATTCGCGTTCGCGCAGCGCAAAAGCGGTCACAATCCGGCGCAGAATCGGATCGCTCGCGGCTTCCTCGAACCGATCCACGGTCATGATCCCGCGAAGCCGCCTGAGCGAATCGACATGTCCGACGCGCGCCAGAGCCAAGTAGAAACGGGCGGCAATTCCGAATTCCAGGTTTTGATCAACTCGCCAATCTGCCTCCATCTGGAGTACATCCCAACCTAAGCCGAGGCTGTCAGCACAACCTGCTTCGCGCTCGACGAGGATTCGTCGAAACCAGGCGATCGATTCGAATTCCGGATCCCCTTCCGCGAGCCGGAGCCGCCCCAGCATGTAAGCGGCCCAGGTCGATCGGTAACGCCGATCCTCGATCGGTCGCGCGAGCAGCTTTTGGAATGCGGCGCGAGCATCGTCGAATCGGCGTTCGTGATGTGCGATCGCGCCCTCGAGGTAATCATGAAACTCAGCCGGAAGCCCCTTCGGCCAGTCGCGAACGCGATAGCGAGCTTCGATCCGGGTCCGGTCGAGCTGGCTGATCCAGAACTCAGGAAACTCGACCCTGGCTCCGGTGCGAAGATCCCGGTAGCCCCAGCCAGGGGAAGGCGGCGCGGCCTGGCCACGCATCACGGCGCGGAAATCTCGGTAGTCCACAATGTTGGCCTCCGCATCGGCCTGGGTCATTTCACCGGTCTTCACTTGCTCATTGAAGATGCCGGCGACTTCGAGAACGTCGCGCGCCAGGTCGGAGTGGCTCTCCAGCAGCTGCTGGCGGCAATCGTCGGCATCGCCAAGCAATTCGGCTCCGGACAGCTCGAAAAGCAGGGCAATCGCCGGATAAATGTTAGAGCGGTAGTTGAGGTGATCTGGGTGGCCGTCTGCGATTCCTTCTGGAAGTTTCAGGCCGCCCGGAAGCTCGATGTCGAGTTCGATCGCGGCCAGCTCCAGCTCCGGTGTTGGCCGCGGGGCTCTGAGAATGGCGTCGGGCCGTCCGAGCACTGCTTCGGTGAATTGCGGGCCGCAGCCCAAAACAGGCAAGCTAAGCCAAAAGACAGGTATCAGGGTAAAAATCAAGGAGCGTGACTCAATCATGGGCGTCGATCAGGATTCGTGCGTTTGCGCGCGTATCTTTCATTCGGATCCAGCCGAGGGTCGCTGATTTGCCGACCGGGAGCGGCAGAGGATCGACGTTTGTCTCTTCGCGTCTGAACATCGCTTCGCTTCCGTCCTCGCTCATCGAAAACGCGAACAGCCCACCGCCATCGCCGGCGACGATCGGCGAATCGGTCCTGACGCGGAACGAATCCGGCAGCGGTGCGGGCTGCTCGCCGACGTTTTTCAAAAGCACGTTCGCGTAACCTTCGGCTGAAGTTTCGAGGCTGCCAACGAGCTTGGATTCCGGCTGACGTCCGCTCATCACGATCTGCAAGGTCGACTCCGGCCAGTTCATTCGGTCATCGGGAGTCGGGAGCCGATACCAGATGATTCCAGTCATCAGCGCTGGCCGCGACTTGCTCCAACCGGTGATCAAATCAGCGCAGTCGTCCGGCGAAGCCCATCCTAACCGGTACCGAATTTTCGGCTCCCAACGGCTCGGCAAGTCTTCGGAAATTACATCGACGATCCGGTCGTCTTCGTCGAAAGCCACGTAGTAAGAGTAGGTAGGGAGAGCGATCCGGAACGGCTTGCCAGCCTTGGCCGCGGAGTCGGCGGCGCGGACAGCAGCTGCTGGGTCCATCAATCGAATCGGCTTGTCCGGTTTCGGCGGGAAAAGGGAGTGAACCTGAAGCACGAATGCGTCGGCTTCGCGCGCCACAGCCGCGAAATCGTCTCCGAGCCAGGCGGGTAGCGCGGTGAAAGTGAGCTCGATCGGTTTGGCGGCGACGGTCGATTTCAAGTGGTTGAGCAGTCGCGCGTAGTCGCTCAATTTCGAGACCGGGCAGTCGTAATCGATCTGGAGTTCGCCGACGTCGGGGGCTTCGGCGAGAACATCTCGGCAGACCGTTTCGACAGCCTGACAAGCCTCCAAATTCCAGCCAGTCTTCGCTCCCGAGTCGTCGATCCGAATGACGACACCGCTGAGACGCGCCGTCGCCGCGTAGTCTGGATGAACGCGTTCGACCGACGTTTCCGAGCCCTTGCCGGTGAACCTGATTTCCGCGGTTAACGGCATGAGCGCTCGAATCTCGTCTGGCGGATTGGACGCGGATTCGACGACGGTTTCGGTCCAGAGCCGCTGCCAAACGTAGGCGTCGTGCGTGAGCGCGGACAGTTTTGGTTTTTTATCACCGCAGCTGGCGAGGGCGAAGGTTATGGTTGCAATCCCAATAATTTTCGCTGACCAGAAATGAGCCATGGCTGAACCTGCCCCGCTAAACGATTCCCGCAAGGACCGGAAGTTCTTGAAGCCTTTTGTGCTTCTTTTCGGCATCTCGGTCGCTGTCGTTTTTGCGATTTTCAGCGTAAACGGGGAGAAGCCGAAATCGCGATCGATTTTCATCCAGCCATTCGAAGGAATCTTGGCTGAGCACGTTGAGGAGGTCCGAGCGGCGCTCTCGAATTATTATCAGACTGAAGTGGTCGTTTTGGAGCCGGTCGAATTGCCGAAGGAGACCTTTACCGAGGTTAAGACTCCGCGTTATCGAGCTGACAAGTTGCTGGACTGGCTTCGCGACGTTCGGCCCGAAGGTTGCGATCACATCATCGGCCTGACTCACAAAGATATCTCGACGACGAAGTATGAGGATTGGGCGACGAGAAAGATCAAAGAGCCGGCCTGGAAATACGAGGACTGGGGAGTTTTCGGCCTCGGCTTTCGGCCAGGGCCGGCGTGTGTTGTTTCGACCTACCGGCTGAAGAAGGATGTCGATGACGAGAAGCTCCGCGAGCGGTTACGGAAGATTTCCTGCCATGAAGTCGGCCACAATCTCGGCCTCGCGCATTGCCCGAATGTGTTCTGCTTCATGCGCGACGCTGCGGAGTCGATCAGGACGGTCGACCTCGTCAACGAGGCGCTCTGCGAGAAATGTCGCTCGAAGATTGGGCTGGCTAAGCCTGACTGATTCCAGCGAGGCTCAGCGCGGTTTCGATGAACTTCATCTGGGTGCGAACGCGGGCGTAGAGCGAGTATTCGGACGGTGTCTCGAACGTGAGCGTGATGCTCGAGCGTTCCATTTGGAGGACGATCGCCTCGGGCACACCGGCTTCTTCGTCTTTGAGCATTTGGAAGAGTTCTTCGAGGCTCTCGGTTGGCCGGATCACACCAGCAGCTGCTGGCCTACCTTCGATATCAGGATCGGGCTCAGGCGGAATGATCGAGGCACAGGCAGCGAGGGAATTTTCGCCGATTGCCAGCTCCGGCGGGGCGAGTTCATAAACGTAAGTACCATGCGCGTCGTAGTCTTCGTGCAGACAGAGCCCGATTCGGAATTTGGACTCGCCGAGGAACTCTCGCCAAGCCGCGAAAAGGGGATGATCGAGGCTGTCGAACTGGCGATTCAGATCGAGACCGTCTGAGTCAGCCCGGGTGTTGTCGATGATCCCGGACGGATTGAAGCAGGGGAAAATCACGCAAGCCGCTTGCTTGAGAAAATCGATTTGGCCCTCCGCCCACGCGATGAGCCCTTCGGAGCCGCCGGGTTCATCGCCATGAACTCCGGCGCTGAGA
>JBLHKS010000314.1:0-6447 GCA_047620505.1 Verrucomicrobiales bacterium | reverse complement strand
CGGATCACGTGCGCCTGATCGCCGTCGATCAGAATCTCTGCCGGAAACGGCCGCGTGTTGTAGTTCGAAGCCATCACAAATCCGTAAGCGCCCGCGCTGAGCAGAGCGAGGTAGTCGCCTTCAGCAATTGCTGGCAGATCCCGATCCTGCGCGAAAAAATCGCCGCTTTCGCAGACCGGCCCGACCACATCGACCTTTTCCGTCTCCCCAGCAGCTGCTGGCTCCTTCAACGGCGCGATGTCGTGGTGGCCCTGATAGAGCGCCGGACGAATCAGGTCGTTCATGCCCGCATCGACGATCTTGAACGTCTTCGCTGAACCGCGCTTTTCGTAAACCACCTGCGTGATCAACACTCCAGCGTTGCCGGCGATGTAGCGCCCTGGCTCGAGCAAAATTTTCATACCCAGATCCTTCAGCCTCGGCACGACCTCGTTCGCGTAAGTCTGGACCGTTAAAGTCTCCTGCTCCTTCCACCAGTCGGCCGAGCCGCTCGCCAGGCTGTCTTCGTAAACGATCCCGATCCCGCCGCCGATGCTGAAAAACTTCGCTCCGTGCTTCTCTTTAATCTCAGCCGCCAGCGGCGCGACTCTTTCGACGGCCTCGACAAACGGCTTCACGCTCGTCAGCTGCGAGCCGATGTGCATCTGCACGCCGCGAATCTCGATGTTCGGCATCGCCGCCGCTCGATCGTAGGCTCCGCGGACGCTTTCAAAGTCGATCCCAAATTTGTCCTCGCTCTTGCCGGTCGAAATATATTTGTGGGTTTGAGCGTCAACGTTAGGATTCACGCGATAGGCGATCGGCGCTTTCTTGCCCATTTCGCCTGCGATCCGATTCAGCGCCTCGACCTCGGACTCCGACTCCGCGTTGAAGCAGAGAATTTCGTTTTCCAGCGCGTATTCGATCTCAGCCCGAGTCTTCGCGACCCCCGCGAATGTGCATTTGCCAGGATCGCCGCCCGCCTGAATCACTCGATACAATTCCCCGCCCGAAACGATGTCGAACCCCGCTCCTTCTTTCGCGAGCAGATCGAGCACCGCGATGTTCGAGTTCGCCTTGACCGCAAAACAGATGAGATGATCCAGGTCGCTCAGCGCCGAGTCGAGCCGCGTGAAATGGTTGCGCAAAGTCTCGGCGCTGTAGACGTAAAGCGGAGTCCCGTGTTTTTTGGCGAGCGCTTCAAGTTCAACATTTTCGCAGTTGAGTGAGCCGTCGCGGTATTCGAATGAGTGCATCAGTTTTTGGAAAAGGGCGCGAAGATACGGGCTTCCTCTCTGGCGTCAAGAAGCGCCCTCCCATCCTCAATTTTCCTTCAAGAACGCCACGAGGTCAGCCACGTCCTGCTCCGTCATTCCGAGCTGCCCAGCCGACAGCATCAGTGAGCGCTTGAAGTTCAATTGCTTCTCGATCCGATTCTGCGGAACGATCTGAGTCAGCCCGCCCATCGAGCGAATAATTTTCGGATCTCCGCTGCCAATCAGCAACCCTTGAATGCGTTTGCCGTCCTTCGTTTTTATCTCCGTTCCTTTGAAGCCATGCGCGATGTCCGCCGAAGGATCGATGATCGACGTCGCGATCACCTCGCGAGTCTGGCCCTTGCCCCAGCCGTCTAACGCCGGTCCGTAAACCACGCCAAGGCCCCCCATTTGGTGGCACATCACACAGCGCTGCACCGTCAATTTTCCGCGCTCCAGATCACCTTCGAGCTTGAGAACGTTTTCAACCGAAAGTGGATTCTCGGCTGGCGGCTCTGGCAGGACAGCTTCGACGAATTCGATTTTCTCCGGATCGTAAATTCCGCGTTCCTTCAGGACAGGAAGCAGGTCAAATTTGCTCCAGTCGTTGTTTACCCGGTTGAGCAGCCACCAGACCGCATCGCCCTTGATCGGATCGTCGCCAGCGAGCGCGGCAATTTCGATCACCGCGTCAGCAGCTGCTGGGACCGGCGTGAACGCCAATTGATCCAGTGCCTGCTTCCGTTCTGCGCTTGTCAGGCCCGAATCTAACGCCCGGGTTTTGGCGTCTTCGATCCCCGGCGGAACGTGCAAACGCCAAGCCAGATCGCCCCAGATTTCGCTGTCCTTCAACTCAGCTGCGAACAGCGAGTAGGCCTCGGCTTCCTTGCCGGTGCAGGCAGTTCCCAGCGCCTCAAGATAAGCGCGATCCTTGCTGTCGTAGCCGCGTGCCAGCTCCAGCAGCATGCCCTTGATTTGCTCGAACGGCACATCGCGCAGCGCCAGCGCAAACTCACGCCGAATCGCCGGATCTTCGGCCTTCGTCAGGTGATCCGCACCGAATGCCACGCCTAACGGATGAGAGCGAAATGCCGCGATCCGATTCATCGCCGAAGCGTTCGAGTCGTTCATGATCGAAGCCACCTGCGGACTCCCCAACTGAGACAGCATCCAGATCCCGCGAGCTGCGATGTAGGGATTCTCGTCGCGCAGCAGCTGCTCAACTGCCGGAATCGCATCGGCCCCCTTTTCGCGAAGCGCAGCGCGCCCGAGTTCGCGCACGTTCACAGCCGGACTCCTCAGCGCTTCGATCGCGCCTTCGAGCGTCGCGAGGTCGAATTCCGGGATCTTCGGCTTGAAGCCTTTCGGAGCAATTCGGTAAATCGCGCCACTGCAAGATTCGTCCAGATCCTGGTGCCCGCCGACCCTGCCATCGTACCAATCCGAAACGTAAATCGCGCCATCAGGACCAACCGCGACGTCGCTCGGCCTGAACTGCGTGTGAACTTCTCTCGACAGATTGTTCGAACCGCCGATGAAGTCTGAGCCGACGAATTTCTTCTCAACATTCGTGGTCAAAAAATCGAAGTGATCCATGTCGTAGCCCGCGCCGTTTGGCTTTGGCCGAACGCCGAAAACCACGTTTCGGCCAGGCTCACACGCGAGGAACAGCCCGCGGAAATCATCTCCAAGCGCGCCGTTCTCATAAAACACGTTACCCGTCGGTGAGCCGCCGCCGTAGACGTTCGCCGCCGGGGATGAGCCCGGATTTTCCTGACGCCACTCTGCTACCGCAGTCAATTGGCCGGGCCGCTGATCTGCGCGCCAATCGCGCGTCCCATCATTCGAGGCGAACCCGAAATTCGCGAATCGCGGCACGAAACTCAGCCGACAAGCCGGCGGGTCGTCGTTGTCGTTCTGAAACACGTCGCCAAACGAAGTGACGCTTTGTTCGTAGCTGTTTCGGTAATTATGACCGATGATTTCGACCCCCGTTGCGTCCGGATTCATCCGCGCGGTGAAACCGCCAACGTAGACATGTCCGTCAGCGCTAGGCTTGCCAGCAACTTCCGTGTTCGGCTCCGGATTCTGCCACGGCCCGATCGGGTTGCCCGCGTAAGGACCGCAGATATTCCAGGTTCTCCCGTCCGCGTCCGTAAATTTCCCACCGCAGTTTCCGCTGTTCCAATACCACTTCGAATCCGGCCCGACCGTGACCGAATGCAGGCTGTGGTCGTGATTTTTTCCGTGAAAACCGGTTAGGATCACCTCGCGCTTGTCCTTCGCCGGATCGAACCTCAGATCCCGGTCAACATCCGTGTAAACGATCAAATCCGGCGGCTGCGAAACCACAATTTTGTTGTCGATCACCGCAACCCCCAGTGGTGCGACGAGCGCCTCTTCCTGAACGAAAACGTGGCTCGAATCCGCCTTTCCGTCGCCGTCCGTGTCTTCGAGCACCACGATCCGGTCCCCCTCCGGCTGGCGCTCGTGATGTTTCCGATAACGCACTCCCTCGGCCACCCAAATCCGCCCGGCGTGATCGATATCGATGTTCGTCGGGTTGAAAAGCAGCGGCGAATTCGCCCAGAGCGTCACCTCCAGATCGCCCTCCGTGACGAAGAGATTCGTGGGAACATTTTCAGGCTCGACCGCCTTGGGGTCAAAAACCTGTGCCCCAGCAGCTGCTGGCAGGATCGAGGCGGCGAGAAAGAGGAATCGTTTCAGCATCATCTGCATCTCGCCAACTGACCCATTTTCTGGAATCTTGAAACCGAAAATGTCAGAACAAAAGATTTCTTCCAAAACATCAGGCCAAATCCGCTCAAACTTCGAATCATCTTCCAACAAGTGTTGATGAACCACCACATTACCCACGGACCCGAGATTCAGGCTGCGGTCGACGCCTGCCAAATCCTCGCAAACGCGATGCACATCGCCTCACCGATCAGCTCCGCCTTTCGAGGGGCTGACGGCGATCCATTCTATGTATCCCGGCGCATCGAACCGCTCTACGTAGGGGGGAATTCGAAAACCGCCGACCCGTCGAGCATCTCCCGGCGGCTGGCCCTGAAGCGGTATGGGCGAAAGCACGAATCCAAAACACCCGATCCCCAAGATCCGAAGAACGCCGAGGCCGATTTGAATGGCCCCATCCGCCGCGACCGCTCGTTCGAAGATCACCTCGAGACGTTTCGCGGTCAGCAGCTGCTGACCGCGCCGGCGGGCGAAGGGAAAAGCTATTCGACTGCGGTCTGCTTCTCCCGGCTCGCCCTCCGACTGAAGGACGATCTCCACACTCTGCGGATTCTCGACGACGAAGCCGTCCTTCCCCTGTGGTTGCGCTTCAGCGACATCGCCCGGTCCGCTGGCGCGAGTTCCGATTGGATCAAGATCCTCGAATCCGCGGTCCTCTGCGCCTACCCGGACTTCGAGGCCAACCGCCCTGCGCTCGACTTTGTCCTCACCTGCGCTCGGGAAGGCCGAATCCGCCTCATTCTCGATGGGGCCGACGAACCGCGCCCCGATCAGATCGAACCGGCCTACGCCTTCATCCACGCCGCCGAACCGCTTCGCGCGGGCGGCTCGGCGCTTCTGGTGACGATTCGCGAAGCCCGTCTCGCCGAACACAGCGAACTCTTCTCCAAGGCGCTGTCGGATCCCGGTGAATCCCGACCCATCCAGCTCTGGAACCTCTGCTCGCTATCCGACTTCGAGCGCGAAGAATTCATCTACCAGTACTTCGCCGACGATAGCGACCAAGCCGAATCCCTCCGGCGCTGGCTGGAGAAAAATCCGATTTCGGACGGACTAATGGGCGCTCCTCTGTTTATCGGCATGATCGCTAGGCTGCATGCCGAGGGAAGCCTTCCGGATTTACCCAAACCCGGGCAGGTCTTCAGCCTCATGATCGACAGCCAACTCACAGGCCGTTGGCGGCCCGGTGAGCAGCCCAAACTCTGGACCGCCCTGCTCGAGCAATGTGGGGGTTCCGAGGACGAAGCCGTCGCCTGTCTCCGGCGCATTCTTCGGGAAATCGGCCTCGTTCTCTTTCAGGATTTCCCCGAACTCGAGCGCGAATTCCACGCCAGTGACCACTTCGCTCCCGCTTCCGAAATGGCCGCCGAGCGAGCCCGTTCCGCCGCCGCGAAAACCCCTGCCGATTCCCGCGACGGAGCCTCGCTACGCTTAAGGCGGCAGGCCTTCGACCGTTTCAACGCCTCCGCCGCGAGCCCAGCCTCGGCACTCCTCAGCCTTCTCGAACATCGCGGCATGGCCGTGAAAATCGGCGGCAACGAGTGGATCTTCGGCCATCGCACCTACCTGACCTTCTTTGTCGGCGACGCCCTGGCGGATCGCCCATTTAAGGAGTGGAAAGAGGATCTTCGAGACAACACCGGCTTCAAGGACAAGGAATTTATTGGAATCAACACGCGCTACGAAGAACCGATCGCATTCGCAGTCGGTCTCATGCCGGATGCCACCGCGGTCATCCGGCAACTGCTGTGGACGCGCTTCTGGGAACGGGATGACGGGCGGGGTTCGATGTTCGGCCTGATCGTGCGGCTGATCGGGCAAGCGCGGCGCGTCGTAAGCAAACTGGCGGAGCGCATCGGCCGCAAGGCCGCAAAGCGCAACGACTCCACGTTGCTGCGTGAAGGAGCTCTGAACGTGGATTTCCAGCGAGGGGCTGGCGAATATCTCATCAAGAAGGCAGTGCTGCGAGAGCGAACCTATTACGGAATCCATGTGTACCAGAATTTGGCATCTGTGGGATATGAGCCCGGCTTGGATCATATGGCGAAATTGGTGGAAGCGATCCTCAACAAGGACGACCTCAGGATAGAAGATTTGAGCCCAAGCCTCAATGTGATGCTTGACAGAGATTGCCAAGGCACGCTGCAAATGATGACGGGTGTGCGAGAGGCGGGCAGCAAGGCTACTTATCGATGGAGTCTCAAAGATTTCACGCCGAGTGGCGAAAATCTCATTTGGAAAACCCTCTTTGAATGCATCGAGTGGGGGCTGGGCGCATCGGACTCGCAGCTGGCGTTGCTGTTGGTGACGCGAATGACGCGGGCCTGGCCAAAGCTGGCGGGCCAGATCTCACCCCAATCGGGTAGGAACGGGGTTTGAACCCGCTCCCCCCACACCACCCGGCATGCGGGTCCGCACCGGGCGGTTCCCATCGGTCAAGTTGCCCTGAGTTTGC
>JBLHKS010000313.1:0-6470 GCA_047620505.1 Verrucomicrobiales bacterium | reverse complement strand
GGCGTTGAACATCCGGCGCGCAGTTTCTTGGCTTCCGATGACTCAAGGTAACTTTTGAGGTCCCTCGACAGGCTCGGGATGACAGAATTTATCGGAGGATAGTTCTGTCTTTAGCGTTCAATCTTGAACCGTCAAACGGCGCGCAAACTTTTGACATCGGCGTCGGTCGAATGGAGAGATTCGCCGATGAACCAGACCGTCCATGTTGATCTCGGAAACCGCGCCTACGATGTGATCGTCGGCGAGCAGCTGCTGGCTTCGACTGGCGAGTTCGTCGCGAAGCTCGGCCTCGGAAAACGCTGCGCGATCGTGACGGATTCGAACGTCGGGCCGCTGTTTCTGGAAACGGTCGAGAATTCGCTGAAGGAAGCCGGAATTCACACATCAATCGTTACCATTCCAGCTGGCGAAGCGTCGAAATCAATGAACGTTGCCGAGGACGTCTGCCGGCAGCTGCTACGGGCTGGGCTCGACCGGAAATCATTCGTCGTCGCGCTTGGCGGCGGCGTGATCGGCGATCTGGCGGGGTTCTGCGCGGCAATTTTGAATCGCGGCGTGCCGTTCGTTCAGATTCCTACCACCGTGGTCAGCCTGGTCGACAGTTCGGTCGGCGGAAAGACTGGAGTGAACGCGCCTGAGGGCAAAAATCTGATCGGCGCGTTTCATCAGCCGAGCCTCGTGATCGCCGATGTCGACACGTTGAAGACGATGCCGAACCGGGAGTACCGCGAGGGATTTGCCGAGGTCATCAAGCACGCGGCGATCCGCGATTCGGCGATGTTCGACCTGATCGAAGCTCAGGGACCGGACAACCGTGATGGGCTCGTCCCTCTGATCGCTCGAAATGTCGCGATCAAAGCGCGTGTCGTCGAGGAAGACGAAAAGGAGACGAGCGGGGTCCGCGCTTTGTTGAATTTTGGCCACACGATCGGGCACGGCTTCGAAGGCGCGGCGGGCTACGGCCAGCTGCTCCACGGTGAGGCGGTCAGCATCGGATTGATGGCGGCGTTGCGGCTTTCCGAGCGGATCTCGGGCCTGCCGACGGATCAGTCGGAACGGGTTCAGCAGCTGCTGGCGGCGTTTGACCTACCTCAGAACGTCAGCAACGCGATCAACGCCGCCAACGTGCTCAATCTGCTCAGCCGCGACAAGAAATTCGAGGAAGGCCGAATCCGTTTTGTGCTTCTGCGAGAGCTAGGTGATGCGTTTGTCAGCGAAGAGGTCAGCCAGGCGGATATCGAGCGCGAAGTCGAGCGGTTGATTTTAGTCTAGGAAGCGATTACGGGAATCCTCAGCCCGTGGATAACGAAACCGCTCATGTCGTTCTGAACTTGCTCCCCGGCGTCGGAGCCGTGTCGGTCCGCCGTCTGATCGAGCGCTTTGGCAGCGCGGAGAGAGCGCTGGCAGCCTCAGCTCAGGCGCTGAAAACCTGCGTCGGCGAGGAGCACGCCAACTCGATTTCGGGTTGGCAAAACGTGATCGATCTCGACGCCGAGCTCGGCCATATCGAATCGAGGGGAGTCAAACTCGTTAACTGTGAAGACGACAACTTCCCTACCCTGCTCAACGAACATTCGCACCTCCCACACCTGCTTTACGTCCTCGGAAACCTGACCAAACAGGATCGGCACGCGATTTCCATCGTCGGAACGCGGAGTCTGAGCAACTACGGCAGGCAGTGCGCGCAGAAGCTGGGTTTTCAGCTGGCACAAGCCGGCTACACGGTGGTCAGCGGCCTGGCGCGCGGGATCGACGCGGTCGCTCACGAAGCCGCGCTCGCTGCGAACGGCCGGACGATCGCGGTACTCGGAAGCGGCCTGAATCACATCGCGCCACCGGAAAATCGGAAGCTCGCGCGACGCATCGTCGACTCGGGCTCCGGCGCGATCGTTTCCCAGTTCCCAATGGACAGAACTCCGGACCGGAAGACGTTTCCGATTCGCAATCACGTGATCAGCGGGCTGAGCTACGGCGTGCTCGTAATCGAGGGCGCTCGCAGAAGCGGATCGCTGATCACAGCGAGCATCGCGCTTGACCAGAATCGGCAGGTTTTCGCCGTTCCGGGCCAGATCGACCGTCCGGGATCCGCTGGGCCAAACTCGTTGATTCAAGAAGGAGCCAAAATGGTGACGAAGGTTGAAGATGTGCTGTCTGAGCTAAGCGAAGAACTGCCGCAGACCTCGGCCGCTCCCGAGGAAACCAAGCCCGTCGTCCAGCTGTCAGGCGACGAGAAAACGATCCACGAAGCGCTCGCGGCCGGCTCGCTAACCGTGGATGAGATCATCGCCAAGACCGGCCTGCCGTCTTCAGCGGTTTCTGCAAATCTCCTGCGTTTGGAGATGCGGCGAATCGTCCGGCAAATGCCGGGCAATCGATTCGAGAGCCAGTTTTAATCGGTCTTGCCGAACACCGAGATTTTGGTCTTCCTACAAAGCTCGACCACACGCTCACGGTCGAGCATCAGAGTTTTTCCGGCTTCGACGACAATCGCGGTTACGCCGGCTTCTTTGGCGGTCTCGATGGTCGCGGGGCCGATGCAGGGGACGTCAAAACGCAGGTCCTGATTCGGCTTGGAGACTTTGACGAGCATCGCCTTGCCTTTGCCGAGCTTGCCGCCGCGCTTGATCGCTTCGTTCGTTCCTTCGAAAGCTTCGACGGCGAGGACCGTGCCGTTTTTTACGACGACGGTCTGACCGATGTCGAGGCGGCTGACCTCTTTGGCGATGCCGTAACCGAAATCAGAATCCAGCAGCTGCTGGTCCTTGAGTTTCGGGCCGCAGATATGGCCTTCGGGCGCGAGGAAGTCGTCGAGATAGCTCGTCGCGAGAATCAGCTCGATCCCGTCCTTCGCCATTTCGTCTGCGATGCCGCCGAAGATCGTTTCGGCGTTGCGAGTTTTGAGCCTGGCGAGCAGGGCGATGATCCGGAAATCCGGACGAAGCTGGAAAAGATTCGAGGGCGCGATCTGACCGACCATGATGGCTTTTTCGATCTCGTTCTTTTTGAAGAATTTGATCATTTTGTTGAGCTGCCCGACACGAAACCAGCCTAACACGTCCACCATTTCTTCGAGCGCGGGTTCGGTCTCATTTTTGAACGCAGCGGCAACGAGGCGGCCGACTCCGGCTTCGCGGGCGGATTTGGCAAACATCGCTGGGTAGACTCCGTTTCCGGAAATCATCCCGACGGCTGGGTAAACTTCAGTCATGAGCGCGGCACGGTATCGGGCGCGGGCGGTGTCGCAAGTTTGATTGAAAATTGGTCGTTCCGATTCGCGCAAGCGGGTTAGACTTAGTGTGGCGACGGATGGAATGCGCGGACGCCGAAATGGCTTAACTTCTGATTCGATTTGCTCATCATGAAATCCCGAAAAAGACGCGTTCTTCTGATTTTGATCGTTCTGGCGCTGCTGTTCGGCGCAGGGATTCTGGGATGGCTGGAATCGAGCTCGACTCCCTGGTTTCGATCGGCAACGGCGATGGAGCCGGACCCGGATCCGCGAACGATGGTGATGGTTTTTGAGGCTGGGATTTGGCGCGGCGGGCTGAGGCCGTTTGAGGATTTTCCAGAACCCGACAAGGACCTTGTTTTTGATCTCGGCCACGGAAATCAGATCGAAGTGGTCGCGATTTCGATCGTTCAACCAGGCGCGGTCAAACCTGGACGTTGGCTGGATCCGAGGAGTTTTGAGGAGATCACTCGTGAGCAGCTGCTGGAGATGGGCTCGGGTGAATTGGACGATGGTCCGCTCTCGCCGTTCACCCCGTTTTCGTCGAAAGAATCGCCGGTTTTGACGCTGCTTCTGCGCTCAAGCGGAGCTCCGGGCTTCACCGCGCATGCGGCCTCGGCCAATGCGTTCGATGCGCGGACGCACGCGGAAATTTCCTACGAAGGGACTCACTTCCCGACTTTCAGCGAGAGCAACCTCGATGAGTGGACGCGGCTCGGCTTTTCGCTCGGAATCTGGCACGACACGCCAGTTGACCTGGGAATCGTTTGGCGGTGCGGCATGCCGAAAGTGGCTGAGCTGCATGAGAAAAAGGCTGGCTACTGGGAAACGAATTCGGATGCGACCAAGGCGAGCGTGATCGATCCGCATCGCATTAAGGAGATTGTAACTGGAGAGGAAACGGACGGAAATGAGATGGTTCCGACGATCGAGATCGGCTCGATGACTCACTACATGCAGCCGGGTGCCTGGCTGAGCCAGATTGAGCTGTTGGACGCGCAGGATCCCAAAAGTTGGGGCCTGCAGTTGCCCGATTCCCGCGATTCTTCGCGAATGAAGACGTCCTGGTTCACGCCGACCAGTGGCCTTAATGGACTGTATCATTTCCGGACCGATTTTTCGGAGGAACCGACTTCGATGAGGCTGGTTCATCTGCCGGAAATGACTCCGACGCGGATCAGGATCGATCGACTGCCAGGGATGCCGAACGGTCGCGACTTGGCGAACCTTTTCGATGCGCGAATTCCTTACCTGGAGTCTTACAACGAGCTGTATGCGGCGGGCCGCGCGGTTGAGTTGGAAATAACGACGGCGACTCCGCTGTCGCGCGCGCATCCCGCTTACGACCTGATGAGAACGATGCGACATGAATCGAGCAGCCTTTTGGAAGACATGACGGTGAGCGAGATTCTCATAAAGCTGTCGGAGTCTCCGCCGTTTCCCAGGTTCCGCGTTGACCACGAAAATCACAATCTTGTGATCGAGGTTGGCGAGCAAACACGATGGGAGCGCATGAAATCCTGGTGGAACGAGCGGACGCCGGAATGGATTCAGTTCGATGAGAGCCCATGAAGTCGAAACGCACGAAATTCTGGACTCGGCTCGGTGTCGTCCTCGTGCTCGCCACAGCGGCGATCATGAGCTGGCTTGCGATGCGCGGTGCGGCGTGGTTCAGCTCTCCAGTTGCTAAGCGGGATTCGGTCGAGCTGATCCGCGCGATTTCTCCGGACAGACCGCCTATCCGGCGCGGCTACGGAACGGCGGCAGGCGATCCAAGGCCGCAGGGCGGAGTTTTCAATCTAGGCAACGAGTCGAGCGTCAAAATCGAGGCGATCGCGCTCACGGTTCCGAGTCTTGAAGCGGGGCCTTGGCGGGATCCGGCGACGCTTGAGCCGCTCGCGAGTCAGCAGCTGCTGGCGGATGCGGATTTGCTCAGGATCTCGGCCACCGAAATTTCGCCTGTGCTGAATCTTCTGGTGCGCGCGGAAGGACCGGTCGGGTTTTCGGCCAGAGTCGGGTTTTATCAGGTTTTTGACGAACGAACGACGGCGCGAGTCGGCCAGCGCAACTGGCGAAGCGTGGTGCAGCAGACGATCGGCGACTGGACTCGAATCGAGATTCCGCTTCAGATCTGGCATGACACGCCGATCGGGCTGGAGCTCGCGTGGCTTTGCGGCGAGCCGATTCTGAACGAATTGAGCACTTCGGAGCCTGGCGTTTGGAATTTCAAAACCGACAAAGAAACAGCGACGGCCAGACATTGGGATGAATCAGGAAACCGCAGCCAACGGCGGAACCTTCTGCAGGTTCCATCTGGGGCCGATCTGGAAGTGGCAGATTGGGTTTTGGCGTTAACTAAACGAGAATTCGACGAGTGCCGCTATGGATTGGTCTTCAAAAAGCCGGGGCACCAGAAACGCGTTAGCTGGTTTGAGCGGTCGGGTTTCCAGATCTCCGGAATGACCGGGACGAGACAGGTCGGACCGGGCGGCCAGCAATGGAAGCGGACGCTCATGGGGACTAATTTCGACTCGGATCCAAGCTCAATCACGCTCGTGCGGCTACCGGATTTGAAACGGACCTGGATGACGATCCCGGGCTTGCCGGATATGCCTAACGGACGAAATCTCGAGAATTTTTTCGATGTTCGAATTCCTCTAGCGAAGACCCAGGACCCTATCAGTTTCGTGGCCAAAGCGGCTGAACTCATCATCATCGGCCAACCGTTTTACCCTCTTTCAATTCCTGCAGGAGGCGAACAAACCTTTGAAGACACCACGATCGGAGAGATTCTCGAATCGCAGTCGAGGCTCCCGCCGTTTCCGGTTTTCGAAGTCGTCATCGCAGAGCCGAGGCACGAACTCCACGTAAAATCCGGAGAACCGCCGTTTTCGCAGCGTGCGAAGAAATGGTGGAACGAGCGGACACCCGAGTGGCTTCAGTTTGGGGATTGAAGAATCCGCGAATCCCGAAATTCCCCAGCGTTGGTCAAAATCGAATGGATTGAGGAATTTGTCATCCCGAGCCTGCCGAGAGACCACCAGTCGACCCGAGTTTGTCATCCCGAGCCTGCCGAGGGACCTCAAGTCCGCCTTTGGTTGAATTCGCCCTGAAAGCGATCCAAGCGGTTTGGTTTTCGATCGCCTTCGGAGCGATTTGACGCCAGCAAGCGTACGCGAGGTCCCTCGGCAGGCTCGGGATGACAGGTTTTACAGCCGCAGCTACGGAAGATCCGCGCCGC
>JBLHKS010000312.1:0-6540 GCA_047620505.1 Verrucomicrobiales bacterium | reverse complement strand
GCTCGAACATCGTCGTCTGAGCCTGCGCTGGCGTCGGCAGGTGATCGCCCGTGTTGTCGCCGTCATCGATCCGATAATCGTGATCGTCGACCATCCAAAACGTCGGCACAACGGCGAACAAATCTCGGTAGCGCGGCTGAACCCACTGCTCATGCCATTTCTGGCGGAGTTCCGTGATCGTCTCCGCGCGCGGATTGTCCGGCGTGTCGTAGTAAACGTTGTCACCCGTGCCCACGAAAAAATCCGGCTTCTGCTTCAAAATTGCCGCCAGAGCCGGGTAACCCAGATCCTTATCAGGACCGTCGTAAGGCGCAGGGAGGTCCGTGTTATTTTCCAACTTGTGCTGTGCGAGATCGATCCGATCATCGCCGTGAAACTTGGCGTAGTTCATTCCGGTAACCACAACGAACTTCACCGGCTCAGCAGCTGCTGGCCCCTGAAGCGTTTTGAACGTCGCCACCGGCCCCGCATTCAGCGAGTCCGCATCCGTGCCGATTTCCGTCTGGATTTCGTAGCTCGTCCCCGCCGTCAGCCCCTCAAAAACCGCTCTCGCGATGAAATCCAAATCCGCCTTTGCTTCCACGGTTTGAGACTGATCGCCAAGCGTGAACTTCACGACTCCGGCCATGCCAGCGACATCGCGCTCGACCAGCTTGTCCGTCGCGCAGAGCCGAACCTGAACTACGGCGCTCGAATTACTAACCTCGCCGACCATGATTCCAAGCCCCGCCTTCGGGCCCGAGTCCGCCGGTTTTTCATCAGATCCACATCCCGCTAGCCCCAAAGCCGCAGCCAAGATAAAAAGTCGTTTCATGGCGCGCAGCATTTGTTGGGCTCCGTCAAATCGCAACGCGGATCTGCGAACATCTGCAATTCACTCCTCTCCATCGTAATAATCCAGCTTCTCCCCGCGAAAATTGCGACGCTCTGGCGAGCCCACGAACCATTTGTCGCTGTCCGGGTAGTGGCAGGACTCGCCGACCGGATTGTCCGCGATTACGTAGATCACCAGCTCGGAATCCGCGTCCGCGATCAGCTGGTGCGCCTCGCCCGGCTTGAAAACGAACGCGTCGCCCGCCTCGATCGGCTCGCTCCCGGCGTCATCCCGAACCGCGCCATTTCCAGAAATCACGTGGTAAAACTCCCACTGCGCGCTGTGCGAATGATGCGGGTAGGGCGTTTTTCCGGGTGGAATCCGGAGAATCTCGACATCGAACGGATGCCGCTCCATCGAGTCCGTCGATTCCGGCTTACGGCCCAGAGCGATCGAAACACCTTTGCCGAATCCAGCAAAATTGCCCTTCGGCGACTCCCACGATTGTTCGTCCAGATGATTCGTATTGACCTTTTTCATGGCTTAACTTGCCCTGCATCTTCGTCTCGTTCATCTTGGAATTTCGGGCTTGAATTCGGAGTCGCTCACCGCCAAAGGGACCCAGCCAGACACCGTGGACACCGCTTTTCAACAAACCATTCTCGTGATCGGCGTGATCATTTTCGCGTTCGCTTGCCGATCCTTCGCGCATCCCGTGATCCGAAAGCTCAGCCTGGTTGCGGTCCTCATCGCCAGCTACCTGACGGCCTTCTTTATTTTCAACAGCCACGGAGCCGGGATCGGCGCGCTGCTCGCCTGGTTTTTTCTGCCCTGGATCGAGCTCCTCACCCGGATTCGCAAACTCCGGCTGCCGATCGAGAAAAAGATGGAGCACAAAATGCCGCCGTCGTCTGCGCAGTTTCCAGACTTAAACCAGTTCACTCGCGAGATCGAGGATCAAGGTTATGAATACGTCGATGACGCCGGCTGGGAATGGGAAAGCCTCGAGCAGTTTTACCGGATTTTTTACAAAGAAGAGGACAAGACTCAGGTCAGCATCTGCATGAGTCGCCAGGAACAGATTGCCTTCGCCTACGTCTCGATCACGTCGCGCGATCGCGAGAGCCGAAGCTGGCGCTCCTGGAATTATCCCTTCGCTTACGCCATGAAATTGCCGCCGGATCTGATCGTCAACCGGCTCAACGACGCCAGTTCGTTCGAGGACATGCTCGGTAGGCACGAAGCGTTTCTCCTCGCCAACAACGTCGGCGAAGAGCATCTCGTCGGCTACGATCCGGAGCCCGAAGCGGCCCACGAACAGATCGAGGCCGAGGTTCAGCGTCAGCTCGATTTCAATTTCGCCAGAGGCATCATCGCGAAAGTCGACACGGCCACTTTTCGTTATTCCTGGCGCGGTTTGTTTTACTTGTGGGGCCAGTTTCTCAAGGACATCGTGAAACTATCGTGAGCAAGACCTTTGCCGATATCGAATTGTCCGGACGCGGAATCGACGCCGTTGGCGTGGAGGAGCGCGCTGCGAAATTCACGAAACGCTCGATCAAAAACGACGCCAAAGCCCAGGGGTTGAGACTGGCCGCTTCGATGATGGACTTGACCACGCTTGAGGGTCAGGACACGCCCGGCAAGATTCGTTACCTCGTTCAAAAAGCGCTTCAGCCGATGGCTCCGCGCTT
Source organism: Verrucomicrobiales bacterium (assembly GCA_047620505.1). GTDB lineage: Bacteria > Verrucomicrobiota > Verrucomicrobiia > Verrucomicrobiales > DEV007 > JBLHKS01. The sequence continues at coordinate 4,032 of JBLHKS010000312.1, read as the reverse complement.
CGAATGCCCGCCCTGCGCCGCGATCTGCGTCTACCCGAATCTCGTGCGAGACGTCCGGCAGCTGCTGGGTGACTCCCCCGTTCAACTGGCCTCCGTGGCGACCGCTTTCCCCAGCGGCCAGTTCCCGCTCGACAAGAAGCTCGACGACGTCCGTTTCGCCGTTGGCGAGGGCGCATCTGAGATCGACATGGTCATCAGCCGCGGCGAATTTCTTCGTGGAAATCACGCCCTGACATTCGACGAAATCTCCGCCGTCAAGGAGGCCTGCGGCGAGGCTCATCTCAAAGTCATTTTCGAAACCGGCGAGCTGAAAACTTATGACAATGTCAGGCTCGTCAGCGAGATCGCGATGCAGGCCGGCGCGGATTTCATCAAAACATCAACCGGCAAAGTTTCGCCCGCAGCCACGTTGCCGGTTACGCTCGTGATGGCCGAGGCCGTTCGGGATCATTTTTTCGCGACCGGCAAGAAAATCGGGATCAAACCCGCTGGCGGAATCCGCACCGCGAAGGAGGCCCTGCATTATCTCGTGATGCTCAAAGAAACTCTCGGCGACGACTGGCTATCGCCGAACCTCTTCCGCTTCGGCGCGAGCTCGCTCCTCGGCGACGTCACCTTGCAAATTGCCAAGCTCGTCGATGGCCCCTATCAAAGCGCCGACTATTTTTCGTTGTCGTGAACCTGGAAAAACCTTCTCCGCGCCAAGGCCTCATCGTTGTCGTGTCCGGTCCGTCCGGCTCTGGAAAAACCACGCTTTGTCACCGCCTGGCCGCGGAATCCGCCGAGTGCGTCTACTCCGTTTCCTGCACCACTCGCCCTCCGCGTGAGGGAGAAGTTGATGGGCAGGACTATCATTTTCTCGACAATGCGGATTTTGAATCTCGCGTCGCAGACCAGCAGCTGCTGGAGTTCGCGAAAGTTCACGATCGCTACTACGGAACTCTGAAAGGCCCGGTTCTCGACCAAATCCGCAACGGAGTCGACGTGCTGATGGACCTCGACATCCAAGGTGCTGAGCAGCTCCGGATTTGCGCGGACGAAGAAGTTCGTCAGGCGCTTGTCGATATTTTCATCATGCCGTCAAGCCTCGATGAGCTGAAACGCCGAGTGCAATCGCGAGGTGCGATGGAAGCCAGGGAATTGGCCCTACGGATGCAAAATGCCGAGCGTGAAATGGCCGAGCAACCGAAGTACCGGCACACGATCATCACTGGCGATCGCGAGGCGGATTTCCGCGCGTTTGGCGAGATTCTGGCGGTTGAGCGAGTGAGGTAAGTAGGTAGTGGAATCAAATCAACTCACGACCTATGCATTAATCCGAAAGCGATCCGCAACCGCGGCCTCAATGGAAACGACTGAATCCGCCAATCGGAAGGCATTCGGTTACCCAGCTGAGCCGCCCGAACGGCGCCCGTCGAGCAATCCATCTCCGTAGATCCGGGCTCCTTGCAAATGGTGTCAAAAGGCACCAGATTAGCCCTTCACAATGCCGCCGTTTGCCTCAGCAGAAATTCGGGAACGAACGATCGATGCCCTGCTGGACCCGGCCCGGCGATTCATCAGCCATTCGGACACCACCAGCCGCGGCTACCTCAACTCATGGGGCCTGACCGTGAAAGGCCTCTGCGAAGATCTCGCCGAACATCTGGAAAAATACGAACTCTACCTGAAACCCAAGGGTGAACCCCACCATACTCAGAAATACCAATTCGTTCTTCCCTACGGGGAAGACGGAGAGTTTCCGGCAATCCTTGTGCACGTCACGCTCTCGCCGAAAGGAGATCCGCCTCGCGTCAAACTGGCGGTGCATCCGCACAACACCGGCTACGAACCTCTGCAACTTGTTCACCTGAATCCGTCGTCATGAAAACCACTGAAACAGCCACCGAGACTCCGTGTTTTGAATGCGAAGCCGGCGTTTTAAAGCGAGTGTGTCTGGATTACCAATCCGAGCTTCCGGGATACGGGGCGTTCACCGTGCCCAGCGTTCCGATGGAGCAATGCGATCACTGTGGCGACACCGTTATTGGAGAAGAGGGCAATCTCGCAATTGAATCCTTCGTTCACGAATTCACCCAAGCGATTTCTCCGGCTGAAATCCGCCGCCTGTTCACCAATTACGGCCTGACGCAACGAACAGCCTCCGAAATCACGGGCTACGGTGAAAAGAATTTTTCGCGCTGGCTATCGGGCAAAGCGCGGCCCTCAGAGTCTGTCAGCAATTTTCTGCGGTTGTTGTTGGCCGATGAAAAGGCCTTCGAGCGGCTTCGGCGCCGAGACTGGCAGACGGATGATTTTCGGGCGGCGTAGGGAACTCCGGCATGAGGCGGCCCCGCAGCAACTGCTGACCGCTCCGATCAGGCGGACTTGAGCGGGTCGCCTTCGATCACGATGCGATCGACCTCGAATCCGGCTCTCTGGATATCGGCGACCGCGGTTTGGATGGCGATGTCGAGGTGTTCGGATTCACGATGAAACGATGGAAACCACAGCTGCGGGACGCCCGCGATCGTGACGATGCTCGCGACACCGACGATGCCGGCGATTTCGTCCCCTTCGGCTTCGGTTGGGGCGCGATTCTCCGATAGAAAACCTGTCCCTATTTTCTTCGGAGGGGCACTTTAGTCATTCTGTCGCTATTCGATCTTTTATTCTATCAAATTTTCCCTGACTGAATCCCTGTAGATTAATAATCTCTTCTTCTCTTTGAAAGGGGCGTCCGTCAATAATTCGTTGAGCAATGACGTCTCGAATTCCAGTGAGAGATTTAAGTTCTTCAAGTTTTGCCGTATTCAGATCGATTTTCCCTTCGACAGATGGAGCAACTTCCGGAGCTGCGCAGGGTGCGGTTTGTTCATCGGCGAAAGCGTCCTCATTTTCGAACTCAGGACGCGTCAATCCTTCGTCTTCGGATGACGAGGCATCAGGGTCCGGAATTGCCGTAGAATTCTGACTGGAGTCGCCGGAATCTGATTCAATTGCCGAATTTAGCCCGAGTCGAATAACAATTCGTTGAGCCAAAATGTTTGTCAGCATTCCAAGCACGACCCCACCCTGAAAGTCATTAACTCTTATTTCGATCCCAAGGATGCCACCCGCGCCTTGATTCAGAAATGCCAGCACTACGACGCAGACAAAACTCCCTAAAAACCCAAAAAGCAATACACGTAGCATCACTGAAATAAATGACTTGGGCTGCGCTCTGCCGCCCAAATATTTCCAGATCAGCATCACAACAAACACTATTAATGCGCCTACAAATCCTCCCACCACAATCTGCAAAAATGAAGGCACGATCCGTACTGATACAGCGGCGCTTGCTAATCCGCTTTTTCCCGTGGTGAGATCAATGTATTTCAAGTGGATCCCAACCAGATGTGTCGAGGCTCCATCGGTTAATCGCTCCGTCCAGCCTTTATTGCAGTGTAGTCTTATAGAAATAACGTTAGGAACATCTGAAGGGAAGATTTCTTCAATTCGTTGTGATTCAATTGCTGTTTGATGATATTCGCCTTCAAACATGCTATATCGAGCCCTTTGCAGCCCCGTGTCATAAATAATCTCCAGCTTATCAATTTGTATCAGGTTCTTCGGTCGCTCTTCTTCGTCTGGAATTGTTACATTGATAAAAATATCTTGGCCGGAAGTAATTTCATCTTCGACTTCGGCTCGCAAAATCGTAAATTGCAACTCCAACTGATTAACATCCTGTTCGTTTGCGTTGCCCTGTGCGGCAAGCATAGTGCACAAACCTAGAATATTGAAAAATCCCTTCATCAAATCAGAACCGCTCATTCGCGAGGAATAATCCTATCAATTGCTTCGACGAGGTCAGCGGCATGCTTCCATGAGCAATTCAATAGGATTATTCTAAATTTTTCCCAATACGACTTTGTCTCGGGGTTGATGTAATATCTGACAACGGTGTGGAAAACTTTCTGGATTTTTTGATGCCGAGTGGGGTCTAGGAGGTCGGCAGCCCAACGCTGAGAAGACGGAATCTACAGGCTTCGAATCAGTCTCGAAAAGAGT
>JBLHKS010000311.1:0-6581 GCA_047620505.1 Verrucomicrobiales bacterium | reverse complement strand
CTTCCTCCCCACGAACGGTTGCCCGCACGCAGTTGGCTTCTGGTGGTAGTTTCTTCATGATTTCATCATGTCTGGTCTTTCTACAGGGGACTTGCACCCCATTTACATCTCGCCCATGCTGGGCACATACAAGTCGGTGCAGACAACGGCTACACGCTCCGAGTCGACATGACCCTCTTTACTTTAACACTTAACCTTGTTTCGAGGTGGCGCTCCAAGTAGCCGCTGCCACACCTCAAACGTTCTACACCAGCGGGAAAGAAAATCGCTTCAACGAGGCGGATGTTCGCCCGCTAGCAAGGCTGGTGACCCCAGTCGTCGTTCTTCAAGGCCTCTTCCCAGTCCGCCAGCTGATCCTCGGCGCTTGCGTCGGCATCATCCGGCTTTTCGGCGGGCGGGTCTTCGGCGGCAGAGTTTTCGGGCTCTTCGTCTGGTTCGATCGGGTCGCTCATTGCGGTCGGGTAAAATTCGAGACGGAGCGCCGGAGTCAAATCGTTTTCCTCGCGTCGTTGCCATCAGCGCGGCTTGCAAATTCAGGGAGCCTCTCCTTTGTAGAGAGTTTTCCGCCCCTTTCGAAAAATCTGTGGATTCAAATCATCTGGGAGATGTCTACTTCGACACGCGAGCCCGCCTTGGCTCGGCGGTCGCCGCGCTTGCCGAGCTTGCAGGGGATCTGGAGGTCCATCCTTCGCGCGTCAGCCTGCTTAAGAATCTCATCGCGAATCTGAAAGAGCCGTTTCTTTTTGTCGTCGCCGGCGAGGTCAACGCGGGCAAATCGACCCTGCTAAATGCGGTTTTCGGCAAGGAATTCTGCCGCGCCGATGTCCTGCCGATGACGGACAAAATATGCCTCTTCAAATGGGGCCCGGAAGAGCGCGATATCCCGGTCTCCGATACGTTCCAGGAACTCTACCGACCTGACGATTTCCTCAAAAATTTCAACATCGTCGACACGCCGGGAACGAACTCGATCATCGAGGAGCATCAGGACATCACGGAGCGTTTTGTGCCGTTGGCGGATCTTGTGATCTTCGTGTTTTCGGTCACCAATCCTTGGGGCGGCACGGCGTGGTCGATGCTGGATCAGATTCACAAGCGCTGGTTCAAGAACGTCGTTTTTGTGGTTCAGCAATGCGATTTGCGGAACGAGGACGAGGTCTCCGCGATCGTTGAGCACATCCGGATTACGGCGCTTGAGCGGTTTGGGGCGCAGTTTCCGATTTTCCCGATTTCGGCGAAACAGGCGCTGCTCGCGAAGACCAGTGGGCTCGACAAAGATCGGCTTTGGAAGTCGAGCGAGTTTGCGCCGTTTGAGAATTACATTTCGGAGACGGTGAACTCGATGGAGGTCCGTCAGGCGAAGCTCGGGAACGTCTGCCGCTCCGCCCGCGTCGTTCTTCAAGAGGCCCGCGAGAAGCTTTCGTCAGGGGCGACGATCCTGCAGGCGGACGAGCAGCTGCTGGGCGGGCTGGGTTCGGAAGTTGATGGTCAACGGCAGAAGACGGTCGAGAAATTCAGCGCGCTTTATCGCAGTCTCGATAGCGAATACATGGAGCTGAGCATTGCGGGCTCTGCCTATCTCCAGAGCCAGATTGGTTATGGCGCTACGATGCGCAGGCTCTTTAAAAAGACGGCGACGCCCGATGTGATCGAGGAGCGCTTGGTCGACGGAATGATAACGGCTGCCGAAGAGCAAGTCGGCGAAGCGACGGCGATTATCGAAGACGATTTGCATCACCTCTGGAAGCAACTCGCCGACACGATGCAGAAGCACTTTAATTTCACCCTGCGCGTCGGCACGGAGTCTGGCGAGCCCGAGTGGGATAGGCAGAAAGAGCACATGGCTTCGCGACTCGTCGGAACGTTGAAAAAACGTCTGCCTGAGTTGGGCCTTGGCAAGCTGCTGCGAGCGCGGTTGCTCGTGCGGAAGTGGATGTTCGCGCTGATGACGGTCGGCGTTCTGGGAACTCTGATTGGCGGCGGGACGACGCTGTTGCTCGGTCAGTCCACTGGCGAGCGTATGGTTCTTTACGGGGCGCTCGGTTCGGCGGCGCTTCTCGTGTTTATTATCCTTGGCGCGATCATTTTACACCGTGCTTACACTGGGATTATCAATTTGTTCGGCGATCATCTGGAGTCGCATCGAACGGATTTGGCTGACTCTATTAAGGAAAGTCTGAATGAGGAAGTTACCGGGTTTTTTGATGACTTTGTTAATCTGTTTAAGCCGCTCCACCAGCTTTGCGAAGAACACCGCGAGCGTTATCTGCCTCACGTCCAACAGCTGGATGAAATCGAGAGTGCGTTCAATGAAGTCGACGCTTCACTTGGAAATCGAATTCCGCCAAAAGCGGGTTAGCACTGTTCCGAATCCGGCGGCGCGCCGCATTGTTTTTCTGGAGGCAAAATCCAGCACCGTTGGCAGGATTCGTAGCCGATTGAAGGATAATACGAATTGCCGGCAGGCGCTGAAATCAGGATCAGGGTGCATTTTGGTTGAAGCTGCTCTTGAGTGATTTGCTGAAGCCGGATGCCGATTCCTTGTCGTTGGTAATTTTGATCGACCGCCAAGTTCGAAAGATAACAGGCATAGTAAAAATCGGTTACGGAACGCGCGATTCCCACCAGTTTCGATCCGTCCCAGGCAGAGACGATCAGGTTGCTGTTATCGAGCATTCCCTGAAGGCATTCCTTATCGTCAATCGGCCGTCGCTCGCCCAGAGTGGAAGTCGTCAACAGTTGATGGAATTCCTCAAGCGTGACTGCCTTGTTCGTTTCGTATTTGATCTCGGACATCGGTATTTCGATAAACCCGATTTGGCATAAATGGAAGAGCCGGAGGTTACCCCCCGGCTCTTCGAACCACGTTTCGGTTTCCCCGGCGCACATTAGTGTGACGCCGGAAAATTGTTTGAGTCAGGAATTATTCTCCGCTGTAGGCCGGCTGACCATGCTCGCCAAGGTCGAGGCCCTCGTCCTCTTCCTCTTCGCTGACGCGAACGCCCATGGTGACCTTGATGATCAGGAAGACGATGAACGCAAAGCCGAACGCGAAGGCCGAAACCGCTACCGTTCCAATGAGCTGAGTCACGAAGTTGGCCCCTCCGAAGATGCCGACAGCGAGCGTTCCCCACACGCCGCAAACACCATGGACGGAGATCGCGCCGACCGGATCGTCGATCCGGATTTTGTCGAAGAAGAGGATCGAAAAGACGACGAGTGCACCTGCAATGAGGCCAACGAGGATCGCGAACGGAGGCGAGATGACGTCAGCACCAGCAGTGATGCCGACCAGACCAGCAAGGATGCCGTTGAGTGCCATCGAGAGATCCGGCTTCTTGATAAAGATCCACGCAACGAAGATCGCGCCGACCGCGCCAGCACAGGCTGCCAGAGAAGTGGTGACGAAGACGAGTGACACGCCATGCGCATCCGCACTGAGAACGGAACCACCGTTGAAGCCAAACCAGCCGAGCCAGAGAAGGAAGACACCGATCGCTGCCAAAGGCAGGCTGTGGCCGAGAATTGGCCGGATACCGTTGACAGTGTATTTGCCCTTCCGCGGTCCAAGCAGCATTACGCAGGCCAAGGCTCCAAAGCCGCCGAAGGCGTGAACGACGGTCGAACCCGCAAAGTCAGCGAAACCCAAACCTGCAAGCCAGCCGCCGCCCCAGTGCCAGGAACCGGCGATGGTGTAGCCGAAGGCGACGAATACGGTCGCGAAAATCATGAAGCCAGGCAGCTTGATGCGCTCAGCAACGGCCCCGGAAACGATCGTGGCACCAGTCGCGGCGAACATTGCCTGGAAGATGAAATCACTCCAATATGTATAGCCCGGGTTGTAGGCTTCACTGCTGTTGGCAAGCACCGCTGCAGCGTTCGCTAAGTCGTATCCGGCTGGGCCGCCCAACGCAAAAACGCCTTCGATGATCCACTCCGAAGGGTAGTGCATATTGAAGCCGCAAAGGTAGTAGGTCAGAATGCCGATTGCGATGATCCAGACATTTTTGAAGAGGATGTTGACCGTGTTCTTCTTTCGCGTCAGACCGACTTCAAGCGTTGAGAAGCCAAGGTGCATAATGAAGACGAGAGCCGCGGCTATCAGAATCCAAAGATTGTTTGTCGCGAAAACGCTATAGCCTGGAGTGGCCGTATACTCTTCGTAAGGGGTCGGAGGTTCCTCCGCATCTTCAGCAGCTGCTGGCTCTGCGGCGGGAGCCGGTTCGCCAGTTGTGTCTTGAGCCGAGGAATTTCCAATCAACATACCGACCGCAAGAAGCGGCAGTAGCAGAAAGCGCATTGATTTCGTAGTCAGTTTCATTCTAGAATCGAGTGTTGTTGTTTCGGAAGCGAGGGACGTATCCGTCCAGGGACGCGGCCCTCGCGATTTATTCGTTGTTGTAGGCAGGCCGTTACGCAGGAGGCGTGCCAAGTTTCCGAAACAGCCCGAAAAAGAATTCGGCGACAGCTTTGATCCAGGTTGCTGTCAGTTTTTGACCACGCCCGTCAAGCGGCGCAGGAGTGCACGCGAATAGGTTCAGAGCGCGCTCTCTGAAGGCACACTTGAGGTTCTGCTGCCCGCAAAAATTAGAATCCGCGCTGGCGGAGTTCTCCGAGCGTCCACTCGTACTCCTTCAGCAGCTGCTGAACGACATCGGTCGATCGCATCGACTCCGGGAGCACTTCCCAGGTGTAAGTCTCCATCTCCATGTGCTGACACATCGCCGGATCTGCGGCGAGAAGATCGAAAGTTTCGACAATGTGATCCCGCGTGTCGGCGAACGGCGATTCGGGCGAGGCGTGAAGCGGGATGTGGAAATGAATCCGCCACTCCTCGCTGTCGAGATCGGCTTCCAGCGCGTCGGGAAGATCGCGAAACCGCTCAATTCTTCCGGCGGCGTTCCGCGCGACGACTTGGTGAAGATAAATGTCGTCGGCGAATTCCCGGAGTGGGCCGGTTGCTTCGGCGACGGACCGCGTTTTCAGCGCCGAGCTGATGTGAAGTTTGCTGATGCGAATCCCAGCATCCCGGATTCGGCCAATCGCCTCGCCAGCGGATTCGAACTCGACCGCGAGATGGCAGGTGTCGTAATTCACGCCGATGTTCCGAAGCAGCTGGGCTTTGTCGTCGGCCGCAGCGCTGAGTTTTTCGAAAAATGCGACGGTTTCCGCGCTCGTCTCGAACAAACCGAGCGGCTCGGGCTCCAACCCGAGATGCAGATCGCGACCGGTCTGCTGTCGAATTTCCTCGATCCGCCGATCGCAAGCCAGCAGCTGCTGGATGATCCGCTCGACCTGGGAATCGTCGCCTGGCCTGATGAATTCCTTAAACGACCCCGGCAACGTGCTAACGCTTCCGGCTTCACCCACAGGCGCGAGCTTCGCGATCAAATCGAAGAGCAAATTCGTGTATTCGAGCCGCTCATTTGCCGTCCAATCGGGCACGTAAACCTGCTCCTTGACCCGGGAGCCGTGGAATTTGCCGAACGGGAAGCCGTTGATCGTGAAGACGTAACAGTTGTTTGCCTCGAGCCAGGCCTGGAACGCTTCGAGGGCCGCCGGCTCCGAAAGCTCAATTGCGGCGTCGTTGCTGAGCCGAAGGCCGATTCCGTAAGGCGCGTCGGGCGAGATCTCGCGTTTCACCGCCAGGGTGTAACGATCGAGACCGTCAAAAGTCTCCGCCCAGGTCTCCCCGCGATGGATGTTTGTGCAATAACCAAGGTGAGCGCCGTGATTCAGTCTCATATTTCGAGCGCCACCGTGGGCGGGTCGCTCGCGAAATCAAGTTGCAGGCTGAACGAATCCCGCTAGCCTGCGCGCTCTAAAAAATCGAGCAATCTGTCTCGATCCCCGTCCAACGGCTGCTCTCAAAGGTGGGCACTTTTAAAATCCAATCGAAACAACAAACAAGTCCATGATTAAGAAACTGATTCGTCTCTGTCTTGTCGGCGCTGTCGCGTTCGGCGTCTCCTCCGTCTCGGCTGATGACCCCGTCACCGAAATCACGATCACCACCGATAAGGTGACGTTCCTTTACGATGTGAAAGCGTTCACTGCGAAGGCCGGAACCAAGGTCACGATCACGCTGATTAACCCGAAAGAATCCGCGATTCCGCAGGGCCACAACATCGTCATCGTCAAGCCAGGCACGGACGGGCAGCTCATCGCCGGTGCTCTGCAGCTCGCCGCTGATCCGCAAGGTCTCGCCAAAGGCTACGTCCCGGAGAACGCGGACTACATCGTGAGCTACACCAAAATGATCAATGCTGGCGAAGAAACGGTTCACGAATTCACCGTGCCTGATGAAGCCGGTGACTATCCTTATCTCTGCACGTTTCCTGGCCACTTCGCGACGATGCGCGGCGTGTTGACCGTGGTTAAATAACCTGTCGACTTCACTTTTCCGAAACGTCGCTTCTGGAGTCAGGAGCGGCGTTTTTTTTGAGTTCGTAAACGTGCGCGGTCGCCGCTTTCAGCTCGTCGGCGAGTCGGGAAAACGCCTCCCAGCTCATCACGCAACCCGCCGTCGCCAGCGCGTCAGCCCAGGCCGCAGACGGGTGCTCGACGGTGACGCTTCGCGA
>JBLHKS010000310.1:0-6644 GCA_047620505.1 Verrucomicrobiales bacterium | reverse complement strand
GACACATTCCACTCAGCGAGCAGTTTTCCGGTTTCCAACTCGATCTTATAGACATGCCCATTGTAGCTGGCGCCGTAAAATACGCCCTCGCGGATGAGGCCAAATTGCGCCGGCTGTGGGTTGCCGCTGGCGTCCGGGCTGCCGGCCGACCAGATCGGCGAGTTGGTGGTTCGCGGCGGATCTTCGCCCTGAACCAGAATCAGCGCGACCCCGGCAGGCTCGCTGCTTTCCGCGCTTTCCAAGACAGCAAAATATTCGCCCCGAGCCGGATCGCTTGGCTTCTGTCCGGCGCTGTCCGCATCGATCAGAAAACTGATCGCGCCCTCATCCTCGCCAAGCCGCCATTGTTCGTACAACTCGGTGACATCAAAATCGATATTATATTCCGCCGCGACGCGTTCGACGAATTGCTCGCTCCTATCGCCCGCGCCCGAACAGCCGGGCGCTTCCCATTTCGTTTGACCATGTTGGGATGCATTCCACGTCGCCTCGCCGGTTTGCGCTGCCGTGTAAGTTCCGGCTCCCTGACTCCACGTCCTGAGGACACGATGAACACGAATTACGTTGCCGGAATCCCAGAAAAGAAAGTGCTTCCAATTCAAACGAAGGATAACTCGGTCGACCGCCTGATCACGCGCAACCCCAGCAGCTGCCGGGTCAAACTTGACGAGTAAGCGTCCTTTGCGACCCCCATTTTTCCCAAACGCCCCAAGATTCAGCGTTGGCAATCCACCCATGTTCGAATCCGCCACGTCGCTGGCGATGAAGGTATCCTTGGTTGGATCGAGCAGGGTGATCTCCCGTCCGGAGCCAACGGCAGTTCCGCCAGCGCAAAGGATCAAACAGGTCAGGAAAAAAGTGACGGATTTCATCAGGGTGTGGCGGTCTTGAGCATGCATCGGCGTATTACTCGCTCCTCCTGCGGCGGCGGAGCGTCAAGAGGAAGTCGGTTTGGGGCGGCACAGCAATCACCGCCCTGACAGGTCCGCAATCGCAGCTTCGGCCTTTTCCTGATGCGCTTTGTGGGCGGACTCGCTCTTCAAGACGGCGCGATAGGCGGCGAGCGCCTCGTCTTTGCGGCCAGCAGCTGCCAGCGTCTCAGCGCGAGAAAGAAACATCGACGGAGCCCAACTTCCGGCGAGCTTTTCGGCATCGACTTGGTCGAGAATCTTGATCGCATCGTCGAATTCTTTTCGTTTTGTCAGGATGCGCGCCGCGGCCTGAAGGCCGGAGAAATATTCAGCGCTGCCGGTGTTTGTCGTCGAGGCCGCGATTTGGCGATAGGTTTCGAGAGCGAGATCGTCGTCCTGCAGAACGGTCTCGCGGTTCCGCGCCATCGCGCTGAGGATGTTGGTTCGGGAACGCGTGTTGGAAGTGAACTCCAGCGCGAGTTGAAAATCCGCATCCGCTTTGTCGCCGATTTCCGCAGCGGAGAAGGCCCGGCCACGAACCGCCGCCGCCGCGCCAATCTCGGTGAACGGCCACTGACGCAGATCCTCGCCGCCAAATTCTTCCACGATCGCGTCCCAGCTGCGCTGCCCTGACAAATTCTCCATTCGCGCGGTTTTGGCGATGGGTTCGAGCGGAATTCGAGCGGCCAAGGCTAACGCCTCTTCGTAGTCGCCGGTCAATCGCGCGCAAGCGGCACCCTCAGCGAGAACGCCCGATTTTTGAAGGTCCGTCGCCTCTTCGTGATCCGCGAGCGCGAGGAACGCAGCCATCGCTTCATCATATTTCCGGCTGTTCTTCAACTTAGCAGCTGCTGAGAACTCGATCAGGAAATCGGTGACCGTTTCATCGACGTCGAAAGCATGAGAACCCCCGTCGTGGAAGTGCCCAAACTTCAGCGGATGATGAAAACCCGCGGCGCCGGTTGGCGATACCGCGGAAAGCTCGGTCCCGTTTTCGCGGGCGCGCTGGCGGCAGATGTTGAAGTGCCAAGGCAGGCTCTGCGAGGGCTTGCGGCCGATGACCTGATTGAGCGGATCGTTCTCGTCTTCGGTCACCGGGATGCGGATCTCAACAATCCAATGATCCTCAGCTACGTGCGTCGCGACCTCGGCCTGCGATTCCCAACGAAACCGCGCCGACTTGTCCACGCCGCGATCGAGATCGGCTAACGCACCGGCTGGGTTGATCGCGATTTGATAGTAACTGTGCGAGTCGGTGTCGAGCAGGATTTCGACGACGTCGCCATACCAGATCGCCTCATCGTCGTGCTTCGTCGCGGTGATGTTCAGCTTCTCGCCGGGACGTTCCTCGCAGCGAATCGCGAAATAAACGTTCTGCCCTCCGCGATCCCAACCCGCCATTACCGTCGTCCCAAAAATCGGCTGGCCGCCGGTTTGCAGCTCGCGCAGCGGGGTCACCGACCAGTCGCGATGCCGCACCCAGTATTCGTCGTCGAGCTTTCCGTCGATCACGATTGGATCGCGTGGGCCCAAAACGGTTCGCATCTTCGCGACCGGACCGCGGCCCTGACCAAGTTGCTCGGCCTTGCTGCGCAGAGCGTTGAGAAAGTCGTCGATCAGAGCCAGCCGCTTAGCGTGAACCGAATCCGGAGCCACGCTCGATTTCGCTTCTTCGAGCATCGCCAACGCGGTTTCCGCCGGCTCCAACTCGTCTTCCATCGCCTGATAATTTGCCTCACAGTAATCGAAGAACTCCATCATTTTGGGTCCCGCCGGTCCGTAGAAAGAATTGCAATATTCCTCTAACATGGCCACCACATCGGCGTCCTTGCCGCCCCAATACATCCGCGCAGTGAAGTAAACTTGGAAGTGATCGAAGCCGATGTTGGGATCGTCGTGGGATCGTGGAAAGCTGAGCCAAATATCCTCGCCGCGGAAGAGCCCTTTCGTTGCGTTGATGCTCTGTGCGTTCGTCCGCGCGACAAACGCGGGAAGGTAGACTCCACGACCAGTGAACGGATAGTTTTCGAAGATGACGATCGGCTGGTCGGTCAATTTCAGCCAGCCCGCGCGCAGATTGTCGACGTATTCGCGTTGCTCCGGCAGGCTGTTGCGGGGACGGCGTCCGCCCACGATGACGACCTGCACGTTTGGCTCTAACTTGTCGATATTCGTTGGCGGCTCGGTGTTGGCTCCGTAGGCGCAGCAGGCGATCAACTTGTCCGGATGCGTTTTGGCGACCTCCTTGGCGACGCGATTGGCGAAGTCCCAAACGTGGTTGGAAAGCTTCCCGCGCGCGCCCATTTCGTCGATCTGTTTTCCCTCACAGAGATCGCACTGACAGATCGAACCGTAGGCGTCCGGCGGCATGATCGAGACAGACTCGGAATCATAAACATCGAACTGCGCGCGCGCCCAGCGCACGGTCTCCGTGAAGAGGTCCGCGTTCGAGTAGCAGAGATGGTTGAGCCGCTTGCCGGTCTGCGTATCGCGTTTGCCGCCGTAGAGCGCGAACCAATCCGGCTTGTCCGTTTTAAGCTTGTCAGGATGCGTCATCGTGTGCATCCCGTGAGCGATCATGAGTCCGCTGACGTTGCGCGTTCCGAGCCGCATGATCCAACGCGTGACCTCGTCGTCGCAATTGCCGATGCGCGCGCTGAACTGCCGGATTTCGAAGTCTGGCTTCACGGTTTCATCGACTTTCGGCAAGGGAATGGTGGGCATGTCAGGGATGACTTCGCCCAGTTCGCCCGGGAGGTACCAGCGGACGCCGAGACTCCGCAAAAATCCGCAAACCGCGTTGTAGGAACCGCGTTCGTCGAATCCCCAAAAGTTCTCGCCGTCCTCTTTGGCGAGTTCCTCGGGCATGCGTTTGCGGTTTTTGTACATCCCGCCGTTCGGCACGCCGTAGGGCAAACCGCTCGCCTCTTCCCATCGCGCCTGAAGCTTCTGACGGCCGCCGTTGTTCGTCGCCCACGGCTCCTTCGGCACGAATTCGGTGTCGTCGCCGACCAACGCGAGCCAGTTTTCGCCTGACGTCATTCGGTAAGCGCCATGCTCCAGCCCCTTCGCGGTCACGCCGAGTTTCCGCGTGTGTTCGCTCTCGCCAACATAGATCGAAACGCTATCGCCGGGTTTGGCGACAATCGGCAGTTTCGCGCCCGACATTTTTTCGACGGTCGTCTGCAACTCAGCAGCTGCCAGCCGAGTCGTACGTGATGCGTCATCGGCGATGACGATCTCGGCGCGCGGCTGACCATCTTCGGCAATGAAGGTTTGAGCGCCAGCAGCTGCTGGCAGGAAAGCGAGAAGGGCGAATGGAAGAAATCGGAAGTTCACCCCGAAACGCTGGCGACTGAGGCAGAAATTGCACGCCGATCTTCAATCTTTTTCGGAACGGAGTTTGCGCGGAAACGTGGCCTTGAATCAGCAGGCAAGCGGCTGAAAGTCCGTGGCATGAATGGTTTCGTCCGCGCTTTCTCGTTTTTGCTCCTGCTTTTGGTTTCGGCAATTCCCCTCTTCGCGGAGCCCGCCGAAGAAGCGATCGCCAATCGCCAATGGCAAGGAATCCCCGGACTGGAAAAGACGGCGAAGGGCCGAATCTACGTTTCGTGGTTTACCGGGGGAACTCACGAGCCGCACCCGGAAAACGTCTGCCTGCTCTGTTACAGCGACGATGGCGGCAAGACGTTCACCGAGCCCAAAACCATCGGTTTGCCGAGCAACGACGGCACGCGCGCGTTCGATCCGACTCTCTGGATCGATCCGTCGGGACGGCTCTGGTATATTTTCAATCGCGGTAATCGAACCACGGCCGTGCACGATGTTTGGGCGCGCATTTGTGAGGATCCCGACGCCTCGCTGCCGGTTTTTGGCGAATCGTTTCGGTTAGGATTCAACGAAGCGCCGTTCGCGTTCCAGATGAACAAACCGACGGTGTTGTCGACTGGCGAGTGGGTGCTGCCGGTCACCCTCGCGCAGGAGGAAATTCGCGATTGGTTCGCGGGACCGAAGCAGCTGCAGGGCGTCGCGATCTCAAAGGATCAGGGCAAAACGTGGAAGCTGCATGGCGCGGTCGAGGCACCGGAGTGGGCGCTGGAGAACATGATCGTCGAACTCAAAAACGGCCGGCTTTGGATGCTGATCCGGACCGGCGACGGCGTCCTCTGGGAGAGCTTTTCCACCGACAAGGGCCTGACGTGGAGCGAGGGCAAGGCGACGACGATCGAGAGCCCGGGCTCGCGGTTTTTCGTTCGGCGGCTCAAGTCAGGGAATCTGCTCCTCGTCAATCACTTCAAGACCACGTGGCGCAGCCGACTGACCGCGCGGTTGTCAACCGATGATGGGAAAACGTGGAACGAGGGGCTGTTGCTCGACGAGCGCGGGATTTCGTATCCGGACGGCGTCGAGGACGAAGACGGCGTCATCTGGATCACCTACGATCGCGGCCGTACGAACGAAGGCTTGATTCTCATGACGCGATTCCGTGAGGAAGACGTTGTCGCCGGAAAAGATGTCTCCGGCGACGTGCTTCTGAAGTTCGAGATCGACCGGCTCCGGGAGCCAGCACCTCCGAAGCCGTGAGCCGGACTACTGATTTAGTCGATGACCTCCTTCCATGCACAGCCATGTTCGGCTCCGCGAAATCGGCACTCAGCAAATCGATCGGAAACCCGGCCTTCGCTTACGTTTCTCCGTGGCGGGCAATAGCGGTGCTTCTCAATAAAGAGTCGGGCGACGCTCGCAAAAACCCGGAGCCCCTTTCGCCGCGCAGACAGCGGCAGCGCGAGCACGCGTGCCGGGGAGTTCATGGCCGTTGGGTGGGGCTTCGTTGTTTTGCCCAGCGATAACGCGCATGTCGCCAACACCCATTCCAAACCAGCAACTGCCGACACTGTTCGGGCGAACTCCGCGATGAATCCTTGCCGGTTATCGCGCTGGCGCAGCCTCGTTTGCTGTATGAAGACATTTTGGAGCAACTTCCGCCAACGAATGGGCAATAGGTGCTTTCGTTGCCGCCCCGAGCGAATCGGAATCGGAGAAGACCAGCACTAAGCTGCCCAAGCGTGACTCAGCGAGCCGTCTGCCCTTACGGGGATGTTCCCGATCAAGTGAGCGCAAACGTCGATCGGTTCAAATGTCTGAATCACAACCTTGTCCCAGTCAAACGACTCCGGATCCTCCTGACGGTCTTGTTGGACTACGAACGACAAGGTGCCTGGGTGCAAAGGATAGTCGGCGGGAAGTCGATTCCTCCACAGAGAAGTGAAATACTGAAATCGCGCCTCTGTGCAGGCAAAGAATATTCCCCAATGATAGTCCGAGTCGTAACGAGTTTCAGTCGCGAGAAGAGCTAATTGAGATACCAAGTCCCGCCCTGATCGCCATAAGTCCTCAGGATTGTGCGTTTTGGGCTCTGCGAGATCGCACAAAAGTGGAGTGTGACCCAATGCTATACCTTCACCATTCTCCCACCTGACAATTTCTCTCTGTACAGGAAGACAGAGATTGGGGATCAAGCGATAATCCGCAAGATCTCGACAACAAAGATCGCCGGACGCGCCTTCAAACTCTTCCGCCTGCTGTGCTAATAAATTTCGAAATCTATCAAGGGGTATTTCATTGGCGTTTCTCATATCAATACTCCCTGATTTCAAGCTCGAAGTGCAATTCACAGGTGGAAAGTAAGGTTAACCGGGATAATCCTGAAACCGAGCGATTCACAGTTGCACA
>JBLHKS010000309.1:0-6660 GCA_047620505.1 Verrucomicrobiales bacterium | reverse complement strand
AGGTGTTAGCGCGAGCAAAATACGAAAGCCGCTCGCCAACCGGGCGTTTTTCCGTCGGATGGATGTCTTTCGGATCGCCGACGTCGATCGTGAAGACCGTTCCCGTGTTTTCGCCTTCCTTCCAGATATTGAGCATTTGCTCGCGGATCAGCGGCCAACCTGCCGGATCGCCACTCGCGAAATTCGGCAGCTGCACGACGTAAAATGGGAAATCCCGACGCTTGCCGCCCGCGTGGACCGGCCAATCGGCCCGCCAATCTTCGATCAGCGAAAACATCAGATCGCGATACTGCTCAGCGAACGGCGGCCGCGAATTTCGCTCGCCCTGATACCAGATCGCGCCTCGAAAAGCATACGGCTGGAGCGGCGAAATCATCGCGTTGTAGTGGCCGGTTGGCCGTTTGTAGTGATCCGGCCCCTCCGGCGCGCGCGGTGCCCGGCCCTTTTGGGCTTCGGCTTCCCACTTCTTCTTCGCAGCCTCAAATCGCTCCTGCGCAGCCGGAAACCCCGTCATCGCCTCTGCCCACCACGCTTTCGACACAGCAGCTGCTGGGTCCGATTCGTAAGTCGCGTTGTTGATCCAGGAATACGCGTTCGTCCCGCCGACAGCCGATTGGATCAGGCCGACGGGCACTTTTCGCGACTTGTGAAGCTCGCGGCCGAAATAGAACGCCGTCGCCGAAAACGCTGCCGTCGTCTGCTCATTCGAAAGTATCCAAGACACCTTCAAATCGCTCAGCGGCTCGTCCGCGCCCGCCGTTCCGACCTTGAAAAGCCGGATCTGCGCGTAGTCGCCGTTCTTCGCTTCCCCAGCCACCATCGCCGCGTCCGTCGTCTTGCCGACCGTCCAGGCCATGTTCGATTGGCCCGAGCCGACCCAGACTTCGCCGACCAACACATCCTCGACTTCCAGCTTCTCGCCGCCGCTCGAAACGGTCAGGATCTCGGGCTCGGCGTTCACTTTGAGCGGATCCAGCGTGACGAGCCACTCGCCCTTGGCATTCGCAGTTGCTAATCGGCTCTGATCGCCAAATTTCACGACGATTTTCGCCCCCGGATCTGCTTTTCCCCAAACTGGAGCCGGCAGATCCGCCTGTAGCACGGCGTGATCGCTGAAAAGCGAGTGCAGCGAAAGCTCCGCCAGCAGCTGCTGAGCCGGGACCAGCAGGCCGAGGCTGATCAACGGGATGAGAAAAGCACGGGATCGTTTCATCCCCAGACCATCCCGTCCTCCTGACGCGCGTCAAGCTGGAGCAATGGCGTCTCGCGGCGCTGAAATCGCGTCTCGCAGGAATGAAACGGAGCCTCACAGGAATAAAACGGAGTCTCGCTCCGCACCGGACCTGCGCGCGGCCCCTGGCTCCGCGGACCACAAGAGTGTCACCTTGTCAGCTTGTCAGCTTGTCAAAGAAACCCCTAGCTGTTCGGCGATCTGCTCGATCTGCCCCGTTTCCTTCAGCCCGCGTTGTTTCGCCTCCCGGTGGGCCCAGACCAGATGCCCCGCGATCTCCTCCGCGTCCCCGCGTTGGGCGAGGGCCATGGCGATCTTCACCCGGCAGACGATCAGCGAGCGCACATCACCGAGGCGCTGGTAGACGGGAAGTTCTTCCTCCTGTCGGATGCGGAGGGCCTCGTCCAACTGCCCGCGCGCCATCAGGATGTCTAACCAGATTCCCGATCGAGGGCAAGGCTTATGCGATGCGGGATTTACTTTGCGCCTAAGTCTCGTGCCATTATTTTGGGTTTGCCGACGACGAACTTCACCTTGTCCGCCTTTTCATCGAGCACGACGGCGATTCTTCCGAAGAAGAGAATCTGGCCTGAAGCCATTTTCTTTTCCGACATCGGCGTAGGCAATTTTTTTCTCGCTTGTTTTGCCGTAAGCGATGGTTCGACAACGAAAAGTTCGAAATCGCCTCCCAGAAAGGAGCCCCCATGGACTTGAGGTGAGATATTGACGTGAAGCATATCTCCAACGAGTTCGGATTCGAGAAGGACTTGCATCTCTTTGACTTCCCATTCGCCCTCCAGCTCCGGCCATTTCCCAAAATCGGCCATGTTCATTGCGTCCAGCGATTTACCGATGTAATACCGTTCTACGTCGGTTTCGCCTTCGGGATGCAGCGCCCGCAGGGCCTCAATCAACGCCTCGTCCTTTTTCTTGTGGCGCAACGCCCAACGAAAGCTGTCGAGGGCTCGCCCCGGGCTTTTTTCAGCAAGAGAATGGCACCTCTCGATAAGAGAATTCAGCAGCGTTTCGCGGTCCGGTGCCTCTTCTACCTTTGACTTTTCTTCTCCACAAGAGAGAAGGACGCACGCGCCCAGAACGACGGGAATGTTTAGTAGCTTCGAAATCATAATGGCTCAGTTTTATATAGTGGACGCCAAGATCGAAGCCGCCCGGTTGGTAGTCCTTCACCTCGCGGGCTTTTCTGTCAACCGATCGCTCATTCAGCCCCACTGAGCGCACCGCACTTCGCGAGAGCCAGCAACGCGTAGGAAGTCGCGCTGTGGGTGATGTAGTGCTTTTTGTCGGTGTTCAACGACCTCGCCCACCAACGACCGGATTCGCGTTGGTTGGCGAGGAGCCAGGTGACCGCTTTTTTGATGCGAGGATCATCGGCAGGGACGCCTGCATCCCGCAGAACCAGCGTTGCGAGGCCGGTCATGTGGCCGTCGCTCGGTGGGTTATCGAAATCCGGCTCGGCGCGGAGTTTTCCGGCTCGATTGCCGCTTCCCCATTCTTCAGGCTTCGCGAAATCGCGCATAGCCCAGCCGCCGTCTTCGTGCTGTTTTTCGGCGATCAGCGCGATGATCTCATCTTTCTGAGCAGGCTCGAGAATCCCCTGAACCCGCGTAGACGACCAGAGTTTGAGCACGCGAGCGTAGTCGTGAGCGGGCGGAGTTTTCTTGAGATAATCAATCAGCCTTTTCATCCCGGGATGCATTTCGCCGGCGACATCGAGCCAATTAGGGGCCGTCGTCGCCGCCATCACCGCGACGATTGCTTCCTGATACGAGCTGGACTCAAACGGCGGCCAGCAGTCGAGCGATTGCCAGGTTCCTTCGTCGTTTTGGAGCTCGAACATCAGCTTCAACGCCTCGTCCGTTTCCGGCGAAAGCGCTTTGCCGACATGCGAGTCCCATTCCGCTAAGCCGGCCGCGATGTAGATCACCTGAGCCGTACGGGTGCCGCTGTTGAATTTCGCCCGATCGACCTTTTTGAGTTCAGCGAGCTGCGACACGAGGGCTTCGCGAATTTCCGAATTCGGTTTTCCGAGCAAAGAAGCCAGCTCAGGAGCCGCGAGCATGTAGGAGCCGGTCGTGTGGCAAGAAACGCACCCGCGGTCCCGGTTCCAGGCGAGCGCGGCGTTTTCGAGGTAATTTTTGGCGTGTTCGAGCGAGAAGGATTCGCGAATCGACTCGTCAGCAGCTGCTGGCGGGATCGTGATGTCGTCGAATTGATATTGCTGTGAAAACAGCGGCGAACTGGAAGCGAAAAGGATCGCCAGGGTGGTTAGTGCGTTTTTCATGTCGAATTCGGTCACTTCGCCTTGATCCGATGGGTGAATTTCTTCCCGCCGCGCACTTTGATCGACACGTTGTCGCCTTCTTTGTGATTCATCCGAAACCAAGCGATGAATTCACGACTGTCCCAATCGTCGTTGCGGCCGTTGACTTCGATGATCTCCATTCCCGGCCGCAAACCACTCGGCCACCAGGCGCTTTGCTGCTGCTTGTTTCCGGAACCCATGAACGGCTTGAACGACATCGAGCCTTTTCCGTTGTTCGGTCCTTTCAGCGGGAAAAAGCCGAGATGCGGGCCGTAGGGGCCTTCGTAAATCGTCTTCCTCCACAAGTTTTTGCCCTCTTTCCAGCCGTCCTTTAAGCTCAGTTGGGCGAACATCGGTTCTTCGTCCCGCGTCCAGCCGACGAGCACGTTTGCGTCCTCGTAGGAAGCCCGATGGAGCGCCCCGCGGAAATCGGCCTGCCCGAACAGTCTCCGACCTGACGCCATCGCGAGTCGATCGCCGTTCTGGATTCCAGCAGCTGCTGCGGGACTTCCGGCTTCGACATCGGTCACGAGCAGGCCTTCATCGCGATCAACCACGATTCCTACGTTCTCGGGCAACGGCCAGGGTTGGGTGAATTTCTTCAGCGTGAACGTCCCGTTTTCCATCGCATCGAAGTTCAAGATATCGCCGACCTGATGGCAGTGGGTGCACTCCTGATTTGCCATGTGGGGGCGGGTTTCGATCAGTTTGGCGACGCTCGCGATGTCGCGGGGACCGGTTTTTTTTGCGCCGGAGTCAGGCGCTTCACCGTCGATGTTCCAAGTTTCACGGCGAGGATCGCGGTGATGCGCAAGGATCCGCTCGAGCGAGTTTACAAATGCGGCTTCGCTGATTCGGGTTGCGTCTGAAACGTGATCTTTCCCGCCGAAAACCCCGTAAAGCCGGCCTTCAGGCGAAAGAAAATAGCCCCACCATGAGAGATCCGTGTCCTGGAACCCACGGTAGGGAAAATAGCGGTCGTCCAGCTGTCCGGCGTCGGTCATGCGGACGGTGACGAACTGCTTGAGCAGCGGAGTGAGCGCCGGGCTGCCTTCGAGGACGTTTTTGTCGAACGCCGCGCACTGTTTGCAGGGCAGGCAGCGCCAGGTGACAAGCATCGGAGCTCCGGCGGCCTTCGCTTCGTCGAGCGCAGCGTAGAAATCAGTTCGCCATTCGATATTGTCTTGAACCGGGGCACCAACCGAGCCTTGCGGCGGGCTGAGGACTTCCTGCCAGAGTTGAGCCGTTTGCTGGCCCAGCAGCTGCTGAGCCACGAGGAGAAGAAACAAGGGTAGAATCGTCTTCATCACTCGAATTCTAGCAAAGTTCGACCACTTTGCGAACTCGTTCCTTCCACTTGAGGCGGCGCGGAAATCTGGTAAAGAAAGCAGCTGAATCCCATTCAAGGCCGACTAGAAATGAATCTGATCAACCAAATTAACCGCCGCGCTTTCCTGAATCGTTCAACTGTTGGGATCGGCGCGCTGGCGCTCGGTCAGCAGCTGATGGGGGAACAAGCGGCCTCGCTGGGAGCCCTCGCGCTGCACCACGCGCCGAAAGCGAAGCGCGTGATTCATCTATGCATGGCTGGCGGCCCGTCGCACCTCGAGACGCTCGATTACAAGCCGAAACTCGCCGAAATGGACGGCAAGCCGATGCCGAAATCGATCACGGAAGGCCAGCCGATCGCCCAGCTTCAAGGCCAGCGCGACAAGCTGAAGTGTCTCGGCCCGCAGCACAAATTCGAGAAATACGGCAAGTCGGGCCAGATGATCAGCGATCAATTTCCGCACATCGGCGGAATCGCGGACGAAATCGCGATCATCCGATCGATGACGACGAAGCAGATCAACCACGATCCGGCTCACACGTTCATGAACTGCGGAACGCAGATTTCCGGGCGGCCGTGCATGGGATCGTGGATCAACTACGGCTTGGGCGCGGAAGCGCAGGATTTGCCGGGTTACGTCGTGATGACTTCGGTTGGCGGCGGTCAAAGCCAGCCGATCGCGTCTCGGCAGTGGCACAGCGGATTTCTGCCGAGCAAATTCCAGGGCGTGAATTTTCACTCGAAGGGCGACCCGGTTCTCTACGTTGGAAATCCGGCTGGCGTTACCCGAGATGATCAGAGATCGGTGGTCGACGCGGTGAACGGGCTCAATCGGATTCGAAACGAAGCCGTCGCGGATCCGGAAATTACCGCGAAGATCGCGCAGTACGAATTGGCGTTCAAAATGCAGGCTTCGGTGCCGGAATTGGTCGATTTGTCCGACGAACCGCAGCACGTTCTCGACCTTTATGGAGCGACTCCGGGCGACGGGTCGTTCGCGAGCAACTGCCTGCTGGCGAGGCGTTTAGCGGAGCGCGGAGTTCGGTTCATCCAGCTCTACCACCGCGGTTGGGACCACCACGGAAACGTCAAGGGAGCGATTCCGGGCGTTGCGAAGCTGACCGATCAGGGAAGCGCGGCGCTGATCACAGATTTGAAGGAACGCGGCCTGCTCGAAGACACTTTGGTGATCTGGGGAGGCGAATTCGGCCGGACGCCGATGGCTCAAGGAACCGGGCGCGATCACCACATCAAAGGATTCTCGATCTGGATGGCCGGCGGCGGCGTGAAAGGCGGCGTGAGTTACGGAAATACCGATGAATTCGGCTACAACGCGGAGGAAAACGTCGTCAGCGTCCATGATTTGCACGCGACGATGCTGCATTTGCTCGGCGTCGATCACGAACGCTTTTCGTATCAATTCCAGGGTCTGGATTTCCGCCTGACGGGCGTCGAACCGGCTCACGTGGTCAAAGACATTCTCGTCTGATGCGCTGGGCGATCTCAATTCTGGCGGGGTTCTTCTTCGCGACCGGTTTTGCGTCTGCTCAGCAGCTGCTGGCCGACAAAGCGACTTACGAAGGCGCGGTGAAGGCGTTTATCGAAGAACATTGCGTTCGCTGTCACGGGCCCGAAAAGCAGAAGGGCAAATTGCGGCTCGACGACCTCGCGGCGGACTTTCTCGACTCGGAAGCGGCTCGAAATTGGGTCGAAGTGATGGACAACATCAATCTCGGCGAGATGCCGCCCGAGGACGAGCCGATTCCAGACGCGGAT
>JBLHKS010000308.1:0-6847 GCA_047620505.1 Verrucomicrobiales bacterium | reverse complement strand
GAGGAACTCAATTCAATGTAGGACAGCGCGCCGCCAACCAAAACGGCAGCTTTTCGTCCGTCAGCTCCAGACGACTACCGTTTTTCGAGACAAGACTCTCAGCGCATAAGAATTCGAGAACCGGCTCGTGGGATGATTTCCGCTGATCGTTGTATCCCCGGAACACATCCCACTTCTTGCAGGGCGCTCGCTCGGCGATCTTTGTGTACATCTCGGCTGCTGCCTCCAGTAGGCGCTGCCGCTCTTGTTCCGTCAGCGCCGTGCGGATGAGTTGCACTTGTCGATTTACGCACCAATTCGCCGCAGCGAGGACACCGGGGACGAAGCGAGATGCGGATCGAGCTTTGGGATCATCAAGAACCAACGCAGTCCATAGTAGCCGGTGCGGGAGCCCATACAGGCCAAAGCAGAACCGCTGAAGGTTGGAAGGGAGACCGTCGAGCTTGTCTTCAAATTCGCAGACGCCTTGGTTGAAAGCGATATCCGGTTGAGTCAGTTCAAGCACCACACCGCTGTTATCTCGCCGGGAATTCAGGATGCCATGCATGGCACCGCGATAGTCTCTCAACGCTTCCTTCGCCCGCATGAGGTGTTGAGGACTGTGGCTGCATCTGACCCGTTCCGCGGGAAGCAATACCGCCACCTCCAGAGCGCTCGATCCGGCTGGATGCAGGATCATCTCGCCCATCAACTGCTGATTCAGATGCTGTAAAAAGGGCGTCCGAGTTCGCAACACATCGTTGAGGACCTCACCTCGATGTGGACCGACTGGAAGATCGATCCCTCCACGAGCCCCTTCAACGACCTTGGCAAACAGCTCCCGCCACTCCTTGGACTTGGGATGGGTCTGCATTGAATTGCGGATCAGGGTCGCCCCGGGATCAAAGATGAAAGCATGTTCGTCAAATACGCTTCCCCTCAGTTTGTCGAAGGTCTCCGGCCGGGGACTCGTAATCATCACAGACGGCTGATAGTCCTGCCGGCGATTCAGTAGAGTCTGACGAGCTTCTGGCGCTTCCTGCGCGTCGAGGTGCGAGCCTTCGGCTGTCGAACTAAGGTTCTTGAGTGCCGTCTTAACTTTCGACATTACGGCTCCGTTGGCCTCTTCATAGAACGTCGGATCGAGAACCTGAGAGCTTCTCCGACTGGAGTCGTTGATAAAGTTTACCGGCTCGACGGCGAGCTGCTGCAATGTTCGGGCCACCCCCGGGTTGGTGGAGGTAAGAATCAGGGATTGCGCCGGGCGATGAGCTTCACCAAAGAGTCCGGTAAGCCGCGAAAACGGTCCTGCCAGCCCACCGAGGACAGAGCCCATATAAGTCAGCAACAACTCCGGTCGGATGCCGGCACCAACGCTGAGCCACTTGATCGTTGGGCCGAAGGAGTTCCAATCAGGATTCTTCAGGTCCGGTTCTTGAGACGAGGATGGGGTAGATGGGAGGGTGTCTGACATAGTGCCTGAGTGGTGTTCTTCTATTAAGTTTCCAGACGCCACAGATCCCTCCAGTGCGAATCCCGGCGCGTGCGCGACTCCCCCCTCACAGGTGGACAAGTTGTCAAGTGTGTAGGCTCCTCTGTTGTGCCTGCCACCCCCACAATTGTCCAGTTCTGCAAGAAATATTTTCCAGCATGGGCTCGTCACCCGGGACGAAGAAGTGATCTCTTCCCACGCCTCAAGGCCACTAGACCCGGCGCAGAAACAAAGATCGCATTCTTCCGGATCAAGACGGCATCGATATGACTCCGGGATCCAACAACCCAACAAGTCCAACAACCATTTCTCTTTAGAGTGAAGAGGAGAATATATTTTAGAAATAAGAATCCAGGGACCCGGAAAGTAGGGTCAGGTTGTTGGAGTAAGTGGATCTCCTATTGCTCTGTCTCGCCGGTGATACGCTGGTACTCCTGACCGCAACCCACCCGGGATTCACGTTCTGCTTCGGTCGAGATGAAGTTCCCCCGTTTCAGTGGACATTCGCGCTCGTTGGGTTCTGGACGAATTGTTAGGCACGCCGCCCCCGCCTCCGCCCGCGGAAGTTCCCGCTCTCGTCCCGGATTTGAATGGCCTCGACACGCCGCGTGCTCAGCTCGTTCGTTACCGCGAGGATCCGGCCTGTTTCGCTTGCCACAAGGGGATGGATCCGCTCGGCCTTGCGCTGGAGAATTTCGATGTCATCGGAAGATACCGTGCCGCTTACGAAGCCGGTCAGAAGATTGATCCATCTGGCGAAGTGTTCGACACGCCCTTCGAAGGCATCCCCCAGCTCCGAAAAATCCTCCGGGCCCGCGAAGAAGAATTCGCAAGAAGCCTAATGATCAAGCTCGCCGAATACGGCAAAGGCCGGAGGTTGAATCGGCGGGATCTGGAAATTGTGGATCAGGTCATGGCTGAGGCGCAGAAAGACGATTTTCGATTCAAGTCGCTCCTCCAGCTGCTGATGAGTGAGCTGATGCGCGAACGCTGATGAGTTAAAATCATGGGCGGCAATCCAACGGAGAATCTTCATGTGGATCTCGATCATGGACATCCCGGAGCGAGGGTGTGATAGGATGATCGAATGAATTTTTGTCTCCGAATTTTTGCGCTGTTCGCCGCTGGCGCCAGCATCCTGTCTGCGCAGGACGGCACAGCGCGTCCAAACATCGTTTTCATCATGGCCGACGACCTCGGGCCGGGCTGGGTGGATTACGACGACAGCAATCCGGAAGTCAATACGCCCAAATTGCCGCGCCTCGCGGAGGGCGGGATGGTGCTTACCAAGGCTTACGCTGCGTGCTCTGTCTGTTCGCCAACGCGCGCGGTGCATTACAGGCATGTCACCGGCACAGATCGGAATGACAACACACATCCCCGGAAGGGCAGGCAATGAGCGGCCCCGGCCAAAGGGTGGTCCACGTGATGCGGATTCGCTGAATCATCTCCCGCTGGAACTGCCGAGTTATGCTCGTGAGTTGAAAAAGCTGGGCTATGCACCGGCTTCATCGGGAAGTGACATCTGGCCGGAGAAGGCTCAGTCGGAACGAAAGATGGAGTCGTCAATGCTGACTGGCATCCGGAGCACTATGGATTCGATAGCAATATAGGCGGCGGCGCCTACGGACAGCCAAAACCATGGTTTGATCCCTACAATGATGGAACGATTCCGAATCGGAAGAAGGGCGAGTATTTGACGGACCGATTGGGGGACGAAGCCGCTTCGCTTATTCAGGCGAATCATGATAAGCCGTTTCATCTGAATCTGATGGGGCTGAAATCACTAGAGGTTCAGCGTACACTGGCTTAGGTCTGCGAAATGAGCCCCGGCCTTCGGGGCCGCTGTCTCAGGCAATGCCTCCCAAGGCCGCTCCAATTGCAAAAGCGATGCCAGCTGCTACTCCGCCAATCCCTAGCGTTTCGCTTCCGGCAACGAGCCAGTGCTGGTGAACAAACCGGCTCTTGAGAGCGCCGACGCTGAAGAAGGCTATCCCCGTCATGACTGCGCTGAAGGCGAAGGGACGCAAAAAATCGGCAGCGACGAGATTCACAAAGTAAGGCAGGAGCGGGATCGCTCCCAAGAGGATGAACGCGCCAAACGTTACCAGTCCCGCTCTCCACGCCGAAGGTGAGTTTAGCGGCAGCCCGAGTTCTTCTTGAATCATCGTATCTATCCAACGCGCGCGATCGGCCGTGATGGTTTCGACGATGTGCTCGAGTTGGGTGCCCTCGAAACCTTTCGCAGCGAAGATCTGGCGGATTTCCTCGCGTTCGCCTTCCGGGTAACGCTCAATGTGTTCCTCCTCTTCGCGTCGCGCCTTCTGCCCTTCTTGCCATTCGGCGCGCGTCCCGAGGAAGTTGCTTACCGCCATGCTGAAACCATCGGCAATCAGATTGGCGAGCCCTAACACGATCACAATGCCGGAGGACAGCCCGGCCCCGGCTACGCCAGCGACGATGGCGAATGTCGTCACGGCACCATCGATCGCGCCGTAGATGAAATCCTTCAAAAAACTGTGACGCGGGCCCTTCGCCAGTCGACGCCGGATCTGCTCGGGCTGATGTTCTCGTTGAAGGGTGGTCAGGTCAGGCCGGTTCATTCAAGTTCGCGTAGAGTTAGAGCAACCACCCGATCGTGAGCCAGAGCACGACTACGAGCACCACCACGAAGAGGATGATGTGGGCGTGCGCAATTCTGCTGCGATTTCGATTCGACATAAATAGAAAATCGCGCGCTGAAGCCGGTTCGCTTCGCGCTCCTTGTCCGCGTTGTGTCGCATCTTGAGAGAGGTTCAAAGGGCGCTCATCGTTGACCAACGGGCGCGGCGCGAACAAATCAAAACCGGCCAATGATATTTCATCATGAGCACGCCATTCACCAAAATCGCCGCGATTATTTCAGTCGGGGTCGCGCTCTGCCTTCTCAGCAGCTGCTACGAGATTCGAAGCGACACAATCCTCCATCCCGACGGTTCGATCGATCGGGCTGTTTCTCAGCCGCGCGGCCACACGCCAGCCGAAGAGCTGGAGTCGCCAGTCTGGAACGCGGCTCGCTACGATTCGGAAACAGGCTTTGAACGACTCGCTCTTCCTGTCGCCGAGCACGTCGAAGAGGGAGGTGAGGATGAGAATCAGGATAAAAAGTTCGTTGCTTGGGGGCGCTTCAATTCCTTTGAAGACGTGCCCGATCATTTCGTTTTGAAGACTGCGGACGGAACTCGCGAAGCAAGACTTACGCGGCGCTTTCGGCATAACGACTATGGGTTCGTGCAGGAGTATCTCTGGGAAGAAACGGCGACTGAGATCGTCACGGTCGCCGACATGAAAGAAGCGCGCCGCGAGTATGCCGAAGTCTGGCGCCGCCTGATTTACGCCTTCTGTGAGGAGTATTTCGGCGATGACTACGACTGCACTGGAATCGACAAGTGGCTGCGCAACGAGGGCGACGAGTGGCACGAAGCGTTTGTCGATCTGGAGTTTGATAACAAGGCGCGTCAATCGCGGCGAGTCCTCGCGCTGGATTTCGGCGATGACGAGGCGCATGATCTGGCTTTCCTCGCGCTCTGCAAACGATACGGCCTCGATCTGGCTGGCGGAGACGGTGCGATCGCTCAAAGCGAGTTCTTCGAAGATGCGCTCCGAGCATTCCTGCGTGAAACGCTGCTGAACACGTTGAGAACCCGGGATGGAGATGAGGTCGATCCAGCTGTTTTGGAGGGCCTGCTCGATGGCCTGTCCGGAGACGGAATCGAAGTTGCCGCAGACGACGAAGGGGAAGCTGAACCATCCGCGACTGACCTCGCTTGGGAACGCGCGACCCAGCGGGTATTCGACAGCGAATCCCTGACTGAGGACGATCAGAAAAGTATGGAGCAGCGCCTCAACGGGATTCAGAGCGGGACGTTTCAGTTTACGATGACCGTGCCGGGCGTCATCGTCGAATCTAGCGGAACCCTTCTGGAGGATAACCAAGTGCGATGGGACTTCGGCGGCGCGGAGGCGTTTCCCTATGGATTTCCCATGGCCGTGCGGTCGATCGCCGCAGACGAAGATCTTCAACGGCGCATCCTCTCTGCGGCTCTGTTGAACGGACGCGAACCGCTTCTGCAATTCGCGAAACTGGCCGCGGAAGACATGCAACTCGCCACCGCGCTCCGCGAGTGCGTCGAAAAAGGGAGCGTCGCGCCGCTCACAGCTTTGCGGGAAACTATCGCCAAGGATCAAGATGAAGAATCACGTCAGGCCCGCTCAATCGCTCTGACAAAGGTCGAAGCCCTTCTCGGTCTGCCACGGCGCTAAGCCTTCAAGCTCGGCGCACTGAAAGCCAAGCAACGCGGTGTGCTGAAAACGCAGTGTGCTTGAATGATCAGAGACCGATGAAACGAAAACCCTCACTCCTCCGCGCCCTCCTGTTCGCCGTATTCGGGCTGACGAGCGTATTC
Source organism: Verrucomicrobiales bacterium (assembly GCA_047620505.1). Classification (GTDB taxonomy): domain Bacteria; phylum Verrucomicrobiota; class Verrucomicrobiia; order Verrucomicrobiales; family DEV007; genus JBLHKS01. The sequence continues at coordinate 931 of JBLHKS010000308.1, read as the reverse complement.
GCCGATCAACCGTGGACCCTCGATCGCGCCCTCGATCATCTTGGCGATCACAACCCCGACCTCCGCGTGGCGCGCCTGCGCATTGAGAAGGCCGAGGCCCAACTCGCTGAGGCGCGCGCTCAATGGCTGCCCAAAGTGACTGCCGAAACCGGCTACTCCGCGACCGACAGCCCGACGCAGGCGTTTATCTTCCTGCTCAATCAACGTCAGCTCACGTTTGGCGGTGATTTCAACGATCCGGCCACGACTGACAACTTCGGGAGTGAGTTGCGGCTGGAGTATCCGCTCTTCACCGGCGGAGCGCGGAAAGCGGGTGTTGCGGCGGCGGAGTCGGGCGTCGAGGCGGCGCGGTTCGAGCAACTTGGCGCCCAGCAGCTGCTGGAGGCGGAGGTGGCGAAGATGTTCTTCCAGATTGAGCGCGCTCGCGGGTTAGTTGGCGCGGCAGAGGCGTCGCTGACCAGTCAGCAGTCGAATCTCAAGGACGCGCGGTCGATGGTCGAAGGCGGTAAAGCGCTCCAAACCGCGGTGCTCGACCTTGAAACGGAAGTGGCCCGGGCGGAAGCGAATCTCGCGGCGGCGAGCAATCAGGTGGAGATCGGCACGGCGATGGTGGCGACCTTGTTAGGGCTTGAGGAGACGGATGGTTTTCGCATGTCGACACGGCGCGCGCGGATTTTTCCTCCGGGCGCGGCTGAGGGTGAACGTCAGGAAATGCTGGCGTTGGCGCGGCGGCTCGATCAGGCAAAAGCCGGCGTGACTCGGGCGCAGGCGGCGCGCAAGCCGATGGTGGCGGCGTTCGGCGCGGCACGATCAGGGGTTCACCGAATCGGACGGTGGCGACAGCTGGATCGCCGGAGTTACGGTGAGGATGAACGTTTGGCGTGGCGGCGAGACCAAGGCGCAAATCGCGCAAGCCGAGGCGGACTTGGCG
>JBLHKS010000307.1:0-6927 GCA_047620505.1 Verrucomicrobiales bacterium | reverse complement strand
GTTGTGATTCCGACTCTTTTCGAGACTGATTCGAAGCCTGTAGATTCCGTCTTCTCAGCGTTGGGCTGCCGACCTCCTAGACCCCACTCGGCATCAAAAAATCCAGAAAGTTTTCCACACCGTTGATCCGAAACTGTGACGGACACTTTATCATTACACCGATCAGATGAAGCAAGCTGACGTATTGCGCGAATACCAGTATCAATGGAGAGAAAGTCCACCGCGAAGATCCCCCATCAATCTTAAGTCGCAAAAAAAAAACGCGGCCCCGATTTCTCGAAGCCGCGTTCTTGAAATTCTGAAGTGAAATTCAGCTTAGCTTGCGAAACGCTCAGCGACTGCGTCCCAGTCGACGACGTTCCAGAACGCATCGACGTAATCCGGGCGACGGTTCTGGTAATTCAGGTAGTAAGCGTGTTCCCAGACATCGAGGCCAAGCAACGGGCGGCCGCTGCCGTCCATGATTGGGTTGTCCTGATTCGGCGTGGAAGTCACGTCGACTCCGTCGTCCGTTTTGACGAGCCAAGCCCATCCGCTGCCGAAACGAGTCATCGCCGCTTTTTTGAAAGCGTCTTTGAAGGCATCGAAGCTTCCGAATTTTGCGTCGATCGCCGCGGCGACATCGCCTGATGGAGCACCGCCTTTGCCTGGACCCATGCAGCTCCAGAAAAAAGTGTGGTTCGCGTGACCGCCGCCGTTGTTGCGGACAGCGCCGCGTTTGGCTTCCGGAACGGCGTCGAGATCGGCGCACAATTCGCAGATCGACTTGTCTTCAAGGCCAGTTCCCTCGAGGGCGGCGTTGAGATTCGCGATGTAAGCGGCGTGATGTTTGCCGTGATGAATGACCATCGTTTTTTTGTCGATGTGAGGCTCCAACGCGTCGTGGGCGTAGGGAAGGTCGGGTAAAGTGTGTGCCATCTTGTTTTGGTAGTGTGAGTTTGTGATTTCCTCGGTGAGGGTCGCCATCATAGGGCGGCCCGTCCGAAAATCAAAAGGAAGCTCAAGCCGGGATTTTTCGTTCGTGAATTCCCCGAATTCCGCCAGAGTCGGCAGCCATGAAATCGCTCTTTGCCCTGATTTTGATCCCGGTTCTCGCAGCGGCAGCCCCTCCGGAGAACGCCGTCGATACCTGGGCGGATTACGATCCGCGCGCCGAGCCGCTTGAGGTCGAGATCATTCGGGAGACGATCGAGGAGGGAATCGTGCTGCGCCAGATTCGCTATGTGGTAGGGACTTTCGGCGGGAAGAAAACGCGGGTGGCGGCGTTCTACGCGTTTCCAGAAGGCGGCCGCGATCTCCCCGGAATTGTCCAGATTCACGGCGGCGGTCAGCGCGCGAGACCGGAAACAGCGCGGTACTGGGCATCGCAAGGTTACGCTGCGGTCGCCGTCAACTGGGGCGAGCACGTCATCGGCGAGGACGACGATCCGAACACGGATTGGGCCGGGATTCCGGCTGGTTTTCTCGATCCCAAGCATCACAACGGCGTCACGCCGGGCGAGGGAACCGTCCACGCCGAGCCGCATCCGTGGAACAGCAGCTGGCTTCTTTATTCAGCAGCTGCTCGGCGGGCGATCACCTTTCTCGAAGAACAGCCGGAAGCTGACGGCGCGAATGTCGGCCTGACCGGACACAGCATGGGCGGCAGGCTGACCGTTCTCACCGCGATCGATCCACGCGTCAAAGCGGCCTCGCCATCGATCGGCGGAAGCGGCTATCTTTACTCGGATATCATCGGAATTCCCGGTTCTTCGCGGCACATGATCGAAGATCGCGAGCTCTACGTGAAGACACTCGATTGCCGCCACTACTGGCCCTTGATCAAGTGCCCGGTGATGTTTCTGGGGGCGACGAACGACTTCAACTCGCCGATGGAATTCGTGATCGATGGATTCCGGTCGTTGCCGCAGAAAACCGGCGCGATGTCGTTCACGCCTCACATGAATCATCGCTTCACCGCCGACAATTATGCGGCGCGTGTTCGGTGGTTCGAGACGCATCTGAAGGGCGAATTCGAATTTCCCAAGCCAGCAGCTGCTGAGCTGAAATTGAAGACCGAGGACGGCGTTCCGAGGTTCGTGGTCACGCCAGATCTGTCTGGCCCTCACAAGCTCCAAAATGTCTCGATTTTTTACGGCTACGACCGCGATCCGCGCGCTCGTTTCTGGCGCTCTGCCGAGGTCGTTCGGGACGGCGATCAATTCACGGGTGCCTGCCCTGTTGCGGAACTCAACGAGCCGCTTTTCGTTTTCGCCAACATCACCTACGAGACCGGCGCGCCGCTCGAAATGCCGCCCGGCTACAAGGATACGCCGCTCTTGACCCTCACCAGCGAAACCCGTCAAGCCTACCCTCAACAGCTAGCCGAAGCCGGTGTCAAGCCGAGCGTCGAACGGAGGCGTTTGATCGAGGATTTCGCTCATGGCTGGCGAGACTGGTCGCTGGTTGGCGTCGGCCACACGGTCCATTGGAACTACGAAACTCACAAAGTCTGCGATCCCGGATTCTTCGGTCCGCGTGGCGCTTCGCTGGCTCTGGAGATCGAATCCACGGCACCGAACAACACCCTCGCGGTCGTCCTCCAGACGGATCAATGGCGAGGCTACACCGGCCGCAAAAACCGCCGCTACACGGCTTTTGTCCCGCTGCCCGAGGCGGGCGCGCATGAGCTGAATCTCTCGATCGATCAATTTTTGACGCCCGAGGGCGACGTTCTCGAAAGCTACGATTTTGTGACGAGCCTGATCCTGACACCTGGCGAAAAAGAGCGCCCTGACAAAGTTAAAGAAGCCTGGCAGGGCAAAATCCCGACGTTCGGGAACATCCGCTGGGAAGGCGGGGAATTCGCCGAGCGGCCACGGCCGTATCTCAAATCCGGCGCGTCAGAAATCGATGCCGACGCTGCGTTTCGCGAGCAGTTTGAAAAAGGAGTCAGCGAGTCGGTCGAGCGCGAGGCTGTGGATCGTCGGTAGCGGGCTCGCCGAATCCGCCCTGATCCCAGACGACCGACGAGCCTTCCGGCACCGAAACTCCGAGCTGCTCGACCAAAGGCCGGACGTCGAATTTCAGCTCCAGCAGCTGCTGAACCGCAACGAAACCGTTCAGTGCCTCACAATGACGTCTGAAATGTTGGCTCCAACGTGACCATCGCTGTAAATGATCATCTTGATTTCGAATCCGCCTTCGCCTGACAGAATCGCATCGCCTTCCAGGAACGCTTCGGGATCACCATTCCAGGTGAGTTTTCTGACCGCTTGTGGGGAAGCGACTTTAAGAGCTGCTGATCGGTTTCCTTTTTGATAAGCCTCGAGGAACATCTGCTTCACCTGGCTGTGATCGTACATCACCTCTGCGCGTCCCTCTCCCTGCCCACCCACTTCCGTGGTTACGCAGGCAGTGAGAAAAAAGACGAATCCGGTAACCAGGGAGAAGATTGTGAGTAGTTTTTTCATGAGATGTCAGGCTGCGTGCGAAATCCTAACTGAACAGGTCTTTGATCGGCTTGCCGGTCGAAAATGCCGGGCGCGAGAGGCCGGTGTTCTCCGTCTGATCAAACAAGGGGACGCCAAGGCCGTGGAGCACGGTCGCGTGGATGTCTTGAACGGTAACCGGGTTGCTGATCGGCGTGGAACCGGTTTTGTCGGACTCGCCGTAGACGGCACCGCCCGCGATTCCGCAACCGGCCATGATCGCCGGGAAACACTGCGGCCAGTGAACCCGCCCGGGAGGTCCCTTGGTTTGGATTTTCGGTGAACGACCAAACTCGCTCATGCAGACAACGAGCGTGTCGTCGAGCATTCCGCGATCCTTTAAATCGGTTAGCAGAGCTGAAAGCCCCTGATCGAGGCGCGGCGCGCAAAAGCCCATTCCATAAGAGCCGTTGCCAAACGCATTGCCCATCCCCATGTGGCCGCCGTGCATGTCCCAGCTGGAACTCGGCGGCCCGTTCTTTTCGGTAGGGGCCGCGCCGGTCCAACCGTTCACGGTCACGAAGCGGACACCGGATTCAACCATCCGGCGAGCAAGCAGCATGTTCTGGCCGAGCGGATGCATTCCGTAGCGTTCGCGAACGGAGATCGGCTCGCGTTTCATATCGAAAGCCGCTCTGCCTTCCGGCCTCGTCATGCCATCGAAGGCTAACTCGCGTAAATTATTCCAGTCCTCGCCGACTGGCTGACTATCCAAGGTATCGGACTCCAGATCGGAGAGAAGATCGCGCCGCGTTTTGATGACGTTAGGGTCGATCGCGTCGTAGACACCTGGAGCTTTGAATTCAGGCATCGCCGGATGGTTGTCGCCGGAGCCCACGAAAACTGGCGCGTAAGGCGAGCCCAGGTAGCCGCCTGAGGCGATGTTCGGCGCGCAGAAGACCGGCCGCCCAACACATTTGATAAGCCAGGCATTGGAAACGAGATTGCGCTCACTCGGCAGATGCTTCGCGACGACCGAACCGATGTAGGGAGCGCCGTCTGGCACGCCCATTTTGACGCGCTCGACGTACTGCCCGCTCAGTAGATTGTGCATCGCGTCGAAGTGATTGCTGATCGGCCCCGGGTGATGAACCGAGCGGACCAGCGTGAAGTGATCGGCTGCTTTTGAGAGCTCCGGGAACAGCTCGCTCATCTGCATGCCCGGGACTTTCGAGGGAATCGGATTGTAGGGGCCGCGATATTCAGAAGGCGCGTCGGGCTTTTGATCCCAGCTGTCGAGGTGGCTCATTCCGCCGCAGAGCAGAATGAAGATGCAGGATTTTTTCGAGGCGATCGCCTGGCCGACTGCGTTGGTCGCATCCTGCCCCATGACGAGGCCGGGGACGGTGAGGTTCGCGGCGGCGAGACTGCCTGCCTTGAGAAGTTGGCGGCGAGAAAGTGCGGGGTCTTCCTTCATGGGCAGAATGATCGGGAGTTCTGCGCGTTTCGTCAATGAGCGATTCGAGCCAGCGCCAGCAGCTGCTGAATTCGCTATTTGATCCGGTAAGCGAGTTCGCGCACGGTCGTTGCTCGATTATCAAATGGCACGGACGACGAACAAAGACATCCAGACGGCGGTAGTTTCAATCGGTCGTGCAGATCCTGACGTTGCCAGATCGGCGAAGCTGATCGGTTACCCGAAAGCGCGAAACCGAAAGCCTGGATTCGAAACTTTGATGGGGATTGTCATCGGCCAACAGGTTTCCGTCGCGGCTGGCGCATCGATTCGGGCGAAACTTGCGAGCACGGTCGAGCCGTTGACGCCTGAGGTTTTTCTTTCGACCTCGGAATCCAAACTCCGCTCTGCCGGCCTGAGTGGACGCAAAGTCGAGTACGGCCTCGGCCTCGCTGAGGCGATGGCGAACGGAAAACTCGGCACTCGGCGGCTCAATCGGATGGATGATGAAGAGGCGATCGCGGAAATTACCCAAATTCGCGGCTTAGGGCGATGGAGCGCCGAAATTTACCTGATGTTCGCCCTTCGCCGACCAGACATCTGGCCAGCTGAAGATCTCGCTGTCGCCGAGGCCCTTCGCCGTCTCAAAGGGCTCGAAAACCGACCGGAGCGAACGGAATCCGAGGCGCTCGTTGAATCCTGGCGACCTTTCCGATCCGCCGGAGCGCTCTTTCTCTGGCACTTTTATCAAGGCGCTCCCACTTGAGATTGGCTCAGTCTTTAGAGCGATCTCCGGCTTTTGCCTGCCGTAATTCTTTCCGTTGACGCTCCTCTGCCTCGGTCGTTCGCATGGTTCCTGCCGTGAAAGCGTAGCCAACCATCGCCGCGACCAAAACAGAAAGAAGAAAGCCAAGGAGAAGTAGTTCAAAGAGTGAGGAGATCATTTTTAACGGCGAGTAGAATTGAGTTTTTATCCGATTCAGCGAAGCGGACCCTTCAGCTTCAATGTTCGATTCCAGCTTCGGAAAAGATGCATTTCGAATCGCTTTCGAACTGCAATTCGATAAACCGATGGAGCAAAACAGGCGGCGGAAATTTTTTATGGAAAATACGGTTGTTTTTAATAATTATGAAACAAAAGTCCGGTGCTTCTGCTGGCGCAATTGCCTTCGTCTATCGAAATGACCTTAGTTTTACGAGCATTGATCACCCTGAGCGCCGTTTTGGCTGTGGTCCTGGCTAGCCCATCCGTGACGGGCGCGGACCGGTTGGCGATTGAGGCCGTTGCCAATCAAATTGCGGAGTCGGCCGGTGGTAACCCAAAGGACTATTTCGCCTACGCAGCCTCGCTGGTGGAAACGCTGGAAAAATTTGACCCATCTAAGCTTCGTGACGCGATGGGGGATGAAAATTACGTCAAGATCGCCGATGCGATCGCATCCGTAAGTGACTCAGCATCAATCCCGACTGTCAATCCCGCCTACGAAGCGGCGATGACGGCCTACGATGCCGCGAATCAGATTTTTGAACTCGCTCAGGAGCGATTGGATGCCGCCGAAGCTGCGGTTCAAGCAGTTATCGCGGATGAGGCTGGTCTGAAGACAGACGACATTCCGGGCAACTATATCGAAGCGCTGATCGGAGTTTTGTTTGAACAGCGGAAGGCGGATGTCGCGCTTGAATTGGCGGATGCGGCCTGGAGCGCGGCTCAGTCTGACCTCGACGCCCTCAGCGATGATTCAACCCCGGATGCGGACTGAAAAATCGGCCTGGAAATGATTGTGGAGACGTTCCGGGTTTAATCGGACATTTTTCTAACTCGTTGGTCGGGATGGCTTTGCCTGAATTCCAAAGGACACGTTTTAACTAACTGCTTGAGCCTTCGTGTCTGGAGGAATTTGGCCAAAGTCATCCCTGGCCAGCAGCTGCTGGGTCAATTGCTTCATTTTCGAATCAGGTAATGGGAAATTCCCGAAAATTCGAGTAGGGAAATGTTCTAAATTTACCATAATAATCATAAAAACATGTAATATTCATATTTAAAGGATACAATCGTTCTCT
>JBLHKS010000306.1:0-6951 GCA_047620505.1 Verrucomicrobiales bacterium | reverse complement strand
CGAAACGCACCCGCCGAGTGATTGTCGGCGACCATCTTGAGGAGCTTTTCGAGGCAAACGTTGCGGAGGCTGACCGTGCCGCTTTTCTCAAAAACCTCATCGAAATCGCTCAAAGCTATGCGACTTCAGTCGTTTTGGTCGTCGATCACGCGCTGATCGGTCAATGTGACGAACTTCATGAGCTGAAGGCTTCGCTCGGCACCCGATTCCACGTTCGCGTCCCCGTTAGCGGTCAGCCTGCCTCGGCTCCAGCCACCGAAATTACCGATTGGTCGAAATTTTCGACGAAAGATGCGGACGAAACGCCGACTCCCGAGCCCGTCGCAAAAACTGCGGTCGAAGTGGCGATCGAACCATCTCCTGAGACGCCGGAACTCGTCCCGATTCCGGAAATCGTCACCAACCCCGAAAAAGTCCCAGCGCCGACAAAAGGTTTTGATTCAGCCGCGCTGAAACTCGACGACGAAACTGCCGAGGACCCCAACGAATTGCTTTTTCCAGTCGATCCGGTTCCCATTTCCTCAAGCGTTGCCGGGAATTCGGAGAGTTTCTGGCGGCAGATGACTTGGGTTTGGATGGCGGGTTACGGCGTTGCGCTGATCATGATTGTTGGACTCGTGATTCTGGGAACGAGCGCGCCAGATCCTGCCAAAACCGACGAACCCGAGGCGACAGCAGCTGCTGATTCTCCAAGCGAATATCCAGGCGATCAAACTCAGGTAATCGCGAACGCAACGGCACCCGCTCGACGCCTGACCCCAGTTTCCGCAAGCGCCGCCGACCTTCCTCGAAAGCCGCTGGATTCGGCAGCTCTGGAAGCGGCGATTTTAGAGTTCGAAGCCGACAACTCAAGCGCGATGCTGCCCGATCGCCTCAACAAAGCCTTCACTGGCGACGCAAAAATCTGGCTGACGCGTGCTCGCCGTAGCAAGGCCTGCCTGGCGACCGAACTCGGCCGTCTTTACAGCCTCGTCAGCCTGAAAACTCACGACAACGCGAAAGCGCTCCACTGGTTTGAGCAAGCCGCCGCTCAAGGGTGCCCCGAAGGTGGATTTTACGCCGGCCAGGCCTTGTTTTTCGCGACCACCGGAATTGAGCGGGACCCCGTTCGCGCCGTCGACCACTTTCTGGCCTCAGCGCAGTTCGGAGAGAGCCGATCCGCTTACTTGATGGGCGTCTGCCGCCTGCTCGGAGATGGGGTGCTTCGAAATTCGAGCATCGCCGAAGAATGGCTCAAGCGCTCGATCTCGCTCGGCGGAATCGAGGCTTTTCAAGAGCTGGCGATGATGCGGGAACGCGGGATCGGCAACTCGGTCGATCTGCCAGCAGCTGCTGAGCTTTACCGGACCGGCGCGGAAGCTGGAAATCGATATTGCATGGAAAAATGCATCCAGTTGCTCGCCGAAGCGACGGGCGAAGAATCCAAACGCGACGCCGCAGCCGAAATCTGGCGTCAGCGGGCCAGCCAATCTGAGATCAACGAATTACAGCTTCAGGTAAGAGCCCTGGCACCCGGACTTTACCGATGATGATGATGATTCGAAATCGCTGAAAAATTTGAGCCGTTCGTCCGGCTCTAACCAATCTGTTCTGGGGGGTCAGACAGTAGACGAAAGCCAACGTAGCCTCTGCGGGTTCGCTCGCGGGGGCTGCGTTTTTTTACGCGAGCCGATTCCGACGATCCGGCTAACCCGGAGGCCAGACCAGCGGGCGACCAGCCAGCAGGTGAACGTGGAGATGAGGGACGCTCTCGCCGCCGTCCGAACCGTTGTTGATCACGAGCCGAAAGCCCTTGTCAGTCGAGTTAACGCCGATTTTGTCCGCGATTTTCCCCGCGGCCAGGAGAAGGTGCCCGAGCACAGCCTGGTCATCCGGCTCAGCCTCGCCGACACGCGGAATGACCCGCTTCGGAACGATCAGAATGTGGGTCGGGGCCTGCGGATTGACGTCTTTAAAGGCGATGCAGAGATCGTCTTCATGCACGATGTCAGAGGGGATTTCCCGAGCGATGATTTTCTCAAAAATGGTCATGACGACGCCAAAAAACAGAGATTTACGTGACCATCAACTGAACCCTGCTCTGAGCCTGCGCGCGGCTGAGTTCAAGCGCCAGAAAGACCAGAACCTCGTCCTGAAACAGATCGCACTTCTGGCTCCAGCGCCTTGGCTGGCAAATGCGCTCGACGGCGATTTTCAGCTCCGAGCAGTGCAACCGCTTCGTTCCGACTTCGCGCAAAACGTCGATTTTTCTGCCCAGATGATGGAAAAACCAGAGCTCGAACCCATTCCCTGCCTCGTCAGCCACGTGAGCGAGCGAGAGCCGCGTTGGCGGGGCGCTCGGCTTGAGATGATCCGCGACTTTGTCGAATCCAACCGCGCAAAGCGTCCGGCCGATCTTATCAAAAAGCTCATCCAGCCCGATTGAAGTCTGCGAGAATCGCTCCTTCAAATACAGGGTCACACCCTTGGCGATGTCGTCCGCATACCAGCTGTCGTCGCTGCCCGACCGCGCCGCTGCCTCGCTGATGATGTCGCTGATCCAGGATTCTTCATAATGAATCACTTCATCACGTCCGACACGGAGAAGAGGAAGCTGTTCGCGGAGAGCAATCACGTTTTGTGGGTATGTTAGGGTATCTGGCTGGGAAATTCCCGGGGTTTGGAGCAAATCTCAAACGAAGGCTCAGGAACTGTGGGTGAAAAGATCGGACTGACCGGCCTCGCGCATCGGACGACGTTCAAAGCGTTCGATTTCGTCGATGAATTCGCCCACCGCCTCGAACTGGCGATAAACCGAGGCGTAACGAACGTAGGCAACCGGGTCGATCTCTTGAAGATGCCGCATGACGAGCGGTCCGATCATCCGAGTCGGAATTTCCTTCATGTTCGCCGCTGTCAGCTCGTTGATGATCGATTCGACGGCCGCTTCGAGATCTTCGATCGCAACCGGCCGCTTTTCGCAGGCCTTGAGCATGCCGGAAAACAGCTTTTCACGACTGAAAGACTCGCGCACGCCGTCCCGCTTGATCACGCGTAACTCGCTCTGTTCCAAGTTCTCGTACGTCGTGAACCGATGCCCACAACCAAGGCATTCGCGACGTCGACGGATCAACGCTCCGTCCTTCGACATTCTGGAGTCGATGACCTTGTCTTCAAGACTCTGGCATTTGACGCATCTCATGGTTGCGAATTTATCAGTGGCGAGAGTGACACCTGGATATTGGGGTGTCAATTCAAAAACCGCCCCAAGATCTGGGGTTTCAACCTGACTTTTTGCCCACTTGTCAGGCCCGGGCTCGAATAGTTTGCCAGAACAATCGATTCGGGTCCAGATTGAGCCGGAATGTGTCCTTTTTCACGAGTTCTCTGCTTTCTGCTCACGCTCAGCGCCGTCAGCGCGGGTTCGGACGACCGCGACGAGAATGAAATTGAGCCTCTTCCGCCTCAGCCCACGATTTTTGTGCTGACGGAGTATTTTGAGCTCAATCTCGATCTTGCCGCCGAGTTGCTTGGCGATTCCAAGGAGAAGCCAGATCCGAACGCACTCCGAAAATCAGTTCAGCAGCTGCTGGAGGCGGGCGATGCGGATTTGATCGATTTCAGCCTGATTCAAACTCGAAGCGAATCCGAAGATGTCCTGAACATTGCGGCCAAAGGATTCCTCCGGCCCGCAAATTTTCGGAGCCCACGCATGAGCCCGGCGGATGAGCGGAAACCCCATGAAATCCTAAAGACGATTCCCCTCCCTTCCGATCCTCATCCGATTCGAGTCGGCCACTCGACCACGACGACCACAGTCCTCAGCGCAGACGGAAAGACGATCGCGATTTCATCGAACCCGGTCAAAGTCGTCCTCGGCGAAGGGCGAGTGTTGGAGCGCGCAGCCCATATCGAAGGCAATCCGCCGTCCGCTGTGACTCCCAACGCTCGAAGAACGCACGGCGTGATGTTTTCCGCAGTTAAGAACGGTGATTACGCATTTCTCGGCCAGCATCCGGCGATGAGCCAGAACGCTAACGACTCCCCCGCCCGGCAGCTGCTGATTTTTCTTCGAGCGTGGACGGAGGAACTCGCTGTTTCCCAAAATAATCAGAATCAATGAAACGACATCCCCTTTTTCAAACCCTCATCGCGGTGGCTCTCGGTTTTAGCGCCGCAACTGCGGGGCCGGACCTCTTGATCGAAGTCGATCTCGTTGAAACCAGCCAAGATCAGCTCGCGGATTTGATGAGAGACTTCAGCCTGGAAGAAACGGACGACAAGCTCTGGGCGAAAGTCGAAAAACTGCTCGAGAGCGGTGATGCGGAGCGATTCGACACGGTCTTCATTCGTGGTAAATCGGGGAATCGTATGAAAACGGAGGGTGTCAGCGAATTCATCTACCCGACCGAAGCTGACCCGGCGGAAAGTCTAGCTGGAGTGGAAAACGCGATCACTTCTCAGCGCAAGCCCGCCGAAGGCGAAGACGCGCCGGAAAAACCAAACGTATTTCCGTTGCCAGTACAAATGCCTAACCCCGCCGCTTTTGAAACGCGAAATCTGGGCGTGACAGTCGAGGTTGATCCAGTGCTCGGCGTGCACGGGAAAGAAATCGATCTCAACGCGAACATCGACGTCGTCCATCGAACTGGCGACACCTCATGGATGGATATCCTGACGCCAGATGGCCCAATGACGGTGCTTCGGATGCCTGACTTTTACGCGATGCGAATCACCACAGCGGTGACGGTCAACAACGGCTCGCGGGCGTTGATCGGAACGATGACGCCGCACAACGTGGACGGCGAAACGGACCGCTCGCGGAAAATTCTCGTCTTCATCAAAGCCTCGGCCCAGGCGGGTGCCAAAGGCCGCAGCAACGTCGACGGATTTCACGCTCCCGAAGAACCCTTTGGCGAACCTTGCGATTGAGCCATGAATGTCTTTCGCCCAGCAGCTGCTGCGCTCGCCGCCGCGCTCATTTTCGCTGAGCCCGCCATCGCGCAGACCGAAACGAGCTCAGCGCAGGTCGCTGCCATTTTCGAATTGATCGAAGTCGACTCGGCCGAAGCCGCCGCCCTGCTCAATCCTCTCGCCAAACCACCGACCTCAGCTGAAATCTACGCGAACGTTCTAGAAAAAGTCGATTCCGGCGATGCCCGCCGAGTCAACTTTGCGATGCTTCGCATGTCGCTCGGCCAGTGGGTTGAAACCGAATCCGTCCATGAATTCATCGTTATGCCAATGCAAGAAGGGCCGAGAGCTGGGCTTCCGGTCTGGTTGCCGGAAGGTTACATCGAAACTTACAACTTGGGCGAGAACTTGAGAGTTAAGGCCGATCTCGATCGGGAAACTGAAATTGTCCGCCTGCATTTTTACTACGCCGCGACCAGTCTGGCCGGTTTCCATCACGATGCCCAATTCCAGCACGCCGGCTGGATCTACTCGACCGCCTTCTCCCCGATCATCGCTACGCAACACACGGCAACGGTGATCGAAATTCCTAACGGCGGCGTTGCGATCGCGAGCATCCAATCGGCTTTGGATGAAAACGGTGATCCGATCAAAGGCGTTAAGCACCTGCTCTTCGTCCGCGCGGTTGCTCGTTAGGCCGAACTCAGTAAAAGTTAGTGTCATCCCGAGCTTGTCGAGGGACCTCGCGCACGCTTGCTGCCGTCAAACCGCTCACTCTCGATCGAAATCCTGGCCGCTTCGATCGCCTACGGAGCGGATTCAACCACGGGCCGACTTGAGGTCCCTCGGCAAGCTCGGGATGACAGATTTGGGGAGCGATCGGTTTCTCGTTAGGCTGAATTTGATAATGTAACTGTCATCCCGAGCCTGCCGAGGGACCTCGCGCACGCCTGCTGCCGTCAAACCGCTCACTCTCGATCGAAATCCTGGCCGCTTCGATCGCCTCCGGAGCGAAATCAACCACGCGCCGACTTGAGGTCCCTCGGCAAGCTCGGGAGGACAGTTTTGGGGAGCGATCGCCTCCGGAGCGGATTCAACCGCGGGCCGACTTGAGGTCCCTCGGCAAGCTCGGGATGACAATTTGGGGAGAGAGCAGGGAGAAACAAAAATTCAGGGTTCTACGGGAATCACCTCCAGCCCGCTGAGAACCGCGCCTTCCGAAAACTCCAGCGCGAGCACACCGTCTTCGCCGATCTCGACTCCAGAAAACTGTTTCGTCATCGGTTTCATCGATTCGCCGAGCTCGATACTCTCGCCTGACTTTCCGGCAAGCCCGACTTCGAACTCCAATTCGTCCTCACCTTCTGGAGCTCCGAACGTGAGCCGGATTTCGTAAGCTCCCGGCTTGAATCCCTCGACCTTGAGCGAAGTCAGCCCGCGAACGCCCGATCCAGCGACCCACGGCCAGCCTTCGCCTCCAGGCTTCATGAAAATCGAATGCCGATAGAAGAATTCCGGCTCAGCCGGCTCGGTAGTCACTTGAATTTGCGGAGACGGCCCACCGACATTCGGGTAGTCCAGCCACAGCGTTCCGTCCTCCGTTTTGCGGTCGCCAGGCGCGCCGAAATTCAGGCCAAGCCGCTCGATTTTCCCCAGCAGCTGCTCGGCGGGCAACTCGCCCCACGACATCCATTGCTCGAAGGTTTCCGGCATGCTCACCAGCGCCAATCCCATCGGAAGCGGGTAGCTGCAGGTGCAGCCCTCGTAAAAGTACGGCACGTTCAGTACGCCGTTCGCCGGAATCACGCTGTTCGTGCATCCGCTGCGAGGACCGCTGATGTTGACCGTTCCGCTTTCAGTTCGCTGATCGTAAAACGCCGCCGTTCCGGAGCGCATCGTGAAAAGATGGCCGTAGTCAAAACCGCCATCGCAGCCATACATTTTGGGAAACGTGCGAGGTTCTTCAACTCCGGTGATCGGGTTGACGCGGACGCCGCTTTTGGGCTGCTCCGGCTTCCAATCATCTTTCTGACTCGGCGGACGGTACTGACTTGGCTG
>JBLHKS010000305.1:0-6967 GCA_047620505.1 Verrucomicrobiales bacterium | reverse complement strand
CCGCGACGAACGGCCGCCGGCCAGCGTGCCGGGTTCTCTTCACCATGTGGGCGAACGCCTGACCGACGAAACCACCTTCCATCTCTTCGACTACACGCCGACTGATTTTGCCGAAATATCCTCAGCCTCTTTGGCTGAATGTCTCGCGGCTGACGTTCCAGGGACGCCCACCTGGCTTCAGGTTCACGGACTGCACGACACCGCCGCGATCGGTGAACTTCTCGCCGCTTTCGACATTCATCCGCTCGTGCAGGAGGACATCCTCAACACGAGGCACAGGCCCAACGCGGAGGATTTCGGTGATTACGTTTTCATCGCCGCAAAGGAGATTTTCTACGATCCGTCGGAACACAGGATCGAGATCAGACATCTCTCGATTCTCCTTAAGGAATCGATCGTGATCACCTTTCACGAGCGCCCCTCCGGTGTGCTCGATCCAGTTGAAGAGCGGCTGCGCAGCAGCAAAGGACTTCTCCGAACCGAAGGCTGTGACTACCTGACCTGGGCGATTCTCGACGCCCTGACCGATCACTATCGGATCGCACTCGACGAGATCACAGGTCAGCTTGAGCGGATGGAGGATTCGATCGACGCTGGAAAATCGAACTTCAACGCCAACGATCTTCACGACATCAAGCGGGAGACCGATCATCTCGACCGCGCCATCCGGCCGATGCGCGAAATCGCCTCCAATCTCAAACGGACCGAATCGAAGCTGCTGGGTGACTCGATTCATGTTTTCTGGTCCGATCTTCACGACCACGCCGTCCAGAGTGTGGAGTCGGCCGACGCGATGAGAGAGACGATTGCCAGCCTGCGAACCCTCCATCTTTCGCTACAAAATCAGCGCATGAACGAGGCCATGCGTGTCTTAACCGCGTTCGCCACCATCTTCATGCCGCTCACCTTCGTCGCCGGCGTTTACGGGATGAATTTCAAGCACATGCCGGAGTTGAACTGGCGTTGGGCCTATCCGGTGCTTCTAATGGCGTTTGTTTTTGCCGGCGCTGGGATTTTCGCTCTTTTCCGACTGAAACGCTGGCTTTAACCGGCCCAAATAAAAGGATGAGACCAAGAAAGAAAGTCGCACGCAAGCATCCACAATCGATCCCCGAATATATCGAATGCGCCCCGGCCTCAGGCCAAACCGCACCTGCGACATCTTTACGCAATCCTCAAAAGCGTCGCGCCGGATGCCGAGGAGACGATCAAGTGGGGAACGCCGTTTTTTGTGGAGCCTCGATTCCTGTTCGCTTTCTCCGCGCACAAAGCGCATCTGGGCTTCACCCCGTCGCTGGAAGCGTTAGAGCCGTTTCGCAAGGAGCCGGAAAGTTGCGAAATCACCAAAGCGGGCATCCTGAAGGCTCCTTACAACGAGCCTCTGCCTGAGGGCATGATTCGCCAGATTGCTGAGCATCGCCTTCGGATCGTGAGCGAACGAGAAGACGACTCATTCTGGTAAGCCCGTCGGGCGCTTGCACAGTGGACAAACTGTGAGATTCCAAGACAGTCTGACCGTTGGTCCTGAGCGTAAACTCTGCTGTAAACCGCTTATTTTCAGTGATTTACGAAAAGAAACGACTCTGGCGCCAGTCCTGCGATGTTCAGGGTCATGATTCAACGCATTCTCGTTCCCCTCGAACTTTCGGCGCATTGCGAGAGCGCGATTCGGCACGCCTGCGCGATCGCCAGGTCGCTTGGCGCTCAGGTGATCGGGAAAGTCATTCTCGACGATCCCACAGTTCAAAGGCGCGCAGCAAGCCACGCCGCGCACGCAGCGGCGATGTTGATCGCCGAAGATACCGGACGGCAGAATCGAAAAGAAGCCGACTCGCACATCCAGCAGCTGCTGACGCGTTTCCGGACGATCTGCGCCGAGGCCGGGGTCGATCACGATGAGGCTCCCCTTCAAGGCATCCCAAGCAACGTGATCGCCGAGCACTCCATGTTTTACGATCTCGTGGTTCATGGATTTCATGGCGTCTACACTTCGGAGAAGGATCTCGATCCCCTTTGTTTGACCAAAGTGCTCGGTCACACCACGACGCCATTCCTCATCGTTCCGGATGAATTCCTGCCCATCCGTAACGTACTGATTTGTTACGACGGCAGCCTGTCGGGGATGCGTGCGATGCGCGATTTCGCGTTGCTGATTGGCGGGCTGGACTACAAGATCACGGTTCTCAACGCAGATTCCGATCGAAACCGTTCGCGTTTTCTGCTGGATCGGGCCGAGCAATATCTGAAGGCGCACGGGGCTGGCGAAATCACGCAGGCCAGCTCGACTAAGGCGATCCGAGAGGCCATCCGCGAGGAGCCGGCGCAGGATCCGGACCTGATCGTCATCGGCCTGCATTCCAAGCGCGGTGTGCGGGACTTCTTCATTGGAAGCCTGACGGATGAACTGATTGAATCCGGCGAAACCGCTCTTTTTCTTGGAAGCTAAGCTATGCGCTCGATCCACATCCACTTTTCCTTTTTGCTGGCGACCGCGCTTTTCGTGGCCGGTTGCGTCAGGTCACCCAATTTGAGCAGACTTCCGGTCGCAGCAGCTGCTGGCTCGCCAAACATCAGGATGATCGAAGTCAACGCGGTTCAGGGCCACGCCTTTGTTGACGATGACGTCTACCAATTTCTCACGCCCGAGAACGCGCGAATCGAGATTTCGCTTAGCGAGCAACGTGCGAGAATCTTCGCTGGCGACCGGATCGCAATCGATACGCCGATCGCCACGGGCGTTGCCGCGCATCCGACGCCGAGCGGTTCGTTCACCATTCTCGAAAAGAAGACCTACCATGAATCCTCTCTGTACGGAAACTACGTGGATGCGAACGGCCAAATCGTGCTGCGCGACGTCAGTTCTCGCGTCAACAAAGCGCCGCCGGCATCCCGTTGGGTGGGAACGCCGGTTCCATTCTGGCAACGCCTCACTTGGGACGGGGTCGGGATGCACGTCGGCAAACTACCCGGCTACCCGGCCTCGCACGGTTGCTTGCGTTTTCCTTCAACTGTCATGCCATTGATCTTCGCCAGAACTCGAGTAGGAACTCCTGTCGAAATTTACTAACAAATACCCCATGGACTGCCTTCTATTCGATTCTAAATTCAAAACCGTCACAACCGGCGAAGGCGAGCTGATCGACCGCTGGGACAGCGAGCCGGGCTCAATCATCTGGGTCCGAATAACCGGAAAGCTAACCAATGTGCACGAATCCGTTCTGGAGGAGCGGTTCGGGATCCACACGCTGGCGCTTCAAGATGCCAAACGCGATCGGCATCCGCCGAAGTTCGAGGTTTTCGATGAGTCGACATTTCTTCTTTTCAAAACGCTGACGGCGGAAACTACGGACATTCATTTCTCCACCATTCAGATCGCAATGTTCGCGGGGAAGAGGTTTTTGATTACCCGAGCATCAGGTGCCAGCCGATCGATCGAAAAGTTGAAGAAAGAGGTCGTGGCGAAACCGCAGAAGTTCGCAGAAGGCGGAGCGGGTCAAATGGCGGCAAGATTGATCCGGCTGTTTGTCGAACGATACCTGACGATCTTGCTTGAGCTGGAGCCGAGGCTCGAAGAACTCGAGGAGCAGCTGCTGGGTAACAGCGGCGACGAAATTCTGGCCGAGCTAACCGGTTACAAAGCCGATCTGAAGCGCATCCGGCGGATCTTTCTCTATCATCAGCAGGTGCTCGATCAGCTGCGCGCTGAGCCTGTCCCGGGATTCGACGCGGAGCACCGCCATTGGCTCAATGACGTTTTCGAGCAGCAGGAACGCGCCAGCAGCCTCACATTGCTCTATTACGAACTGGCCGGCGATCTGGTCGACGGCTTTCTTTCGCTGGCGTCGCATCGTTTGAACGGGATCATGAAGGTCCTTACGATTATCACGGCTGTTTTTGTCCCGTTAGGATTTCTCGCGGGAATTTACGGGATGAACTTTGACAACATGCCGGAGCTGCATTCGAGATTCGGATATTTTATCTTAATCGCAGTGATGGCGTCGATCGCGACGACGCTTCTCTTGGTCTTCAAAAAACAAAAATGGTTATGATTCGATCTTCCGGACTCCATCTGATTGCCGCCGTCCTGAGCCTCGGTTTCGCGGTGGCGCAGACACCGGAGCCGGACCGGCTTTCGGCAGATTGGTGGCTGCATTTCACGGTCGGCGAGGAGGAAGAAGCGGCAGATGTTTCCAAACGCGTCGCCGAATTCAAGACACTGCTGACAAATCGGCTCGCCGGAATTGAACCGGCACAGGAGGCGGTGTTGCGCGCAAATGCGGAACGCGTCACGGCTGCGCTGGATCGCTATGCAGCACTGCTTGTGGTGCCGGTTCCCCTGGCAGTGCCCGCGCCCGAAGCTCAAGAATCCTACACGATCGACGAAGCCCTGGAGCGTCACAGCTATTTGCGTCAGGCAAAATTCGACGTCGAGACGCTTCGTGGTGAGGTCGAATGGCAGCGCGCACTCATCGACAAATCCTTTCAGCAGCAAAAAGAGCGAAAAGTCTCCTATCTGGCGCTGAGCGCTTCTGATTCGACGCGGTTCGATCGCGGACTCTCACTGATGACGCTACGCGTAGAGATGGAGGCGCGCGCTCTCGAACTGACTGCAGAGTCGCGGACTGCCAACGCACGGCAGGAACATGTTGATGCGCTGGAAACGCAAACCGCGGAGATGCCGAGTCGAGTTGTCGCAACCGATGCGGATGTCGAAGAATGGAAGCGCCGGGTCGACGAAGCAGCCAAGGCTTTCGCGGAAGCTCAGCAACAAGTTTTGCCTCCGTCAGCGGCGGTGTCCTCGCCCAATCCGGTCGAAAGCGCGGCGGCCGCTCGCCGGGATGTGTTGGCGAGCATGGTGAACGATCTGGGAGTCGTGGTGAGCGAACTCGGGGCGGCACGAGCGCGGCTTGGGCTCGTCCTCGCGAAAGTCGCCTTGCCGGCGAGCGATCCAGATTGGAAAGCGGCGACAGCTCAGCGCGAGAGCTTTGAAGCGTTAAAAATCCGTGCCAACGAATTGGCGTCGCAGGCCTCGACCGCGTCCAAGCGAATCCGAGCAGCTGCTGGCGGCCAACTGTCGACGGCGGACGCGTCAAGCGGCTTTGCCGCGATCCTGACCGAGACAATTCAGTTGTCCGATCGATCCGACGCCACCGTTCTCGCGGCGCGCCTCGCACGGGACGAGGGAGACTTCCTCTCCACGATACTCAGCGAGCGCGAACTGGCGAGCAAGGGCTGGCTCGAACGCAACAAGGCGAAGGCCGGCAATTGGCTGAAAACCACGTGGAACGGCCTGACCGGAGTCCTGAACTATCCTCTCTTTGAAGTGAACGAATCGCCGGTCACCGCCTTCGGCATCATTTGGGCGATCGTGATTATCTTTTTCGCGTTGTGGTGCTCAAAACACATCCGACGAGCGATGGAGCGCTATGGAACCAGCAAAGGCGGGTTGAGCAAATCTGCCTCATATACTATTCAACGCCTCATTCACTACGTCATTCTGATCATCGGGATCATGTTCGCGCTTTCGACGATTGGACTGGATTTGACGAAGGTAACTTTGTTCGCGAGTGCGCTTGGAATTGGACTCGGTTTCGGCCTTCAAAACTTGGTAAGCAACTTTGTATCTGGACTAATCATCTTGTTTGAGAAGACCCTGAACGTTGGCGATTTTGTTGAGTTGCAATCCGGAGTGACGGGCGAAGTGAAGGAGGTGAACATGCGAAGCACGCTGATCACAACGAACGACAACGTTGATATTCTAGTTCCTAACTCTGAGTTTGTGAACGGCCAGGTCACCAACTGGACGCTTCGCGAAGCAGTGCGGCGCATTCACGTTTCATTCGGCGTGGCCTACGGAACCGAGAAGGAAACCGTGAAGAAAGCCGCGCTTGAAGCCGCCGCGCGAGTCCCGTGGACCTTTTCCGGCAAGAAGCGCGAACCGAGTGTCTGGTTCGTTAAATTCGGGGATAGCAGTCTCGACTTCGAACTCGTCGTGTGGCTGACGCCCGATGCTGTGAAGCGCCCGGGTGCCGTGCAATCTGATTACCTCTGGGAAATTGAAACGAGTCTAAACGAGCACGGGATCGAGGTGCCATTTCCCCAACGCGATCTGCACCTGCGCTCCGGATTCGCGCCAAAAGCGGATCTCCCGATTGAGCTCTAACAAAACCAGAAATGACAATAAGCGAACTAACCACTAGAACGAAGATCAAGATCGGACTCGCCATTTTGATCGCGGTTTTGTTCGTCCTTTTTATCCTTTTCAACATGGAGAAGGTAAGCGTTAACCTTCTGATCGCGGAGATCGAAATGCGCCGCTCGATCCTCCTCTTGCTGGTCGCCGGAGGCGGCTTTGGGCTCGGCTGGATTGCGAGTTCATTTCGCGCTCGCCATCAGCGGCACGAGCAAGAAGAAGCGGCGGCGAAATCCGAATCCGCAGTGAAAGACTGAGCTCGAGGGATCCGTCTAAAGCGTTGCCAAGTTGACGTCCAAGACCAAAACTAAACTGAAGCGTCGCCAAAAAAGACGACGCCGGATTCTGCTCGGAATCGGGGTGAGCGTGATTGTCGTTCTGGCGGCGCTCGTCTTGTTTCGCCGACAGTTGACCGAAGCCGCATTGGCCGGTCTCGCCTCGCGGCTTGAGCAAGAGCGGATTTATCTTTCTTATGATGAACAGGAATTCACTTTCACCGGTGGACTAAGACTCAGGGGCCTGACTCTTTACGAAACCAGTGCCCGCGACCGACCAGTTCTTAAGATGAGCAACCTGACAATCGCCACGCCGTTGCGGGCGATCTGGCGTGAGGGGCAGGCGATCTTCGAAGTGAAAACCAACGACGCAACGCTTGTCGTATTTGAGGGCGAGGATCGACGTCAACGGCGCTCGACCTTCAACCGCTCAGTCAATTCCTCGGCAGCCTCCAGCAGCTGCTGGGTGACGCGAAGGCCGATTTTACAGGCGAATTCA
>JBLHKS010000304.1:0-6971 GCA_047620505.1 Verrucomicrobiales bacterium | reverse complement strand
CCGCGCCGCAGGGGGTTCTGATTCTTCCCGCAGGGACGAGGCAACCCAATATCCTTGGCGTTCTCGGCGGGGCTTCCCGGTTGGTGGCGCTCAATCTGGTGCTGCGGCCAGGCAGCTTGCCACTTCCTTCCTTGCCTGCGCCGCCCGTGATCATCCCGCTTCCACCGTTGATTCCACCCGTCCTGCCGATTCCGACTGCCCCGCCAATTCAAATCGATACTTCAGGCTTCGACAGCGGCGTGATCAGCGCTTTGGACGCGATCGGAGCCGCGCTTGCCGGGGCTGGTTCTGGAGGCGGCGGATTTTTCTCGCTCGCCGGAGCTGCGTCCGGGGGGGGCGCTGGCGGCAGCGACAGCGGTGGGGACTCAAGCTCTGCGAGCTACGGAATCGGGGCGACTGGCGTGATTGAGCACTCTGGACCGGATCCAGAGGAAATTCAGCGGGCGCTTGGAGCCAACGCGTTTGCGGAGTTGCTTCGATTGGTCGGCGAGCCCGGAGAAGCGGATTCCGTCCAATACCAGAACGCCACGACGGTGTTTCCGAGTGATGGATCGGCCTGGTTTGGCGGATCTTCGCCCAACGTCAGGGTCGAAGACGGGCTACCGGTTGAGCTGCTCGAATTGCTCACTCCGGAAACGCTCGAAGAGCTGGAGGAGGCGCTGGAGGACTGATCGGGACGCCCTGAAAAATTGGAATCCGCTACTTTTTGGTCGCCTGATTCACTTTGATTTTACCTTCGCGAACCGCAGCCGTCGTTTTGTCTTTGTCGACCGTGACCGCGTAGAAAGTTCCGTGAGCCGCAGCAATTCCGTGTGGAGTTTCGATTTTGAAATCCATCTCTTTTCCACCTTCGCGAATCAAAGCGCCAACGCTGCCTGAACGGAGCTGAAGCTTCACCGCAGGGTTGGTGGCGTGCTCTTTGACTCGGGTGATCTCGACCTCCGTTTTCTCGGAAATCTGGATCGCAGATCCCGAAGTGAGCGGAATCACTGCTTTTCCACCTCCCTTGGTTACGATGGTCGCTCCAGTCGGGACGACGCCGCCGCTGCGGAGGCGGATTGGCTTGGTTTCACCGGGCTTGATCATCTGGACGTTGCCAGAAACCGTTTCAGCAACACCGGGTTCGGCGCTGAGCGTCGACAGCGACAAAAATCCGCTAGCAACGAAAAGAGCAGGAATGAGGAGGTTTTTCATGAGGATACAATTGTTTTTTATTTTCCTGTCAACGCCGAGTGTGACGCATTAGAAGCGAACCTCCATCGAAAAATGAAACTTTGATGTCTCGATAATGTAGTCCGGATAGTCGATTCCCCAGCCGTATTCAGCACGCGCGCTGAGGTGATCGCCGAAGGTGTAGCGGATCCCAGCGCCGGTTGAGGAGAGAGTTTCGCTCGTTTCTCCCGCCGTCGGATCGGCTACATCGATCCAGCCGTAATCGCAGAAGAGGTAGGGCTGGAGCGAGGCTTTTTTATCGAATTTGATCGGCATCGGAACGCTGAAATCGGGTAAATTCAGCTCAGCGCTGGCGACGATTCCGTGATCGCCGCGTAGAACGCTCTGGCCAAATCCGCGAACCGTCGTGTAGCCGCCGATCAGCAGCTGCTCGTTGGAAAGAAGACGGTCGTTGCTCCACTGGCCGACGAAATCAAAGGCGGCTTCGAGCCCGAACCAGGGCAATTGGCGAGTGTGCTCAATTTCCGTGATGAGATAAAAATATTCCGGATCAGCACCCGAACGGAGGGCGGAAAAGCTGGAATCGTCGTTGTTGCCGATGAGATTTCCGGGGCTGAAAACCGCACCGAGCATGAAATCGGATCGGCTGGAATCTCCCGTCACGGAAGCCTCGTATTCGGCTCGTCCTTGGAGAATCGCGGCGGTTTCGTTGATCACGGTCGCGCCGCCGAAGGACAGATCGTTGTTCGTGCTCGTGTAGTCGGCTCCGAAGGTCAGCGAGTGAGTTACGCGGTTTTCGATGATCGGCGAAAGCGGAATCACGTAGCCGAAGCCGGCCTGGGTTGTCGATCCGCCGACATCCAGAAAAGTGCCCGTTGTCAGCGGAAACTGCGCGTTGGTTTCCAAGTGAGCTGCGAAAAATTCGACGTAGTGCCGCCAGGGCAGCGGAGTTCGAGCGTAACCGGATTGGCTGATCAGTGATTCGAAGTCCAAGTCGCGAGAAATGCCGTAAGTCAGCATCGTTTCGGATCCAAGCACGTCGCCCCAGAGCAGTCCAGCGCTCCACTCGTTCTCGCCAGTGAGTTCGACCCCGGTGTTCGCGATTCCGGAATAAACTCGAAACGCATCGAATTCGTCGACCTTGAGAATGAGGTCGGTGGCCCCGATTTCCTCGCCTGCCTGATAAACCAGGCCGACGCTCCGAAAATAATTTCCGTTCAGCCAGCGCAGGTCGTCCTCAAGCGGCTCCGATCGGATTTGCTCGCCGGTTTTCAGGCCGACCTGGCTCATGAGATCTTCCTGATTCGCCCTTTCGGCTCCCTCGACTCGAATTTCGCCAAGCTTGCCCTCGACCACGTAAATCCGGACGACTCCATCGGTGATGTCCTGCTCTGGGAAAAACACATCGACCACCGGCAAACCCGCATCGCGATAGCCGAGAACGATCGCTCGCATGAGCTGATTCAGAATCCCAAGTGAAACCTCTTTCCCGAGGTAGCGCTCCAAACCCTTGATAGCTTCGGGCGGCGCGCTGACGCGGTTTTCGACAACACCGCTAGTTTCTGGCATCGCGTCCCCGGATTCCTCGGGCGGCAAAAGGAGAATCGCCTCGAGTTCTTCGAGGATGACAGTGTCGTCGTGATCAAACACGATTCCAGGCTCGGTGAGATCGATTTTCCCGTCAGCAGCTGCTGGCGCGAGGTCGCGTGCCTTCTCCCGAACGTCATCTCGGTCCGCAGTGGGGCCAGAGCCGGCGCAACGAATTGTGGCGCCGACGATCACCAGAAACGCGCAGATGGCGCATCGGACCGAACGGTTCATTTTTTCATAAAATCAACGGAAGCTGCGAATGAACAGAGAATTCTAAAAACAAAAGTACGTCACGGGCGTTGAGCGCGCCCGCGACGTTGATTTTTACAGTTTTTCGTGGGCCGTTATTTGGTTGTCATCACAAAAACACCGTCCCAATCGGCAGCGGGAGGGGACGCTTTCATCGCGACGCAACGGTCGATGAGCACGAGAGATGCGTTGGATCCTACGCCAGGCATTCCGGGACGGTAGATTTCCAGCGGCTCGGACTTCTCGAATAGCGCCTTCGCGCCGTCCCAATCCTGGGCGAGATATTTTTTGATCCCGTTTTCGAAGAGTTCGAGGCACTCGCTCGCGCTTGGGATGAGGTCCTTCTTGAATTCGACGATTTCGTACATTTCGACCGGCTGCGTTCGGCCCTTGACGACGATTCTATCGAGATAGCGGTAAGCGATGTCGTCTTTGCCATGCTTGATTGCAGCGTCTTTCGTTTCGCCGGAGATCATGTTGAAGACGCCGTAACTCTTTGCTCCGCTCTCACAACGGGCAGCGAGGTTCACCGTGTCGCCCATCATCGTGTAGTTCATCTGGTCGACCGCTCCCATGTTGCCGACAACTGCGGGGCCGCTGTTCAGTCCAATCCGGGTCTGCATCCCGTGGACAATCTCTGGCCAGTCAGGCTCGGATTTCCATTTTTCCCGAAGCTCAGCCTGACGGCGTTGAATGTCGATTGCCGTTCTGCAGCCTTTGTATGCGTGATCGGCGTAATGCAGAGGTGCTCCAAAGATGCCGACGATTGCGTCACCAATGAATTTGTCCAAAGTGCCCGTGCCCTTGTTCTTGAGGATCGAACTCATATCCGATAGATATTCGTTCATGAGCGCGACCAGCCGTTCCGGGGTCAGCTTTTCAGAAAAGCTGGAGAAAGCCTGAATGTCGCTGAAGAACGCCGTGATTTCAGTCTCTTCGCCGCCAAGTTTGGGGGCTACGCCAGCTTCGATCAAAGAATTGACGACATCAGGTGCGACGTAGGTGGAGAACATCGCTTTAATTTGGCCCTTAGCTTTGGACTCAACGATTAGCCGGCGGGTGATCGAAGCGCCGTGGGCCACGAAAATTCCGAGGACGGGCCACACGATCGGGATGTGGAGGCTCTGGGAGGAAAAGAACCAGAAAGCGCCACCGACGTAGGCAGCCGCCATCACAACTGGAACTGAGATCGAGAGCCAGACCGCCGTTTCCCGAAGCAGAACCACACTGGCCCACCCGATTGACAGCCAGATGAAAATCCAAAGTGCGGTCGAAGGCCGAGAGATGTAGTCACTCTGAAGGATGTTGTTGAGGGCCGTCGCGTGCACTTTAACAAGAGGAGTCTGCGAGCCCATCGGGGTTGGACCGAAGTCAGTGAGCCCGGCGGCGTTCTGGCCGATGATTAGAAACTGGTCTTTCACCGGCGGAATCGCGATTTCCTTGGAAGGATCATCCGGGTTGGGATATCCGCTTGGCCAATCCTCGTCAGAGATCGGCACCATTGATTGAAGTTTGAGTTTGCCCGCAGTCTGGGCCAAGTGAGACGCCAAGCCGAAATAGCTGATGGAATTGACGCCACCAAATGCATCATTTTCTAGCGAATTTCCTCCGCGGTAGTTGATTTCCATCAAGCCATGCTCGTCGATCGGAATCGTCCAGCTTTCCTTTTCACCGTTGACCTTGATGTGCTCGCCAAGAACGATTTCTATGGCATCGGGACCGAGAAGCTCGTTTCGCATCAGCATCTGAAGGACGAGGCTCGGGTAAACGTTGGTCCCGACACGGACGATGACCGGAAGTTTCCTTCGAATATTGTCCACGGAGGAGGGATCCGCGTTGACGAACCCGATCATCGAACTCTGAGCGAGTACTGCGGTAGGCATGAGAATCTTGTCTTTCCCGTAGATCTTACTTTTATCGCCTTTGATATTCGTAAGCTCTGGAGTGTTGCCGAGAATCGCACCTGGCGATGGCTTGCCCTCGGCCTCGCTGCTGGCTGCCGTGATCGCAACTGAGCCGCCTGCGAGCGCCTCCAGGCCGTCACGGAATCCGATATCTTCTTCAGCATTCTGGGCTGGTTCGGTGAAAAGAATATCCCAGGCAACTGCCTTTGGCAGGCGCATCGATAACATCGACATGAGATCGCCATGGGTGTTACGAGGCCACGGCCATTGTCCCCACTGTTCGAGTCCTTGTTCTTGGATCCCCACGAAGAGAATTCGCGGGTCGGCCTGTGGGTCAGAATCCGCCCGTGCGTGAAAACGGGCGTCAACTGTAACGTTCTCCATCCGCTGACCGATCGAAGTGGCGTCAAACCCCAAAACGATTAGCAGCGTGAGCGGCGGAATGATAATGGCAAAGATAAGTGATTGGTGCTTTTTAAACATGGCAATGGCTTAGTGTGTGCGTTGAATAGGTTTTTAGACCCTATCCGGTGGCTGTGATAGCAGGGCCGCAAAGCTTCGGCTAGAGAAAAAAACGGCAAATTTGAAGCACCTTAAATTCGTCCTTTGTCACGAAATAATCCTCAGCGACAACAAGTGTAACTGCTGATGGGGCACCGCTTTGAATCGCATTTGAGCGAGAGAAAGCTTGCCCGGGCTTCCAAATCTGCCAAAGTTCGGTTAAATTTTTTCATTTCATTATTATTGTTAGCTATACCGGTCCGTGCTTGGACAACCACAAATGAAGACCAGAATCACATCTAACATCCTTGCCATCCTTAGTTTATTTTCGGGTGCCCTACTGGCTCAAGATGAAGCTCAGACTGATGGGAAACTTTCCGTTGTTGTTGGGGAAGTCACCGTGACGCCTCCTGGCGGCGGAGCAGCAGCTGCTGCCAAAGCGGGAGATGCCGTCAAAGTCGGTAGCGTCATTAAAACTGGTGCAGGTGCTCGTGCGGTGCTCGTGACCACGCGTCAATCTGCGGTTCGCATCGCGGAAAACTCCGAGGTCGTTGTCGAAAATCTTCAGGACTCCGGAGCCAAGCCCAAAGTGTTGCTCGACATCAAAAGCGGCAGCATGGGCGCGCTGATCCAGCCTCAAGCGCAAACAGCAATGGATTTTCGGATCAAAACTCCGACCGGCGTCGCCGCAGCCCGCGGCACTTTTTACGCGGTCGCGGTTGAGGACGGCAAAAAAGGCTTCGTCCAGGTTAAGGACGGCAAAGTCGCCGTAACTCCGGCCGGAGCAAAAGCTGGTGTCGGCGCAATGCCGGGGACGGTCTCCAAATTGGAAGGAACTTTGTCGCTCGTCACCGCTGAGGGCGTTGAGAGTCAGCTGAAAGTTGGGGATTCGGTGCAGCTTGGGTCGACCATCAAGACTGGCGAAGACTCGAATGCGATTATTCGACTGACTGCCGATTGCGCGATCAATTTGACCGAAAATACCGAGACGACGATCGAGGTGCTCGATGACGATGCGGAAGCTCCAAAAGTGAACTTGGATCTCAAAATGGGAACCATGAGCGCGCTGATCAATCCCGAAGCGAAAGGGAAAATGGATTTCCGGATCAAAACTCCGAGCGGTGTTGCGGCAGCCCGCGGCACTTTTTATTCCGTCGCTGTCGAAGACGGTCGCGGCTACATCAACGTCAAGAACGGTGAAGTAAAAGTCATTCCCGTGACTGAAGAGGGTGCGGAAGCGCCTGCTGAGGACAACTAGAGCTGGATACTGCGGCTTCTTGTAAAAATAAACCGACCAAAATTCCTATGCGTTATGCGCGCCGATCTGTTGACGGCCGTTCAGATAAAACTCTGAGCGGGACTGCTCTACCTCGGCGGTTTGGCCATCTGGGTTACCTTCGTCGTAAGAAGCGTCTTCTTGCTTTTGTCTGGTTCGTGACGATGGCGTCGCTGCTGATGTGGCAGGTGGAGCCGTACGCGAATCCGCATGAGCCGAATGTCGTCCGCGGTTCGGTGGAGTTTGACGATGTTCTGGATGGGCATCTGAAGATTCAT
>JBLHKS010000303.1:0-6986 GCA_047620505.1 Verrucomicrobiales bacterium | reverse complement strand
CGCCTCGAGGGCACTCCCGATCCCAAAGACTTCGGCTTCATCGACGCAAAAAAAGCCGCCGGTGGCCATCCCGAAGGAGACCGGCACAATCTGGCCTACCACAAACACTACGCCGCTCTGCCGCATCGCGACCGCGGCGCCTACCTGAAGGTCGCTCACGGTACCGGTCGTATCATTGTGTCGCCCGAAGAACTCCCTCCCGGCAACTACACTCTCCGCGTTCGCGCCGGAAAGGTCGAAGGCTCACCCGCCTCCCGCCACTTCATTGAGGTGGGGCATCCCCAGCGCGAGATCGAGGTCAGAAACTGGGGACTGGAAGGCCAGCCCATCAGCAGCCACCAGGTCACCGGGACCATCGAGAACCCGGAAACGATCGAAATCCCCCTTGAGGTCGGTTCGAAAACGACTCGGGAGTACGCGATTCAGGAGAAACAACCCAACAACGGCAACCTGAAAGCGCTTTGGGATGCCCACAATAAGCTGAAAGCCGAAAACGGCCACCCGCCCGCCATCTGGATCGATTGGGTGGAACTGGAAGGGCCGCTACCCAAGGTCGATATCACCGAATCCAAAATCCATCGCGTCGAGCCGGAGAAAACGATCAATCCGAGAAACGAAAAGGAAATCGAAAGAATGGAAGACGACTTTGAGCGCTACGCCCAATGGCAGAAAGGCGTCGACCAAGTTGCCAAGACGCCCGAGAACCAGGCCATCATCGCGGAGATCGCGAAGAAGGAACCTCACATTCTCGACCCCCTTCGTTTCTACCAGTTTGCCGACCGCCTCAAGGGCGCCCCCGATGCCAGGGATTTCGGTTTTGAAGATGTCCGGGCTCCGAGAAGCGCCAACCGAGACTGGCCTAACCTTTACGCCTATCTCAAACACTACGCCGACCTGCCCCATCGGGACACGGGGAGCTACTTGAAGCCCACCAAGGGAAGCGGACGCGTCATCGTTTCCCCTGAGAAACTACCGATTGGGAACTACACTCTTCGGGTGCGCGCGGGCGCCGTGGAGGGTTCCGATCCCGGGCGCCACTTTATCGATGTCGGCCATCCTCAGCGAATGTACACCGGTATAGACTGGGACTGGGGTTTGGAAGGGAGACCGATCAGCACCAATCAGGTTACCGGAACCATTGCAGAGCCCCAGGTCATCGAGATTCCTATCGAGGTGGGTTCGGATACGCCCCGCGAGCTTGCTGTGCAGGAAAAACAACCCAACAACGGCAACCCAAAAGCGCTTTTTGGAACCTACAATGCCGCAAAGAAAAAGAACGGCTACGGCATTCCTCCCGCCATCTGGATCGACTGGGTGGAACTGGAAGGCCCGCATCCTGCCAAGCCCACTACTTGGACCCAGCGACGTGAAGTCGAAGCGCACGCCAACGCGAAAGTCGGCGGAACCTACAACGGCTACTTCAAAGGCGGCCACGAGCAGGCGACGGCTTTCCTCGAAAACGGAGAGCCTCAGAAAGGCATCGCGGACGAACAGGAGGCCAAGTTCCGCATTCGGGCATTTGAAGAACACGGTCCGAGCTTTCGTCGTTACCTCGATGATCTGTTAACGCAGGCTGGATCGTTCCTCACGATCTCTAACGTTAACAAAAACGAGTTCATCG
Source organism: Verrucomicrobiales bacterium (assembly GCA_047620505.1). Lineage (GTDB taxonomy): Bacteria > Verrucomicrobiota > Verrucomicrobiia > Verrucomicrobiales > DEV007 > JBLHKS01. The sequence continues at coordinate 5,365 of JBLHKS010000303.1, read as the reverse complement.
CGCTGCCTCCGGAACACCCGTCCGGCTGGCGCGAAACGAAACACGTCGTCGATACGCTTCCGCCTGGCGAATACGTGTTGCGATGCCGCATCGGCGCAGTCGAGGGCACGCCGGCGGAGCGACACTTCGTCGATCTGGGCGCGGTTCCCGAAAAGGACCAGTTCAACCATTTGGCCAGTTTTCAGGTTACAGGGAAAGCCAGCGAACCTCAGATCATCGAGATGCCGATCCAACTCGCCAGCGACGGGCCTCGTAAGTTCGCGCTTCGCGAAAAGCGCGACCCGAAGGGCGATGGCGCCCGCTACAAAGCCGCCCGTGAAGAAACCGGCATGGGTCCTTTGCCCGCGCTTTGGATCGACTGGGTGGAGTGGGAAGGCCCGCTGAATTCATTCGATTCCGCGTCCGCGGGGATGGATTGGTTGGTAAGCGGCAACGCTGATCCAGACGAGTCGTCACGGGCCCGGAAGACGCTCGAACAATTTGCGTTCCGGGCCTTCCGGGGAGTCCGCCCGGAGAGCGACTTCATCGACCGATTGGCGGCGATCTTCGAAACCCGGCGCGCCGCTGGAGATCCGTTTGATGTCGCGATTCGAACGCCGCTCAGTGTCGTCCTCGCCTCGCCCGGCTTTCTCTATTTGAATGAGCCAAGCGATGAATCCGAACGCCGCGGACTAACCGATCGCGAACTCGCGGTGCGCCTCGCCTACTTCCTCTGGAGCGCGCCGCCCGATCAGCAGCTGCTGGATCTCGCAGAACGAAACGAACTGAGCAACCCGGACATTCTTCGCCAACAGGTCGAGCGGCTCATCGCCGATTCGCGCTCCGATGAATTCGTCTCCGGCTTTGTTCATCAGTGGCTCGACATGGAGCGCCTCGATTTCTTTCAGTTCGATACCACGCTGCATCGCGAGTTCGATGAAAGCACCCGCTCTGCCGCCCGCGAAGAGGTCTATCAATCCTTCGCCCACCTGCTTCGCGATTCCGAAAACGGCCGCCTAGGTAAGCTGCTCAAAAGCGACTACGTCTTCATCAACGGTCTACTCGCTACCTACTACGACATCGACGGAGTCACGGGTGATGAATTTCAACAGGTCGCTCTTCCCGCCGATTCTCCACGCGGTGGTCTACTGGGCATGGCCGCAATTCACGCCATGGGCAGTGATGGCGTTGAGAGCAGCCCAGTCGAACGTGGTGCCTGGGTCCTACGTCACCTGCTCAATGACCCGCCGCCTCCAGCTCCGCCGAACGTTCCCCAGCTATCGCGCCTCGCCGACAAACCGCTCAACACGCGTCAGAAGCTGGCAGCCCACATGGAAGAAGCGCAGTGCGCCAGCTGCCATCGCAAGATCGACCCGATCGGCTTCGGTCTTGAGAACTTCGACGCCGCCGGCAAATGGCGCACCGTGGAATATCACGGAAAGAAAACGAAGTGGGATATCGATCCCTCCGGCACCTTCCACAACGGCCCCAAGTTCGCCGACTACCACGAGATGCGCGACCTCATTGCCGCGCGCGAAGAGGACTTCGCCCGCGGATTCACCGAGCACTTGATCGAGTATGCCCTCGGCCGTCCTTTTGGGTTCACCGACATAGACCTAGCGGACGAAATCGTGACCGCAGCGAAGGCCGAAGACTTAACGATGAACGAATTCATCCAGGTCCTCGTTCGCAGCGAACCGTTTCACCTGAAATAGGCGCTTCCCTCACCAATCCCCAATAATTCAATACCGTGAAAAAACGCCCTGCCATAGTTGCCTTCACCCTTGTTGCCGCTGGCTTCTTCGCCGCAATCGTCCACGGTTTCAATGCTCCGGCCGCAGGTGCGAATCCGTCCCTTGCTCCGTTTGAGTTTAATCGCTCAGCTGCAGCCAGCCCTGAAGGATCGACGGGATCGACGATTCGGAAGCCTACATGGAATACTCGGGGGGTAGATATTATCCGGATGGAAGGTGGGTGCCGAACCCCTGAACAAGGTTCAGCCTGAGCACTCGAACTGACTCTCGCACTGGGGCATCTAACCAGGCTGATCCAGCAACCCGGGATGATCTTCCGGCCGCGCTCCGGGCGCATCCCAGAAGAATCGGCGGTCAGTCTCCGCAATCGGGATGTCGTTGATGCTCGCCTCGCGCCGCTGCATCAGGCCGTTGTCGGCAAATTCCCACTGCTCGTTGCCGTAAGCGCGATGCCACTGACCTTCTTCGTTGTGCCACTCGTACTGAAATCGAACCGCAATGTGATTGCCGGTGAACGCCCACAATTCTTTGATCAAGCGGTAGCCGCTTTCTTTCGCCCACTTGCGAGTCAGGAACTCACGAATCGCCTCGCGACCTTCGAAAACCTCCGATCGATTCCGCCATTTGCTGTCCTCGGTGTAGGCAAGCGAAACGCGTTCGGGATCACGAAGGTTCCACGCGTTTTCCGCCATGCGAACTTTGAGGAGCGCGGATTCGCGATCAAACGGTGGGCGAATATCGGTCGGCTTCATCGCGCCTGAGTCGTTTCGGAGCTGAAAACCTGACAGCTATCGGCTTCTCAAATAATCGAGACCGCCGCCGCTCGCTTCCTTTTCCAAGTCAGCCTTGCTCTTGCGAGTTGTCATTCGCTTGCCGGCTGCTGCTTTTTCCTTGGCGGCCCGCTCTTTCGCGCGTTCGGCGTCCTTTTTCTGCCGTGCGGCTTCGATTCGAGCCCGGTCCTCATCGGCCTTCTTGCGAAATCGCGCTTGGTATTCTTCGTATGAAAAAACTCCTTTGCCTTGCCCGCCGCTGCCCGAGCCTTGAACCGAATTGATTTCCAAACCCTCTTTCGGATTCGCTTTGGTGGCTTTGATTCGATTGGGTTCACGCTCCTTGTTTCGCTCGGCGCGTTCGGCGGCCAATTCGGCGCGCTTCTCTTCGGCGCGCTCCTTCTGGCGTTCCTGAGCCTCCTCGGACGAGTTTGCGAAGGGTCGATTGGAATCGTCCGCAAACGACGGGATGACCAATCCGGCTGTGAAGAGAAAAACGACAAAAACGCGCATAGCGAAGAAGTTCGCCAGAATCTGGCTCGAACGCAACCATGAATCTCAGCCCATGATTTTGCTTTGCGGCTACCTCGCCTTTGCAAATTCGGCGACCGGACTCATAATCCGACTAGCCGCGCACCAACCGATGCTGAACGTCCTCAAGATCAAAAACCTCGCCCTCGTTGAAGACCTGACGTGGGAACTCGGCCCCGGACTCATCACTGTGACCGGCGAGACCGGCGCGGGAAAATCCATCATCGTCGGCGCGCTGAACCTGATCCTCGGCGAGCGCGCTGACCGGCAGCTGCTGAGGACGGGGGCGTCGCACTGCACGGTCGAAGCTGTCTTCGCTTTGCCGAATCGAGACGACATCAACGAGCTTCTGGAGAACGCCGGCCTCGAGCCGTGTGACGACGATGAACTCGTCTTGAAACGCGTTTTCAGCGCCAGCGGGACGAACAAGCAGTTCATCAATTGCAGCCCGGCGACGCTGAAGGTTCTGAAGACCCTTGGTGATCTGTTAGTCGATCTTCACGGCCCGCACGATCACCAGTCGCTGCTCTCTCGCGATCGTCAGCTTGCGATGCTCGACGCCTACGCCGGCGCCCAGCAGCTGCTGGACGGCTATCGGGAAAATTTCGGCGTCTGGCAGGAAGCGAGCCGCGATTACGAAGCGCTGCGCGACGCTGAGGAGGCCAGCGAGCAGGAACTTGAGTTGCTGAAGTTTCAGGTGGAGGAGATCCAGGGCGCAGAACTCACGCCTAACGAAGAAGCAAGTCTGGAGCAGGACTACTCGGTCGCGTCCAACAGTCAGAGCTTGATTGAGCACGCCAGCGCAATTTCAAATCAGCTCAGCGAAGGCCCGACAGCCGTTCTCACGCAGTTGGCGAAAATCCAGAAACGCGTTCGCGAACTGGAGCGGATTGACGATGGCGTCAGCGAGCTTGTTGGCGGTTTTGAAACGACGCAGGTCGAGCTGGAAGAGCTTTCGCGCGGGCTCGAAGATTACGTGGCTTCGCTCGAGATCAATCCGGCTGAGGTTAAGCGTTTGGAAAGTCGAATCGACCTGATCGAAAACCTCAAGCGGAAGTACGGTCCGACGCTCGAAGATGTGATCGAGCACGGCAAAGTTTCCGAGCGAAAACTCAACGCGATCGAAGGCCGTGGAGACGAGTTAGGGCGTTTGGAGGAGCGGGTTGCGGAAGCGCGCGAGTCGTTAGACAAGGCAGGTTCGGCTTTGAGCGCGAAACGCGGAAAACTCGCGCCGAAGTTGGCGGCTGAGGTCGCTGGGCACCTTGAAGATCTCGGCTTTAAGCAATCGAAGTTCGAGATCACGGTCGAGCCTCACGAAATCCCCCACGCAGCCGGCCTGGAGGGCGTCGATTACCAGTTTGCGCCGAACCCGGGCGAGCCGTTCAAGCCGCTGCGCGTGATCGCGTCGAGCGGAGAAATGTCGCGGGTCATGCTGGCGGTTAAAAACGCTCTAGCCGAGCAAGACAAGATTCCGCTGATGGTTTTCGATGAAATCGACGCCAATGTCGGCGGCGAAATAGCGACCGCGGTTGGCCGAAAGATGGCTGCGTTAGGCGAGCGACATCAAGTCGTCGCGATCACGCACATGCCTCAAGTCGCGGCGCTTTCGGAATATCATTACGTCGTTAGCAAAGAGGTCGAAGATCAGAAAACCCGATCGACTCTGATCAGGGTCGATGGCGAGGCTCGCGTCGATGAAGTCCACCGGATGCTCGGCGGCGGCGGCGACACCGCGCGCGCTTTGGCGGAATCGATGCTGAAAAAGGGCTGAGACGATTAGAATCGACTCGCGACCGTGGTCATGACCGAGATCACGACAAACGCCACGAAAAGGGCGTGGAGCGCGAGCGCGATGATTCCGATGATAAAACCCGCCGTCGCGATCCCTTTGTATTCGTGCCCGACCTGAAATTCGCGGATCAGCCGCTTGGCCTTCGCGCCTCGGTAAATCGCAAACGGCCCAAGGATGATTCCGACGAGGAAAATCCCGACGATTCCCCAGAGGAGCGAGGCCTTCGATTGAAGCGCGATCTCGGCGAACGCCTTCGAGACCGGGTCGATCTGGACCTGCTGCATCGCGGCCTGGGGAGCTTGGTAGGGATTCTGATTTTCGAAAGGTGCAGGACTCAAAGCCGGCGGGAGCGGCGGCACGGCGGATTGGCTCGGAACCTGGATTTCAGCTCCGCAGTTCGGGCAAGTGGCCGCGTGTCCCGCCCACTCAGGGCCGACTTCCATACTCGACTGACAGCTAGGACACGAGAAATTCATCGCTGAGCCGACCACAGACTAACCATGATCGCAATTGGAATTCGGTCACTCCGCGGGAACGAC
>JBLHKS010000302.1:0-7208 GCA_047620505.1 Verrucomicrobiales bacterium | reverse complement strand
AGGGCGATTTCGACCCAGATGAACCGGAGCTCACATGTGCGCGGCACGGCGCACTAACATAGCAATAAAGCGAATTTCCCCTGCAGAGTTTTCCACACCATTGGAGCGTGGCAAACTGCCCAGTGTAGTAGAAGTGGACGAGCACTCCACCGGTGCCCAGTAGTATCGCAAACGACATTCGACCGATTGCGATCACAGACTCCCCCTTAGCTCCGAGAATCGGGCGAGAGTTGCGAACACAGCGAGATGGCAGGCGTAGATCGTGAGCGGATATCTGGCGACAAACGTCGCCAGTGTTGCTCGGTGATCATCCGCGCCCCGGATTGAGAAAATCACGAGCGCCGCCAAGGGGTGACCGAAGCAGATCGTGTAGGTGCTTCCTGTGATTTCCCCTCCACTCCGATAAACCCACCAGGCAGCAAGAAGCACAACGCATCCCGACAGGACACCGTGCCTTCCAGCGACTCTGCCCGACTTCTCGAGCAGCAGTCTCGTCAAGAGAACCTGATAGACAAGCAGCATTGGGCTGTAGTCAAAGGCAACCGATCCCAGGCTTACCGGCACAACGCAAAGTGCGGCAGTGACGTACAGAACTCCGATCAATAAGTGATCGCACATCTTTGTTAGCAGCGGCAGCGCCACGATCACAACGGAGAGACTGACAAGAACATCGGCGACAGCGTATCCGAGATGAACTGAGAATAGCCAAGACGTCGCCAGCGACAGCCCGAAGATCTGGAGCAACCGAGACGGCCTCAACGCTCGGCGAAGGAATACGGCAGCGGAGGTTAGAACGAAAACGAACAGAGGTTCGGCACACCGAGTCAAAGTGCATCGGAGCACTTCTGCGATCGTGTTGGTTGGCGCGAAGAAGAGGCACCCGTGGTCGACGATCATGAGAGCAATCGCTACGAATCGCAGTTCGTCGAGCCATGCTAGCCTCCCGTAGACCAGACGACGCGGGTTCGAGGATTGTGAGCGGTTCCTGGCAATCATATGGATCACACGAGGCACTTCGCGGTCTGCGAGCAGACGTCACTAAGAAATCGAAGTTTCCTCCCTGCGAGCGATCAGCGTCCGAAGATCTCGAACAAGTAGCTCAGCTCATCTTCCACTTCAGACGGATCGGTCAGAGTGTCCGCAACTGTGTCCCGCAGAACTTCCCCATACCGCTGGCGCATCCGGAAAAGAGCCATTCGGAACGCTCCGTCTGAGAGGCCTAACTGCGTGGCGATCTCCATCTTCTCCTTCCCTCGTGAGTTCAGGCTCACATAGGGAATGATCGCGGCCAGTAGTTCCGCCTTGCCTTTAGCCTTATACTCTTCTTTCAGGAGTTTCTGGGCTGTATCGAGAACCGTGATTGCCCAGAGTCGTTCGAAGCAGCTCTCTGGAGTCTCGTTGGTCGAAAGTTCCGAATCGAACTTTCGCCTGGCTTCCTCAACGTCGAGAGAGATCGGCGTGATATCCCCGCCACGTTTCTTCTGATGCTGCATTCGATCCGAGCTGATGACGAATCGAGTAGCCGCGTGGGTGATGAATGCCCGAAGTTTTCCCCGTTCGGGGTCAGCCTTGGCGAAATCGTCTCGGCTAAGGAGAGAGGCGAAAAATCCCTGCGTGAGATCTTGCGCGTCATGATGCGATTTGCCCTTGCAGCGGATGAATGCGTAGACGGGAAACCAGTAGAGTTCGCAGAGTTGGTCAAGCGCCCTGCCGGCAGACTTCGGATCGCGGGACTGAGCTACAAGCGTCCAACGCGTAGGCGGAAACAGTTCCTGGCGTTGATTGAATTTGTCCTCACCCATTGGTGAATCTGATACATCGGAATCGTGGTTGGTGTCCATGTGAAGTGGATCGTTCATAGTTTTTTTGGTTGGAGGTGAATTCGTGGGGCTCGAGCCCCGAGTAAATTTGTGCGCAGTGCAGCGCGAACGTGGCGTTCGATACAGCTGCGCATGGAACGGGCTCCGAGCCGGGGATGAAACCCATCTCCGGCTAGCTGAGTAACCAGTTCGGGAGGATAACCGATCTCGATCTTTGTCCGGTACTCCTGCTGTCTAAGCTCACGATCCAGCATGAGCTGGGCGATTTTCAATTGGGACTCGTACTCGAGCCTTTCGAACACGCAGACGCATTGGAAACGCGCGAAGATCTCTGGTCGGAGTTGTGCCTGAGCCTGAGACTCGACGAACCGCACCAGAGTCGCTCGGACACTGTGGCGTGCATCGAGAACAGCGCGCCCCGCGATGTTCGAGGTACACACGATATAGAACTGGCTAAGATCGAGCGTTTCGCCGTTCGCCATCGTTATCCTGGCTGCATCAAGAATTTGGAGCAGTAGGTCGAGCACCCGTGGATGCGCCTTCTCGATCTCGTCCAGCAAAAGCGTTCCCCGTCCGCCTACGGAATCCACGCGTTTCGCTAGCATGCCTATCTCGTCTTCCGAACGGCCAAGCAGAACGCCAACAGAGTCCTGATTCTGAAACTCGCTCATGTCCAATCGGATGAGGTTCCCCTCTCCAAATAAGTAGTCGGTGAAAGAGAGGCACAGTTGGGTCTTGCCCACTCCAGTTGGACCGAGGAACAGAAACGTACCCTTTGGACGAGACAGATCGGTGAGCCCAAGTTCCTCATCCAGTAACGCCTCACAAACCTGTGGCACCACATTCAACTGCCCGATGACTTGCTCGCCCAAGTGGGGCGCAAGCTGTCTGAGATGCTCTCTCTCGGCGTCCTTCATTCTTCCTTGGACTCTTGGCTGTCACCCCATTGCTTCAGCGCGTCTCCAGGAACTACTGACGGTTTCTCAGGCAGCGGGATCGAACTCAGTCGAGCCTTCTTAAGCGTCTCGTTCTCTGCTTTGAGACGATCGACTTGATTCTGTAGGGCATTCACAAACTCAGTCGCCTTGCCAGCATCTTGCGCCTGCTCGCGAGCGACAGCCAATGCCGCAGTCATCTCTCGCTGAGCCCCTCTAAGATCTGCCGAAACATCACGCTGGTGATTCAATTCAGCTTGGATCGTGTTCGACTGCGGTGCGGGCTTGAACGCGGAATCGACGACCTTGTTTACTGGTCCGTGCTCGCAAGCGGCGGTTGGTCGCGCATGAGATTCCACCGGTTCGGTTTCTCCAAGCGATAGACGCGATGTGCTTCGTGCATCGCAGCCCCTCCCCGGCCTCGAACTGATCGGCCGACGTGATAGGTCTTCACGAACTCGCCGGTTCGAACACGCTCGATGTCCCTAGGCTTGAGGTTGCGTTCGCTCACTTTCTCTCGAACGACAGGTGATGGTTTCGAGGAGATCGGTGCTCTAGGTGTTGAGCACGCCGAGAAGGCGATCGCGAGTGAAGTCAGTAATAGGGTAGTCAGTGGTTTCATTTCAGGACGCGGTTGGTTTGGAGTTTTCCTGGAGCCTCGCGCGGATCGCCCGCTCAAGTTGCTCACGCCCTTCCAAGGTTTTCATGATCGATGGAGTCGGTTCAGGTTCACGAACGCTTCGCGGCAGCCCCGGATCCGATCGCTCCGGCGCAGCTTTCTGCCAGGAATTGATTGGACGTTGCCCCTGCTTGAGTCCCGCGATGCTCGCCAGCTTTGGCTCGAAGACTTGCAAGGTGTAGACGTAGAACTCCGTGCCAGCGGTGACCCGGACGAAGAGGCCATCACCTTCGATCTGATCGAGCATCAGCTTCGCGTAGCGCTCGGATACCGACGAAGCACCATCGATGGCAGCGTTGCTGAACGAGTTGTTCTCATACTCGCCTAGCACGGTCTTCGTGGTTTTCTTGGCGTTTCGAGAGATGCCAGCAAGCGCAGTCGCAGCAAACATCTTGAACTCCAGGAACTCGTCGGACTTGGTGACTTCGCCACGTATGCCCGCTGATCCGTCAGTGAGCGCGTACGTGTCTTTGTCGGGATCGTATTCGCGATCCAAGGCGATGCCGTTGATCCTCACCTCGCGACCGTCTTGCCAGACGAACTTCCACGCGCCGGGTCACCTCGACGCGATCCCGCACTCGACCACGTTTCGCGAAGCTGTGCACTTCGGTTCCCGCAGGGACGATGAGCTTCTGGTTGTGCCACACATCATCGGTCACGACACCGACCACCGGTGTCTCCAACGAACTGGAATCGACGGTAATGACCAGCTGGCACGGAATCAGGGTCCCTGGGGGAGCGAATGTGCGCGGCGGTTTGATCGGATCTGCTGGCGTTGGCTTATCCTTCGCTGGATTATACAGATGCACGAGCTGCGGGAGCGCAGCCGACTTGGCTGGTGCGTCCTGTTGTACGACAGGCCTTGGCGCCGGAGCAGCCGAGTCTGCTGGTGGGTTAAACTTGTCCAACTTTCCTTCGGTCACCCATTCCGACGTAAGCGGGGCATTGGGATCGCGCTCGGCGGCTTCCGGCGACATTTGCCCAAGCCGATTGGCTACCTCCTCTTCGTCCGGGTTGCGCTCGCGATACTCGCGGATGAAGTAGAAGACCGTGAACATCGCGAGGAGGAAGACGATGGCTGCTCCCGCCGGCGTCTTGATGAATCCGATGATGCGCCCGATCACTTGGAACCTCCCTTCTCCTCGAGTGGAGGAAGCAACCCGCTATCCGGTCCGCCAATCGATGCCGGTTCGACAATCAGCCCAAGCGCATCAGTGAGCGAAGGGTCATCGATGCACGGCGCATACTCGGGCATGAGCAACCGGAACTCGTTCTTGATGCTGAGGTGAGCGCGTTCCCCTTCGGTGCCGCCGCGAATGATCACCTGAAGCGGAATCTTCCCGTTCGCCGGAACCATCGCTGCAGAATCAACCAGCGCCGCAGGGTAGGTTCGCGATCCGGCCTTCACCTGGATGGAAGCGGGATCGAACTGCTGATGCTCCCCGGTCTTGTTCTCGATGTGGGCAAAGAGGAACACCGCGTCTTCGCTCGGGAACCGATGCACCTTCGTCACGACCGTCGCCACCCTGCTGTCATCGTGACGATACTCGACCCTGCGCGTCTCAACGTCTTTATAGAGATGCGGGACGGCTATCCGGAACACCCGTTCGTTCTTGCCCAGCTTCAGCAAGTTGAAGAGCCGCCCGGTGTCGGGATCCAACCGACGCGCCTCCAATGTCTCAGGATCGACAGCGCGCGCCCTCAGAGCAGCTTCGATGTCTCCAGGGTCACGCAGTCTCACAGTCACAGGAGGCTTCGTCGACGGCTTGAGGTGAAGCACGAACAAGTCGTCCTTCCCAAGTAGAACCGAAACGAACGTCTCTTTGTCCGGCATCAGGTTCCGCAAGGCCAGCACATGGGATCCTTCAGGATGCGCGTAGTGGTAGGTGCCAGGCGCGTCGCCGGTAGTCAGCCCATAGCCGAAGAGACCTTGGATCGGGCGCGGAAACTGCAGCGTGGTGGCAACCTTGGTTCCGATGGGAATGGCGAGCGGCTTGTCCCGATCGAGAGTTAAGTTTTCGACAGGTGCTGCGAGTCCGCTTCGAACGAGAAGTCCGGCGGCGAGGATGCATAGAAGTAGTTGGTAGCTTGTTTTCATGGTGTTGGTTCGATGGTGAAGTCAAAGGCGATGGCCACGGTTGGGAACCGGCCGTTCGCCGTCATGTCGGTGTTCAGGATGAATTTGAACTGCGCCTTGATCGACAGCGCTTCGGTGAAGGCTTTGCCGCGGAAGACGCCGCTGCGGATGAGTTGTCCCTCAACGCCGGTGAGCACGGAATCGTCGCGGACTTGCAGCACCTGGATCGCGCCGAGTTCGATCTTCTGGTGGATCTGCTTGTCCATGAACTCGTCCTCTTCATGCGCGATGGCTCCTTGGGCTTTCTTGAAAGCATCTTTGCCGAGAATGCGCTTCAAGCGCTCCGGGCTATCGGGTCCTTTGGGGGCACGGTTGAAGATGGCTTCCATCGCGAGCCGCGTCTGTGCGGCGTGGACTTGCTTGGCGCTACCGAAGTCCATCGCCGATGGCAGGTAGTAGGTGTGGTTCGCATCCATGACGAAGAACTGCGGCTTGGTCGTGAGCTGTTTCACGAGTCGCTGCCGTTCCCACCAGAAGCCGACGGAGACGACGACGGCGATGGCGAACCAGAACAGGGCGACTTTGTCTTTGTGGATGAAGAGATCGATGGCTTGTGCGCGTTTCATAATAAGAGATGAGAGTTGGGTTAGGATTGGCTGGCTTTCGCCGCGATCTCGGCGGCTTCGGCGTTGTAGTTGGATGACGAGGAGCCACCGCTCCCACCTGATCCACCGCCGCCACTTGATGAACTTCCCCCGGAGTCGCCTCCGCTCGATTGGGAATCTCCTTTGCCGCCGCCCATTCCCCCGGCCATGGAGAACGCGGCCATACCTGCGCCTGTCGCCATACCGGAACCGGGTCCGCCGACTGCGCCGGAGCCGAAGCCAGCGGCACCGCCGACCATCCCGCCTCCGATTCCTGCGGCCGCTCCTGCTGCTCCGCCCATGCTTCCACCGAGCGCGGCTCCACCTGCGGCACCGCTTGCAGCGCCAACCACACTCCCCGCAAATCCTCCGAGCAGCGCGGCTCCGATCTGAGCGCCACTGGTGAGCACGCGGCTCATCACGACGGGAGCGCCGATGGTGCTTGCGAGCAACCAGATCGACGCCATCAGGATGAAGAAGATCATCTGCGGCGCGTAGGATGCGCGACCGAGTACGCCGCCGTACTCGTAGAGCGTCCGATCGGCGGCAGCGGTCATGAGCGCGTCGGTCATGAGGTTGGCGACCGCCCATCCCAGCGGCCACATGATCAGCGAGAACAGCCCGAGCACGTAGCGGACGCCGATACCTCGGGTCGAATTTAGGATCAACATCGGCAGGAAGATCGGTGCAAGCGCGATGCCGAAGTAGACCAGCGCTTTGTGGATGAAGTACGCCCACCACACGATGAACCACGAGATCTTCGCCGCGATCATGATGAGCAAGTAGGAGAAGGCCTCGGCGATGGCCGTGTCGGAATCGAAGATCCGCTCGTACCAGGCGCGGTCGTCATCGCCATCGGCGGGGTTGGCGATGATCTCGCCAAAGCGCGTGTGCGTCTCCCTCGGATCGGTCTCGAGCCCAGCGACGACGTATTCATTGACGATGTTGCCAAGCTCGAACGTCCACTCGTCGATGTAACCGAGCGCGATGCTCAGGATGGCGACGGCGACCAGGGCGCGGACGATCTCGGCCATGCTTCCGAACATGCCCCGA
>JBLHKS010000301.1:0-7296 GCA_047620505.1 Verrucomicrobiales bacterium | reverse complement strand
ATCGAAGCGTATTATAACACTCAGCGTAAGCATTCCGCGATCGGCTACCTCTCACCGAGCCAGTTCGAAAACTCCATCCTGACACTAAACTAAACAACAAACTGGTCCAAAAAAGCGTTGCACCTCATTTCTCCAAGTCCCACCCCAGCAGCTGCTGGCGCCTCAGCCGAATCGATTCTAGAGTTCGACCATGCAATCCGCTTGGATCTGGCTCCTCATCTCAACGCTCTTTTTTCTGGGCGGCCTCGTTTACGTCGCCACCGCGCTCCGGACCGGTCGCTACCGACCGTCCATGCTCAACATGGCAATCATGGCCTGCGGATTTCTTGCGCAATGCGCCTTCCTCCGGATCCGCGGCGAGCAAGTTGGGCGCTGCCCGATTACGACCCCGTCCGAATTGCTCGTTTTCCTCAGCTGGAGCGTGGTTCTGCTCTATTTCATTCTGGGTCGCGCATTTCGCCTCTCTCTCCTCGGAGCATTCTGCGTGCCGCTCGTCGTTGCGTTCCAAACGTTCGCGCTGATCCTTTTGACTCCCGCCAAACGCGATCCCGCCAACGATTACTGGCTGGAAATGCACGTGCCCGTCTCCATCCTCTCGTACGGAGCCTTCGCCCTGGCCGCAGTCGCCGGCGTCATGTTTTTCATCCAGAACCGCATGCTCAAACGTGCTCAACTCCGACCGCTCAGTTTGAACCTACCCGACATCCGCCACCTCAACCAGGCGATCGTCCGGCTGATCATCATCGGCCTCGTTCTCCTCACCATCGGCATCGCCAGCGGCTTCGCGACGACCAAGCCGCCAACCGGCTTGCATCTTGTCATTTCCCTGACAGTGTGGGCCGCCTACGCCGGGCTGCTTTGCGTGAAATTCATTCGCGGACTCGCCTCGTCGCAAACCGCTCTCGCAGCGGTCGGCGCATTCATCCTGGCCGTAGTTTCCCAGGTCATTCCTCACTGATTGCGCACCGATTTGACGACGATGAATTTGATTTGTCTCGGCATCAGCCATCAAACCGCCCCGGTTGAAATCCGGGAGCGTTTGGCGTTCTCGGACTCGTCCCTGGCCGGTGCCCTGACCGAAATCCGAGCGCTCGACGGCCTTTCCGAAGTCGTCGTCATCAGCACCTGCAATCGCGTTGAGGCTTACGCCGTCGCCGATCACGCAGGCCGAGGTCTGGAGACGCTCGAGGCTTACCTTCGCTCGCATTTCGGTCTCGATCCAAACCAGCAGCTGCCGTTTTTCCGCAAGTCGGATCGGGACTCGGCTTTTCACCTTTTCCGGGTCGCGAGCGGACTCGAATCGATGGTCCTCGGCGAGACCGAAATCTTTGGCCAGGTGAAAAAAGCCTACGCCGCAGCCCAAAGCGCTGGAGTCACGTCGCGGACGCTGAACAAACTTTTCCAGCAGTCATTTTCGGTCGGAAAATACATCCGAAATCACACCCGGATTCAACGCGGCTCGACCTCCGTCGGCTCCGTTGCCGTCGACTTGGCCGAAAAGGTTTTCGGTGACCTGAAAAGTTGCCACGTCATGCTGATCGGTGCCGGAGAAATGAGCCGAACCGTCGCGCAGAGCCTGCTTTCCCGTGGTGCTCAAAGCGTGGTCGTTTCGAACCGATCTTTCGATCGAGCCGAGGAACTCGCGACCGAAATCGGCGGCGAAGCGATCCGATTTGACGACTGGGAAACGCGGATTGGCGACACCGACATCGTGATCACTTCGACTTCAGCGCCGCACACAATCATGCATCGCGAGCACGTCGCAAAAGCGATGCGGCAGCGCCGTGGACGTCCGCTTATCATGGTCGACATCGCGGTTCCGCGCGATATCGAGCCCGAAGTCGGCGATTTGCCGGACGTCTATCTTTACCCGATCGACTCACTCGCGCAGATCGCCGAAAGTGCTCGCCAAAAGCGCGAAGAGCAGGTGATCGAGTGCCAGCAGCTGCTGGAAAAGTGGGTTGCTGAAAACGGGATCCCAGCACTCGAAGCACCGCGGCTCGAAACCGATGACGAAGGCGGCAAGCAAGCAGTCGAGACATGAAAACGGGTCTGCCGCTCATCCTCGGCTTAACTCTGGCGTCGCTCGCGACTGGCGGAGAAACCGTCGGCATCTCGCGGCCTGCGGAAGTCGAAACGGTCGATCAAAACATCTATTCCTCGATGGCTTGCGGTCCGACTTCGGTCTTGAACGCGGTGAAATTCGGTGCGCCGGAGGTTTATCAAAAACTGTTGGGTGCGGACGATGAAACTCGGCTGCGATTCGTGATCGACCGGTATTTTCGCAAGCCTTCGGTCACCCGCGACAACGCCAAACGCTTTGAAGAAGCCGGCGGAGTCGGCCACAAAGACCTGGCGGCGGCGATGCGCGATCTTGCCGAAGAGCACGGTCTGCCGAAGGTCCAATCGGCTGAGGTTGTAAGGAAGGAAGACGAAAAGGAGCGCGAATTTCTCTTTCGAGTTCACCACGCGCTTCGGACATCGCTCAGAAACGGAGTCCTGCCGATCGTCGCGTTGCGTTCCCAGGTTTCGCGGCAGAATCCGGGCACTGGCGAGTGGAAATGGGAAGCGATGACGGATCATTTTGTCGTGATCACCAGCGTGCCGGACCGGCTTCATGAAGGCGAACTGGGTTTCGCTTTCGAGATGATCGACCCGGACGGCGGCTACACCTCGACCAGCTTCATCTACACCGAGCGACGTCACGAATTCGCCGCGTTTCAGGGCGAATCCGTCGAAGGCCAGTGGCTGGGCGGAAGCCGATTTCTGCTCGTCACCGCGCCTCGGGTTTACAATCTGGTAGACGAGAAAAAGGCGGATTGGCAGTCGCGAATTCTAACGACGTTGAGCTTTTTTGTGGGTTCGTAGGATGAAAGTCGACATCATCACGATTTTTCCGGAAATGTGCCGGGCTCCGCTGGACGAAAGCATGATGAAGCGGGCACAGGAAGCTGGTTTGCTCGAACTCAGCGTCCACGATCTGCGGAGCTGGACCACGGACAAGCATCGAAAAGTCGACGATGAACCGTTCGGAGGCGGCCAGGGAATGGTGATGAAGCCCGAGCCGTTTTTCGCTGCCGTTGAAGACCTGCGAACCCCGGAAACCCGCGTCATTTTGATGACTCCGCAAGGTAGGCGGCTCGACCAGCGGATCGTCGAAAGTTACGGCGAGTCGAAGCACCTCATCATCCTCTGCGGGCATTACGAAGGTGTTGACCATCGAGTCGTCGAGCATCTCGTCGATGAAGAAATCTCAATCGGCGATTATATTTTGACCAACGGGGCGATCGCAGCCGCCGTCTTTGTCGACGCGGTCACTCGCCTGATTCCGGGCGTTCTCGGCGACGAACGCAGCCCGGAAGAAGAATCTTTTTCAGAAGGCTTGCTCGAAGCCCCGCACTACACGCGTCCAGCTGAGTTTCGTGGTTGGAAAGCGCCGGAAGTCCTTCTTTCCGGTCACCACGCCAAAATTGCGGACTGGCGAGACCAGCAAGGCCGCCTGCGCACCGCCGAAAATCGGCCCGATCTGCTACCGGAAAATTCCAAGCAGAACGAAGGCTGAAATCAGCAGCAAAATTCAGGAACGCCGCACGATCCGAAGCTTCCTCAGCAGCGAAATCGCCACGTTGTTGAAGGCCAGAAACAGTCCGCTGTTCTGCGTTACCGTTCGGATGCCGCGCTTCTGCGGTAGCACCGGTTCGGTGTGATCCTTGACGCGCACAACGGCGTCTCGCATCGTATTCATATTTGATTAATCGGGGAGGTTTCGAGAATTCCGTAACGCCAAAGACGTTCGAAATTTGGGGGAGGCCATGTTTAACAAATCATTTGAACACTGGCAAGTCTTTTCGTCTCGCCAAAATTCAGAGCATTTCCAGCTGCGCCTCGCTCCTGATCGCGGCGAACCGAACGCCAGCACCGATCAGCCGAACGGTTCGGCCCTCGCGCCGGCTCCACGCTTCTGCCAGCAGTTCGTCGTAGGCGTCGATCCGGATTTCCGTGGCCGATCTTTCTGCCGTCGTCGTTTTGAAATCGTTGAACTTCAATTTGATGAACGACTTCGCGATCCGCCGGTCGCTGCTTTTCGAGCGATAATCCTCGTCCAACTCGGCCACGATTCGCGCCAGCGCTTCCGCACAACTTTCCAGCGAATCGAGATCATCGAAAAACGTCCGCTCGTTGCTCAAAGACTTCCGTTCGCGATCCGGATTGACCTGCCGATCATCCTCGCCACGGCTTAGCTGATAGAGGCCGACGCCGAAACTTCCGAACTCACGCGTCAGCTGGTTCAGCGGCCATTTCTGCACATCTCCGCAAGTTTTCAGGCCGAATCGCTCCAATTTCTCAGCCGTTCGTTTGCCGACTCCCCAGATTTTCCGAACCGGCAGCTGCTGGACGAATTCGCCGATTTCTTCGGCTTGGATTTCGAACTGGCCGTTCGGTTTCTCCCAATCGCTCGCGATTTTCGCCAGAAATTTGTTCGACGCGATCCCAGCCGAAGCAGTCAGGCGCGTGTTCTCGAAAATCCGTGCGCGAATCTCCGCCGCGATGCTGAAAGCCTGGGAACGCAGATGGCTAACATCAAGGTAAGCCTCATCGAGGGAAAGAGGCTCAACCAGGTCGCTGAACTCCTCAAAAACCTGACGAATCCGCTTCGACTCAGCCCGGTAAAGGTCGAATTGAACCGGCAAGATAATCAGCTTCGGGCACAGCTCTTTCGCCTTCCAGCCAGGCATCGCCGAACGGCACCCGAATTTCCGAGCTTCGTAGTTTGCCGTCGTCAAAACCCCGCGCTTGCTCCCGCCACCGACAGCGATCGGTTTACCAACGAGGCTCGGATCTTCACGCTCCTCGACGGCCGCGTAAAAGCAGTCCATGTCGACGTGAATTATTTTTCGTTCAGGCTGTTGGTCGTCAAGCAAGGTTGTTCAAATTTACAATTATAAATATGGTTTCACAATTGCGCTCTTTCCTCGCCTTTTCATACTGCCTTCAATGAAATCTCTAAATTTTCCTCAGCAGCTGCTGATTTCCTGCGCCCTCGTCGGCGCCGCCTTCGCCCAGGACGAGCAATACGAAAAAGGGCCGGACTCCATGCCAAAAGACGGCGTGCCGAAGGGCGAAGTCACGAAGCACACGTGGGAGAGCAAAATCTTCGCCGGCACGGTTCGCGATTACTGGATTTACGTGCCGAAGCAGTACGATGGCTCGAAACCAGCGGCCGTTTTCATCGCGCAGGACGGCGGTGGATTCGTCCGCGAAGGCGGCGCGTTCGACGCTCCGGTCGTGCTCGACAATTTGATTCACGCGGGCGAAATCCCGGTCACAATCGGCATTTTCATCAATCCCGGCGTTGTTCCGCCAGCGAAAGAAGGCCAGCAACCTCGGAAGAATCGGAGTTTCGAATACGACTCGCTTGGAGATCAGTATGCGCGGTTCATCCTCGAAGAAATCCTGCCAGAAGTCAGCAAAACCCATAAGCTAAGCAATGACCCGGCGATGCGGACGATCTGCGGCAACAGCTCGGGCGGGATTTGCGCATTCACCGTCGCCTGGGAGCGACCGGATGCCTTCCGAAACGTCATCAGCCACATCGGCAGCTTCACGAACATTCGCGGCGGGCACGTCTACCCGGCTTTGATTCGGAAAACGGAAAAGAAGCCGCTTCGCGTGTTCCTCCAGGATGGATCGAACGATCTCGACAACCTCCACGGCCATTGGCCGCTCTCAAATCAGCAGATGGCCGCCGCGTTGAAATTTGCCGGCTACGACCATCATTTCGTGTTCGGTGAGGGTCGGCATTCCGGGCGTCACGGCGGCGCGATTTTTCCGGAAACGATGCGATGGATTTTCCGGGATTGGAAAGACCAATCGTAGTTCGCTACGTCAGGCGGCCAGCGGAGAAAATATCCGTTCCGGCTCGTTTGCTGGAATCGATCGCCCAGCCGCCTCGCGACGCAACCGGCTGAATTCGGCAGCGTCGGACATCGAAAGCGGCACCGTTGAGTAAATCTCGTTCGTCAGCGTCGGCGTGTCGAGCGCCCTTCCCTGCTCTACCGAACGATAGAGAGCCGCGACGACTGCCCGCTCGATTTCGGCACCGCTGAAACCTTCGGTCGCGGCCACGAGAAATCCCAGATCGAGGCAGCCCGGATCCTGCTGACGCGTTCTCAGCTGCATTTCCCAGATGTTGGCGCGCTCAGTAGCGGTGGGGAGGTCGATGAAGAAAACCTCATCGAACGCCGCTGCCTGCGCCAACTCCGTTGGGATTAATCCAAAGTCATTCGTGTTCGCGACGAAGAAAATCTCGGGATTCTCCTGCCGTTCAGCCATCCACGACTGAATTGCGGTTAGAATCTGAGGTTCGGCGTTTTCAGCCACAGCTTGCTCGATCGCGTGAACCCAAAAAACACAGGGGCTCATCGATTTCGCAATTTCTACGGCTTGCCGAAATTCCGCCGCCGCTTCGAAGCACGAAAGCCCTCCAAGGAGGCCCGCGTCGAAGCGCAAAAGTGGCAACTGCTGGTGATGAGCGATGATCCGAACAGCGCTCACATCGGCGGAACCTTCGACGCCAGTCAGCAGCAGACTCCGAGACGAACCTCGGTTATCGTTAAGATTGAGCCAATCGCGAAGGTTGTTGAATCCGGGCACCTGAACCGAGTGAACGTCCGGCGGAAAAAACTCGAGCAACCCATCATCTTGAACGGAATCCCCCGGCTTTCGGCGATCGCCAATCTCCTGAGCATCGATCCCATTTTGCTTGAAAATCGCCCGCATCAAGCTTTGTCGCGCTTGATTTGAGGTCATTCCCCGCATCGCGCCGAGAACCGCTGCGCGCTCGATATCTGAAAGTTCAGGCCGGCTGGCACCACGCAAACAAGCGTCGTCGAGAATCTCATCTAGAAGCTGGGTGAGTTCATCGAAGTCGGGCAATTGGATTTTCAGCCAATTCGCTTCCGAACTGATTCCGTCTGGCAAATCGATTTCGTTTCCGGCCAGAATCAGGCAAGAACTGGAGTACCGAAACCGCGAACAAATCTGGAGAAGCACCTGCTCAAACTTCGGATTGTGACTTGTCCGACTGCCGAGGCCGGTAAACAGAAAAACCGCCTCAACCTCCAGGTGTTCCGCCATTTTCAACGCTTCTTCAGGCGAACTGCGCCCGGCACCGCTCAGCTCCCATTGAAAAACTGGAAGTTTAAGACTTCGTGAGGCGCGTTCGACAAGTTCGGCAGCGTTCGTTGCGTCTTCGATCTCCATCACAATAAGCGGATGGTGGGATCGAATAAGCGT
>JBLHKS010000300.1:0-7299 GCA_047620505.1 Verrucomicrobiales bacterium | reverse complement strand
TTGCCTTGATGGGCGTAGCCGTCGATGTAGACAAAGTCGAGGCGGGCGTCGTCGCCATCAGCGAAGAGGGCGAGGGCTTCCTCGAACCGGGCGCGGAGGACGATGGAGCGGGCGCCGTATTTGGATAAGCGTCGGGTGGCGGCGTCGCATTGGACGATGTCGTGCCCGCGGTCGCCGGACCAGGCGTCGAAGGAGTAGAGGCGGGGGATGGGGGCGTGGCGCAGGAGATGCTCGGAGTAGGCCCCGCCAGCGACGCCGAGTTCGATGCCGAGCCGGGTGAGGCCGTGGTAGGTGAGGAGGGCGGGGAGATCGTCGCGGGTTTGGATTTTCATGGATAGAAGGGGCTCACGCAGAGACGCCGAGACGCAGAGATGGACTTGGGGATGATTTTATTCTTTTCGGTGGGGCGGTTGAATCATAAAATGGTCTTGATGACGACTCTTTTCCCTCCCCATATCACGAGGCTGGAAACGGTGATGTTTTCGCGGGATGCGGCGGAGTTGGCGGGTAGGATCGGGCCGCGGACGCGGGTGCATGTCTGGCAGGAGGGGGTGAGGATCGAATTGCCGCTGTCGCCGGGCGCGGAGTTGGGAGCGAGGTTGGTGGCGGCAGGGGTGGATGTGGAGCTGTGGACGGCGCCGCTGTTTTTCGGGCGGAAAGGGATGCCGGCGACGGCGTTGGAGAACATTTATGGGCCAGGCGGGACGGTGTTTCTCTGTTTGAACGGGCCGAGTTTTGATGAAGAGACTCAGCAGCTGCTGGCGCGGAGGCCGGGGGTGGCGACGTTCTGCGTGAACAATGGGGCGCATGGGTTTCGCCCGGATTTGTGGGCGTGTGTGGATGCGCCGGAGCGGTTCATGGATTCGATCTGGATGGATCGGACGGTGATGAAGTTCGTGCCGGAGGAGAGGATGGGTGAGCTGACGCCGTCCTCAATTGCGGTGTCGCAGTGCCCGCGCGTTTACTTCTTTGCGCGGAACGATCGTTTCAACGCGGCGACGTTTCTGACGGAGGAGACGATCAATTGGGGGAATCACAAGGATCGCGGCGGAGGCCGGTCGGTGATGCTGGTGGCGCTGCGGATCGCGTATGAGCTGGGGTTTCGCCGCGTGGTGTTGCTGGGGTGCGACTTTCACATGTCGGAAACGCAGCGCTATTGGTTTGCGGAACTGCGCACGACGCGGGCGATCCGCAATAACCTGACGAGTTACGAGATCCTGACGGGATTTTTCCAGCAGTTGCTGCCGGTGTTCGAGGCGGCGGGGTTTGCGGTGGTGAACGCGACGCCGGGGAGTCGACTAACGGTGTTTCCGCTTGTCGATCTGGAGTCGGAGCTGGCTGGGGCGGCGGTGGACGTCAGGGCGTCGACGGAGGGGATGTACCGGGCGGCGCGGACGAAGGGGAAGCGGAAGATCGGGTAGCCGTGGACTTGGCCTTCTTCGTTCAATCCGAGGAGAGATAATCGCTCATCGTCCGCAGGATGATCGCGACAGAAATGGCCCCGGCATCTGGAAATCCGATTGAGCGTTCGCCGAGTGTTTTGGCGCGACCCATCGTGGCGATCATTGGTTTGCTGGCGTCCTTCCCGGCCTCAGCGGCATCGGCAATCGCAGCAACGGCGGTGTGAAGCGGCTGGCCGGAGACCTCGGCCGCTTTATCGCCCGCAGGAATCAGGGCGTCGAGCATCGTTTTGTCGCCGGCTTTCGCGCCGCCGCGTTTCTGAATGACTTCAGCAGCTGCTGAGAGAGTTGCGGCGATTCCTGCGCTGGTCAGGTTCTCCTCGCCCTTCATTGCTTTGCCGCCCGCTTTAAACATCGAGCCGAAAACGACTCCGGACGCGCCGCCCATTGAGGACATCATCGCGCTGCCAACGGCTGCGAAAACCTTGTCGACTCCGGCAAAATCTTCGGCGTCGAGCGCCTCTTTCGCAGCCCGCATTCCGCGCGCCATTCCAAGTCCGTGATCGCCATCGCCGAGGTCACGGTCGGCTTGAGAAAGAAGCGGCTCGGCTTCGATAATTGCGTCGGCGACGCGGTGGAGCATCGCTTTGGCTTCGGCTGGTGTGAGTGTTTCTTTGGGCATGTTAGAGTGTTTCCATTTTGCTGTAGCAGACGGATTCGCAGCCGAGATTCCAGTTCTGTTTCAGTTCTTCATCGAGTCGGGTCACGCTGAACGAAATCCCTGACATTTCCTGACAAGTCACCAGCGGGCCGACCATCGTGTCGTAAACTTTGATGCCTCGCGCGGTCAGCATTTCCTTCGCTTTGCGCAGGCAAATGAGGCATTCCATCATCGTGGTCGAGCCGAGGCTGTTGACGAAAAATACGATCTCGTCTCCGGCTGCGAGTGGAGCAACTTCTTCGTCGACCTCGAAGTCTTTGAATATCAAATCGAGCATCATCGGCGTCAGCTCGTCGGCGGTCGTCATCGGGATATCCGCGACGCCAGGTTCGCCGTGGATGCCCATTCCGAGGCCGATTTTGTCTTCGTCGATGTTGAAGGTCGGTTCGCCGGTCGCAGGGATCGATCCCGGGCTCATCGATACGCCGACTGAGCGTGTCTGGAGGACGGCTTTGCGCGTGGTGGCCTCGAGTTCATCGAGAGTTTTAGCGGTTTGTGAGGCGGCACCGGCGAGTTTCACGATCGGCACGAGACCGGCGATTCCGCGGCGGTTTTTCTTGTCCGTCGGCGGCGCTGAGCAGACGTCATCCCAGATCAGAACCGTTTTAACGTCGATGTCTTCGTCTTCCGCATCCTCGGCTCCGATGTCGAAATTCATCACGTCGCCGGCGTAATTTCCATAAAGATAGAGCACGCCCTTGCCTTTGTTGACCGCCTCGGTCGCTTCGAGAACGATGTCCGGGGTCGGGGCTGCAAAAACGTCACCACAGGCCGCTCCGTCCGCGAGATTCCGTCCGACTAAGCCGTGATAAATCGGCTCATGCCCGGCTCCGCCCCCGATGAGGAGAGCGACTTTGCCGTCCGGAATATCGGTCTTCACGATCGACCGTCGGCCGACTTTTTTGCATTCGCCGTCGTAAGCCTCGACGAGACCGTCGAGCAGTTCATCGGCGACGTTGAGTGGATCGTTGACGAGTTTTTTCTGTGCCATGTGCGTTTGTTGAACGGCAGACCGATAGGGAGAAATTTGGAGCGCGCCAGGGTTTTTCCGTCTTCGCTCGGCTTGGATTTCAAAGAAATCGTGCCAAGGTCCCTACCATGCATCTTTTTCTTCGTGTTGGCTTCGCCGTTTTTGGCGCTTTTCTATTCAGTAGCTGCGCATCACGAGAGCCGGGCGTTTGCGGTTCAGAGAATTCACTTCTGGGACCTGCGCTGGTGCCGGATCGAGTTTTTGGAGCGGATTTCAGCCAGGCTTGCGTTCATCACGACGCCTGTTACGGCGTGCTGGGAGGAACTCGAAAAAGCTGTGATCGAAAATTCCGGGCGGAGGTTTTGGCGGCCGCAAAAGAGGCTCCGCTGGCGTTGCGGATTCCAGCCCGGCTGTCCGCCGAAATTTATGCGTTTGGCGTGAGGATCGGCGGAAAAAAGGCTTACCTCGAAGGGATGGTTATTGCGAGGGCTGAGAAGAAGGCGGGCAAGAAGGCAGCTAAAAAACGGGAGTGATTTCACGTGAGGACCGAGTCTGCGACGGTTCGCATGGTGAGGGCTTCGGTGGCGCGGGTCGCGAGCTTGGATCCGCCTTCGTCAGCCAGCAGCTGCTGATGAAGAGCTTGCGCGAGCGAGTTGGAGTCGTCAGGTTGGCAGAGTCGACCCGCTCCTGCGGCTTGGATCAATTCCGGAAACGCGCCGTGGTTCGGCTGGACGATCGGAACGCCGCAGGCCATCGCTTCGGCCGCGTAAAGCCCGAATGCTTCCGGGTAACGAGTTGGAACGGACAGCGCCGAGAGCGATTGCAGGAATTTCAGTTTGCCCTCGAAAGTGAGATTCGGCTGAAAATCGACGAATTTGCTCAAGCCGCTTTGGTCGAGTTTGCGCTGCTGAGCACGGACGAAACGCCGGTCTGAGCTGGTCATCGAGCCGCCGATTTTCAGGCGGAGGTCAGGAGCGGTTTTCGCGTCGCGCTTGAGCTCGATAAACGCATCGACGAGCAGATCGAGCCCCTTGCCGTGGCTTTGCCTCGCGAGGAAACCGATCGCAGGCGGGTTCTCGCTTTTGCTGGCTTCGTTAGGCCGAAATTCGTCTCCGCCGGGGCCATTTCTGGCGACCACGAGTTTCTCTTCAGATAAGCCGAGTCGCTTTCGCATCGTTCCTGCGTAGAACTCGCTGGGCGCGATAAAACGATCAACAAACGCGCTCGTTTCGGCCAGTTGCTCCCAGGCTTCCGACCGCCAAGGCTCTGGCAGGTGATCGAGAAAAACGTCCTCGCCCTGAAGCGAAACGACAACTCTGCAGCCGATCTCCTCTTTGATCGGCTTGGCCAAGCCGGCCAGCAAACCGAGCGAAATCGAGATCACGTCCGGCTTCGGATCTCGCTTGAGAAATCCGATCAATCGCCGCCAGGCCTTGTGCTGTGGACCTTCGAGTCCCTGAAAGCTACCCACGGTCATCACCCCCAGATCTCGCGCTCGAGTCATCGACATGCAGGCCGAGGCGAGCCGCAAAATCGGTTTGGCATCCAGCAGCTGCTGGACCGGTCGCGGCAGCCAGCGAAAGCAAGCGCTGTGCTGCTGAAGGTAGAGCCCGACGCCGCCGAGTTGGATTCGTTCGAGGCCTTTTTCTTGGCGGTCGAGGATCAAGGGCAGGTAAAGCGGGATCAGCTCGGCGTCGTGCCCCTGGCGACGCAACTCCCTAACCAATGCGTGATCACGCAGGCAAACGCCGCTGTAGAAATTGCCGGTTCCTGGAACCAGATGGAGTATTCGCATCGTCGCTGTTTCAGGGTGAAAAGAAGACCTTTAATAAAGTCCTCTGTCTGAAACGCGGTCTTTCCTTACTGCAAAGTGATTTGGACCACTTCTGGCGGCCGCAGATCCAGCCAGCCCTGAATCCAGAAGCGAGGCGAATCCCAATCGTTCAGCCGATCGATCAAATATTCGCCAGCGACATCGCGATTTGCGTGTTCGAAGGCTTGCAATGAAAGTAGGCTCAGTTGAACGCGGTAGTTTTCGATGAATAAGCGCGAGGTTTGGATCTTCCGATCTTTCACGATGTAGTCGACTCCGATAAAATGTTCGCCGGTGTCGAGGCGCTCAAACAGCGTTGCTCGAGTCGCATTCGGATAGTTAAACTTAGCCACGTGATCGTCCGTGATGGTCGTCGTTTTAACGATCCGTGCCTGGATCGTTTTCGATTCCAGATCCTCGTCCGTGTGCGAAATGCTGAGAGGCGAAAAGCCGTGTCCGCACAAATTGCGATCACCCAGAAACCAGACGACGACGTCGGTGTCGACCAGATACTCGTCTTCGAACGCGAAAAGGTGGTTATGGGCGTGCCCGCCGCCTGCGAACTTGATCAGAGAACGAACGTTGTCATGCGAATTGAGTTTTCTCGCCGCCTCGGCGAAGCCGTTTGCAAAGCAGTCGCCAACGAAGACGACGTTTTTTGGAGCGCCCTCGCGCCAGAACACTTTCTGGCTCCGGAGATGCCTGGCTACATCGGCACCGATGGTTTCCAAATCGCTCTCCTTTACGTGAAAACGGTTTTCCTTGTAGATGTTGGCCTGCGCCGAATTCCGCTTGAAAACGTCATAAAGATCGACCGTGCTGACTCCCAGAAGCCGAAGCCGAAGATCGAGTTGCCGAGCTTGAATCGTGGTTGGATGCAGGGTCTTCAGCGGCGAATCGAACGGAGTTTCCGGTTCATCGTAGAGTTCGTAACGCATCGGAAGATGAACGACGACGAGCTTCACGCCGCGGGCGGCCAGTTCCTCTCGGACTTCAAGAATGACGGCACTCGGGTCGACCTTGATTTCAGACGCTCTGCCGAATTGGGCGGTGAGACCCGAGAGCACTAACATCAACCCCACAATTCTCAGTGCGGTGGTCTGGAAAAACCAGCGGGAGAATTTAGAAAAATGGAGTAGCGGATTCAACGTTCGATTCCGGATAAGAAATATTTTGTACTCGCTAATTAAATTAATAAACTTTGATTTATTGTCAATCTCCAAGTTCTTCAAAGATATTGAGATAGGAAGACTTACAATTTCAATCGCGTTTAATAGTTGTGAGGCGAGGCCGATCCTCGAATTTGCGTAATAATCCGAAATAATCCTTCGAGTGAACAATAATTCCACATCCCTTCGCGAACGTCTCTGGCAGATCATTTTCCTCTCCGATACCCCGGCTGGTAAACGCTTCGATATCGTTCTCCTCTGGCTGATCGGTGCCAGCGTCATGGCGATCATGCTCGACAGTGTCGAGTCCATCAAAAGTGCACACGGACAGCTGCTAAACGGCTTCGAATGGGCTTTCACGGCCCTGTTCACCTTGGAATACCTCGTCCGAATCAGTGTTTCAAAACGCCCGTTCCGATACATCTTCAGCTTTTTCGGAGTCGTCGATCTTCTCTCGATCCTACCGACTTATCTCACTCTTTTCGCCAGCGGGCCGGAGTCATTTGCCGTGATCCGAGTCCTGCGAATCCTGCGAATGTTTAGAGTTCTGAAAATGGCTCGCCACATGGGCGAAGCGCGAATTCTGATGAACGCTTTGCGCAAAAGTCGGCCGAAAATCACGGTCTTCATTTTCGCCGTGCTCTCAATCGTCGTCATCATGGGAACGCTCATCTACCTGATCGAGCAACCTAAGAACGATGACTTCAGCAACATCCCGAAATCGATTTACTGGGCGATTGTAACGATCACTACGGTTGGTTATGGCGATATCAGCCCGCAAACGCCGCTGGGCCAAAGCTTGGCCGCTTTGATGATGCTTTTAGGTTATGCAATTCTCGCCGTACCGACTGGAATTGTTGGCCTTGAAGTCTGGCGCGAGGCGCAGGTTGGCGATCGCGAATGTCAAAATTGCGGGCTCGGTGGGCACCTCGTAGGAGCGAATTTTTGTCGGGAATGCGGTCACCAGCTGTCAGGATTAGAGAATCCTGCCAATCACACAATCAAGGGCAAATAGAGCGACGATTCTCAGGGTTTTTTATCGTCTAATCGGCCCGAAAGACTCCAGTCCCAGAGCCGCATCCGCAAAATTCTCAGCGTCGCGGCGTAGTCTTCGCCGAATTCGTCGCCAGCGTCATCTGGCAGACTGTCGACGATTTTGAGCGAATCTGCGCGTCGATCGAGGTGCTCAAGGAGGAGCGCCTTTTCCAGATTCAAGGTCGAAGCCA
>JBLHKS010000299.1:0-7356 GCA_047620505.1 Verrucomicrobiales bacterium | reverse complement strand
CGATATTCTCCGCATCGCCAATGTTCGATTTCGTAACTGCCTTGCTACGAAACTCCACAATAGCGACTCCAAGAGTGAGCATTCGCTGATCATCTTCGGCGGACGCGGGTTCCGCTTTCGGGACATGGATGGTTCGCTTTTCCAGAAACGATCGAACACTTGCCGCATCAAATCCATCTTGCGCCGCGGAATTGACGGACAGAATAACAAAAGCTGCGAGAGCAAAGGCAGGTATTCTCATTGGTAGGAAGGGAGGCATTCTATTGGGGAGTCATGCTGGTCACGTAGACAGCGCCATCAAATGCTTCGAGCGTGATCGAAAGCTGATGATCACCTGCTTTCGCGGCGTAGGTGGCGTTGCCCAGGCTTTCGATGGTGGAATTTTGGAATCGATCGTAGCTGCCTGAGTGCAGAAGGTGAGTCGCAAATGCTTTCCTTTCGTTAGCCAGCAGTTGCTCGATTTGCGCCGCTGAAGCCCCCTCGAGAAAAAGATCCGGAGAGAGCAAAGTCGCGACGCTGTCGACATCTTTGGCAATCAGCGCATCCACAAACGCCGCCACGGTATTCGTTGGGTAGTCTTCACGATCCGCGCTCGCCCGTTTCACCCCGATTACTGTGGGATTTGCCTGATAGAGGGCTCTGGTCTCTTCCCTCTCATTTCCGACGGGTGCCGCGACATTGAATCCCGTCTGCCGGAGGAAGCCCCAGAACTGTTTTTTCTTCTGAGTTCGGGCTATGATTTCCAGATCCGGGTCATCCGGGAAACCCTTCGCCCCGAATACGGTCGACAGCCGTTCTGCGGAATAGAAGAAGACCTTTGCTTTGCCCCCGTTGTCGCCGTAGTGCGACCAGACCATAATTTTGCCTGCCGGAGCCACTTTTTTGCCCACGGCGAATTCTCCTTCGAGGGTCAGGGCGTAGAAATAAGAACTGTTTGCCCCTAGCAAAAGTCGCGAGTTCGGCCCGATCTCCAAGGATACATCCCAGAGCGCGACTGATTTGGACTCTTCAGCCGAGGCAACCTCGACCCATCCGGAACAAATGGCGCTGAGTAGTTCTTTCTCATCGATGGATTCACCAGATGGGAACTCCGAAATGGTAGCGCGACACGGAAAAACTCCAAGTGACGTCACTATTAGAAAAACCAGCGGCAACGTAACTTTTTTCATGTTTGCGTTTTTGTCAGGTCTTCGGTTTCGTCCTTTCAAACACGCAAGCAACAGAAAAACGGAATTGCTTACGAGCTTGGCAGGACTCTTCTCGAAAGACATCCATCCGAAAATCCCGGCATCTTGACCGTCGCACGGCGCTGAAATCCACCAGCGCCTGCATTGCGCTTCCGTGGTACGAAAGTATGGCGGCTGACCCAGCTGCTGCGGGGGCTGGGTTCTGCGGTCAGTTCATTTTAGGGGTCGTTAAAGTAGACGGATGAAGGGAAATGGCTGAGCCGGGCCGAGTCAGGCTGGCCGAGTTGAGCTATGGTCTGAAAAATGGAACCTATTCGCGAAATCTACGGCCGCATCGAAGCAATCTTTCGATACAGCCAAGTCCGCGCGTAGGTCCAATCTCGCTTGGCAGTCGCCGAGGAGACATCCAGCACTTCAGCAGTTTCGTCAATGGTGAAACCGACGAAGTAGCGCAATTTGACCAGCTCAGCTTTTCGGGCGTCGTGCTCAGCGAGATCATCGAGAGCTTCATGAACGGCCAGCAGCTGCTCGTCTTGCTTCTCAGGCACGGCAATCTCCACCTGATCCAGATCAACATGCTCAGCCCCTCCTCCATGCCGGGCGGCGAGTTTGCGGCGCGCGCGGTCGATGAGAATCCGGCGCATGGCCTCTGCGGCGGCCTTGAAAAAGTGGGCCCGGTTTTCAAACCGCTGATCGCCGAGACGCATCCAGGCTTCGTGGACGAGCGCGGTTGCCTGCAGCGTCTGCCCCGGTTGCTCGCGCGCCATCTTCGAGCGGGCGACTCGCCGCAACTCCGCGTAGACCTGTCCAATCAGTTCAGCATCGGGCGAGGAATCACCGTCCTGGATTGCTTCGAGCAGGCGCGTGATCTCGTTCATTGCCAGCTTCCCTTCGCTTCCGCCTCCGCGATCTCCTCCCACGTCGGCGCGCGCCAGAGACGGAAAGACGCATCGTCCGGTCCCTTCCCGTAGGGGACCTCTCGCGCCTTGATGGTGGACCCGTCGGAGAGAAACTGCGGCCTGAAAACGAAATTTTTGAGCCGGGGCTCGAAGCGGCTGACCTCTTCCCAGATGCGGGTGTCCCAGAGCTTCATCGGTTCGCCGCCGAGGGCGGAACTGAGTAACCGAGTTCCGTCGTGCGAGTAAGCGAGGCTCAGGATCACGAGGTTGTGTCCGTTAAGGGTGGTTACCAGCTGCCTGGTGTCGACGTCCCAGATCATGATCTTTGGATCGTCTCTCGTGGCGACCGCCAGTTGTTTCCCGTCCGGGGAAAGCGCCATGCCTTGGATTCCACCCTTTGTGCTGAACTCGAAAGACGCAAGATGATCGCCGTTTGTGAGATCGTAGACGTCCACGGAAGTCCAATCGTGCGACGCGAACCTCTTTCCATCCTGCGAGAGGATCGAACGTTTTGCCGGGAGGACAATGGATGAGACCTCACGGCGCGTGTCCACATCCCAGCGGATGACGGTCATTTCCTCGGAGTCCGCATGAGGCATTCCGGCGACGAGGATTCGGGAGACGGGGTGGTAGCTAAAGTTAACCTCTCCAGAGACGGATCCGGGAGCGATTGGAAACGATTCGATGCGATTGGAATCGAGATTCCATATCTTGATTTCGAAAGGTTCCTTCGATCCGGTGACGATCTCATCGGGAGCCACCCAGAATGCCGCTTCGATGTTCGTTCCCAACTCTTCCGGGACTGTGCGGCTCGCAGCACCGGTCAATTTCACAGCGCCTTCCGAAACCACCACAAAACTTTTTCCATCGGGAGCCACGTCGAAATGAGTGGCGGGATCCGGGAAACGGAGAGTGATTCCGTCGCGCTCCAGCAGATTGACGGTCGCCCAGACTTGAACCCGGCGATCTTTGCCGCTGCTGATAAGCTTTTCTCCGTTCGGTGAAAAGTCCACGGACCAGACTTCATCTGTGTGGCCCCGCAGCGTGGCGCGTTCTTCCCAGGTTTCGGTATCCCAGAGTTTGATCGTTTGATCTGCGCTCGCCGACGCCAGGAGACTGCCTTCAGGCGAGGAGAAGGCCAATCCAGCGATATAACCCGCGTGTCCGAACAGCACCTGTCGGATCTCGCCCTTCTCCACGTCCCAGACCTGGATTCGCGGATCCACCATTCCGCTCCCGCAGGCAAGAAGGCGGCCGTCCGGCGAAAAATCGAGAGTCATAGCTCCGCTCCCGATACCGCTTCCGGTGACGAAATCACCTGCCGATGTCCAGTCTGCGATGTTGATAATGCGCACTTTACCAAGATGGTCGCCAACGGCCAACAGCTCGCCATTCTGGGAAAACCCGATGGCCCCTATTATTCCACGTCCTACACTCTCGGTCCCGGAGCCCAAGGGAATCGGCTCAGTGATTTCTTTCCCCGACACGACGTCCCAAACCCGGGCGGCGTTCTCAAAAACCATGAGCGCGGCAACGGTGGCGCCGTCCGGCGAGATCGCGATCGCGGAGGCTTTCTCTTCTCCGAGCGACACCGTTCGCGACGGGGCCTGCAAAGTTGCGTCCCAGACCCGGATGTAGAAATCGTCTCCGTCTTTTCCTTCCGCGGCGATCCAATTGCCATCCTCGGACACGCACAGGTAATTGGAATTGGAGGTAAGCGTCCCTGCATCGGGACTTTCCTGAAGCGTGACTCCCTCGCGAGTGTCCAGATTCCAGCGACGGACGAGGCCCCCATCCTGGAAGGTCACAACCGTTTTCCCACCGTTCGCAAAAACTGCCTTCAAGACCCGGTTCTCGTGTTCGCCGAGTTCATACAAGGCGTCCGATTGGCAATCGGCCCAGAGCCGCCTCCACTCCCACCCGCGCAGGTCCTCCTCGCCTTCATCGGGACGCTGGCGGTTGAGCAGTTGACGCGCCTCCCTCAGATTGTTTCCTTCCAGCGCCTTCTGACAAAGGAGAAGATCCGCGGCATAGGCTCGTTGCCGGGCGAGCAGTTTCTGTCGGGTCGCCTCTTCTTCCGCGTAATTGGCGCGTGTAGCCTCGGCTTGAGCTGCAATTTTCTGGCTTTCTTCGGCAAAGCGCGCCTTCCGCGCGACGGCGGCCTGCCACAGGCTTACTATGGTCGCCATCGCCAGCACCACGGCGATTCCTGCCGCAACGCTAAGCGCAGTTCGGTTGCGCTTTGCGAACTTGCCGAAGCGGTAGCCAGCACTCGGTGGCGTCGCGCTGACGGCTTCGTCGGCGAGGAATCGGCGAATGTCGAGCGCGAGGCCATTTGCAGTTTCGTAGCGACGGGCCCGATCTTTGTCGATCGCTTTCATCACGATCCAATCCAGATCCGAGGCCACTAACTTGCCCACCTTCTCCGGCGCAATCTGCCGCGCCTTTGCGACCGAGATCCTCTCGACTTCCGCCATCGTGCTGAGGCGAGACGAGGGCTTAGGCGGCTCCTTTTCACAGATAATCCGGCGCATCTCCTCGTATCCGGCGGTGGCCAGTGTCTTAGCGTCGAAAGGAGGCTTTCCGGTGAGCAATTCGTAGAGAAGAACGCCTAAGGCGTAGATGTCGCTGCGGGTGTCGAGATCCAACCCGCTCATCGCCGCCTGCTCAGGGGACATGTAAACCGGCGTGCCCATGAATTGCTCGAACCGGGTGAAAAGCGTCTTCTCGGTGAGTTTCGACTGCGTCGCCTTGGCGATCCCGAAGTCGATCACCTTCACAACTGGCTTATCGCCATGCATCGTCACCATCACATTCGATGGCTTGATGTCACGGTGGATGACGCCCTTTTGATGCGCGTGGTTGATCGCCTGGCAGACGTCGCCAAACAGCTCCAGCCGCTCGCGGCTCCCAAGCTTAGCTTCATCGCAATACTCAGTGATCGAGATCCCCTTGACCAACTCCATCACAAAAAACGGCCGCCCCTTGTCCGTGGCTCCGGCGTCGAAAACTTTGGCAATGTTAGGGTGATCCATCATCGCCAGCGCCTGACGTTCGACTTCGAAGCGCACCACAACTTCGTTGGTGTCCATCCCGAGCTTGATGATCTTCAGCGCGACGCGCCGCGACACGGGCTCCACCTGCTCCGCCATCCAGACCGTCCCGAATCCGCCCTCGCCTATTTGCTGCAGCAACTTGTAGCGGTCAATTCTATCACCCATCCGCTCAGCAGCTGCTGGGGTCTGCGCGCCCGGCGCTTCCTTGATCATCATCTCGGTGACAGCGAGAAAGTCCGACGGCATCTCCCGGTGAGCATCGAGCATCGCTCTCACTTCGGCGGCGAGATCGGCGTTCTCACCGCAGGCATCGGCAAGGAATGCACCGCGATCTTCCGGGGAGCGGGTCAGGGCATCTTCGAAAATCGTCTCCGGAGATTTCTGGGGAGGAGGAGTCATCAACGTTTTCATTCAATCGACTCAAGCGAAATCCGGCAATCAAAAGGATCATCGAATTGACGGAATCGCTTTCACCGTTGGGTTCGGCGGCGAATTCACCTTCAACGCATGAAGTGGGTTCCAGTGAAAAGCATAGGCTCGACCATTGAGAAACCGGCCAACGAAGGTGGAGCGCACGAGGTAGTGATAGGACGCGTAGAGGATCGCCAGGCTGACTACGCAGATCGTGGGAAGTTTGATCCAGGCCGTGACCGGCCAATCGAAGACCAGGGTCTCGATCGCCGGCAGAAGAGGGAGGTGGAGGAGATAAACCCAGTAAGACGAGTCGGCGAGGTAGCGCCAGATTGGGCTGAAACCTTGACACATCGCCTGAAACGCGCCGAGGCAGCCGTAGACCAGAAAGACCATCACAACCGAGTAGAGCGCAGAGAAAGCCAGCTTCGTCGACCAGTACCAGCGGACATCCGGCAAATTTCCCGACCCGAAACCGCGAAGGTGGAGTGGGAGCGCTTCTCGATTGGTCAGTTCCTTGTTGACCGCCGTCAGGATCGCCATGCGTTGACCAAAGGTCGTGTTCTCCGTCTCGATGTAGTCTTTAACCCTCGGATGGAACGCGGACCAAAGCTGCCTCTGTGCTTCAGCAGCTGCTGAGTCTGCGGTAAGGCTGGCTTGGAACGCCGACCAGTCCTCGATCTCGGGATAGCTCAGTGAATGACGCGGGTGATCCGGATGTTTGGAGTGGAATTCGTTGTGAAAGATGTAGAGCCCTACTGAAGCGATCAGTCCGGCGCTCAGATAGAACCGCCATTGCCGGAACAAGACTCCAGGATGGCAGGATTGACGTTGTACGAACCACCCTAACAGAAAGAACGCGAGGTAGGCGACAACAACCCTGAGGGCCGGCTTCTGGCTCTGGTTCGGAGTGTCGATGCCGAGCCACCCGGTCATGCTCCAGATCACAGGCGTGAGCAAAAGCGCCAGAACGAGAGCGCCTGCCGGAGAGGCAGTGAGGAACCTGACAAACCGGTCAAACTGGGCGAGAACTGACTCCCGACTCAATGGCGTGCGAAGAAGGATCGTCCTGCCCGTCAGAGTGATCGCGCAAAGGATGAGCAGGTAGTAAAGAAACCAGAGATGGCCAAAGCCAAACGCTCCGCCGTTGCTTCGATCCACGAAGATCTTTCCGCTTTCGAACAGGCCGAGCACGGTCGCGAAAGGCGGGAGAGCGACCGGGTTTTGGCCAGAGAGGTTCTTCCCCCAGATCCAGACCATGACCAAGGCGGGAAAGAGAATGAACCAGCCAATTAGAAGCGGCACGCCGATCCGGATGAGCCGGTTTTGGATGAAGCGTCTCACTCCGCGGCGCTCGCAAACCAGCCGTGCAAAGAATCCGGCGATGAGGAAGAACAGCTGCATCCGGAAGGTATGCGAAGCGTGAAAGAACCAGCTGAAGGCGTGATTCGCGCTGACGTCTTTCACGCCGGTTCCGGTTGGCTGGAGGGTGTAAAACCAGGCTCCGTGAAAAATGACGCCAAGGAGCAGGGCAAAGGCGCGCGAGGCATCGAGAGCGTGGAAGCGTTCCGACGAATGGTTGGGCGGGAGAGCGATTGACGGTTTCATTCAATCGACTCATGCGAAATCCGGCGGCAAATCGGATCACCAAAGAGATGACCCGCCGATAATCCCTATGCCAAGTTCGATTTATCGGTCGATATTTCAGACGATCTGGAAGATTTGCCACTGCTACTCTCTGTAATCAGCCGAGGCTCAGGCGCGGCATGCCAGTCCGAACGTATTTCTAGATCGGCTCGCTTC
>JBLHKS010000298.1:0-7388 GCA_047620505.1 Verrucomicrobiales bacterium | reverse complement strand
TTACCCTGACGGCCCGAAGCCGGGCAAACTCAGGGCAACTTGACCGATGGGAACCGCCCGGTGCGGACCCGCATGCCGGGTGGTGTGGGGGGAGCGGGTTCAAACCCCGTTCCTACCCGATTCGGCGTTGGTTTTTGCGGTGAGTCCCCAAACTGTCAGCACAACACCGATCACGAAAACCGTCATCCGAAACCATGCTGCCATCTGTCCAAAGCCTCGAAGATCCTTGCCCTCGAGCAAGAACACGACGATCGCCAATACGATCAAAGCAACGCCTGCATAGAAAATCGGTTGCATCAAATTTACGGGCTCTAAGCATCATCGGCTACGACTGAGAGAAACAATTCCATCCTCCGTTCTGGCGAGATCGGCTCTTCGATCTTCAGCAATCGCATCTTCCCATCGAGCATATCCTTCGCGTGCCATACGTCGAGGAACTCTCGAAGCCCTTGCGCTTCCTCTGGCGGTTCATCGTCCTCAGTGAAGTGACCGACGACAGCGGTTGTTCCAGCGTGAAGTGGACGCTCAGGACTAGCAAAGATGTGGGCATCGCGATCGAGTGAGTCCAACTGAGCGATTGCATCCTGGAGTTTCATTTCTTCGCCGAACAGTGTGAATAGTATCGGTTGATATTGGATAGTCAATCTTGATATCACCCGGCCGAGGCTCGGTGATTCATTGTAACATCTGTGCGGTGAACGCATTACGACGGAGGGCTATTTGAGGTGAGCGAAAATTCCCACTTATTATTGTTTTGGATTGATAAATATTTCTCGAGTTGTGATTACCTGATATGGTTTCTAATCATATCGGTAATCAAGGTTCTCTGAAATCGCGTTTTCGTTAATCAATTTCTCAGAATACGTGATGCATGCTGATCGAAGACGGAGCTGGCTTAGCCCACGATTTTCCGCGCATTCTGATACTGCGCATGCAGCTCCGGCTTGGTGAATTCGAATACCACCATGAGGTTGTCGATCACCTCGGTCAGAACTTCGTCGGCGTTGGCGAAGTGATCGGGGAGCATCGCGGTGGCGGCAGAGCGTTCGGTGATTTTCTGGCGAGGAGCGACGATCTTGTTTTTGAAGGCGTTGATCGCGGCTTCGAGATCGGTGATCGCGGTTTCGGGGAGGTCGGGCTCTTCGGCGATGATGGCGGCGTTGGCTTGAGCAGCTGCTAACAGGTTTTCGGCATGGGCGCGGGAGGTTTCGGCGGCGCCGTAGAGGAGATCGGTCTTGGAATAACTGACCTGAGTTCGTAGCGCTTCGTCGCCCTCGATCGCGGCGTGGGCTTTGAGGACGCCGATGATCGGCAGAGCGAGATTGGTCATGGTTTCGCGGGCCGTGGCCTTGGATGCGGTGATGCCAGTGGAATCGCCGGCGGCTTGAGTTTCGCTGTGGCCGTCGATCGAGCCGATGAATCCGTCGAACGAGGAGACTGCGGTCTGGAGTTTGACGCGGTTGGCGAGGATGTCTCCGATGCCCTCGAAGAACTTGGAGACGGTGCGGTACATGGAGAGTTTGTTACGTTGTTCTGAGTCCATGGTGGTTAGTTTGTCGATTCTGGCAGGCTTAGGCAAGCAGAAATGGGGCTAATTGAACATGGGTGGTGGGGCGAGTACGGTTTGGGGATTCCCGTGGCTTCCCTGATTGTCTCCGTGGACGGATGGAGTTGGGCGGCGGTTGGATCGAGAGTTGTGGAGTACGGGTGGAGGGGCACGAAGTACCGTCAGAGGGGCTCCGAGTACGATAGGAGATCTGCCGAGTACGATAGGAGAGCTGCCGAGTACGAGCGGAGTGTTGTTGTGTTCGGGTAGACAAGGGTCTCCGCACCCGTCACGAAGCCGTTGCAAAAGATCGCGGCTGTGGCCGCGCCCGAGTGCGGAGACTCGGGACTACGTTGGCGTGAGTGAGGTTGGCTTCGGTCTGCCAAATCCTGAGGGAATGACGCTGCTCTCGGCTTCAGCAGCTGCTGGCGTGCTCGGCAAAGAATGGATTCTCACCCGCCGTGATCACTGCGGAATTTCAGCGATGCCAACACTGAAACGCACGTGGATACAAATGTGGTTTCCGCCATCGAGCGGGCCGAGGACGATTCCCGCTCAGTGCTCTTGTCATTCGAGCGGAAGATTCTCGCCAGTGAACGCATGCTCGGCCCAGCTGCCTCACTTCAGCATTTCCAGCTGCTCGCGGATCACGTGCTGATTTGGTCGGTCGCCGTAGGTTTCGCCGCGTTTGGCGTAGCGGAGGACGCCTTGCTTATCAATGATGAACGTCGCTGGCCGATTGCTCTCTTCGACGTGGACTCGCATCTGAAAGGCGACGCCGTAGGTGGCGCTGACGGTTTGCGTGGGGTCCAGCAGGAGCGGGAATCTCAAATCGTCGGTTTCGAGGCCGACGTCTTTGAGCAGGTACTGCGCTGACCACTTTTCGTGCGGGTCGACAGCGAGAAGCTGAACTCCGCCTCCATGAAAATCGATGACGTCGCGCAACTGCGCGAGCTGGTTGTGGCAGACGGGTCAGGTGTCGCCGTAGATGAAAACGAGGATCACGGCTGACTTTCCGCGGAACTCGCTCAGCTTGATTTTTTCGCCGCGGAGCGCCTGGAGCTCGAAGTCCGGCGCGGGCTCACCGATCACGGCGGAATCGATCGATTTCGGGTCCCAGTTTTTCAGCGTTTCGATCACGACCGGGTCGACGGGCTTGGCTTCACGTTCGATCGCATAGCCGAGATGCTTTTTGACGTCGCGATGTTTTTCGGAACCCAGCAGCTGCTGGAAAAGCGGCTTGTGTTTTGCGCCGCCTTTCATGCCAAGCGAGTCTGCCGCGTAGATCCGGACCGCCGGGCTTTTGTGATTCTTCAGAAGCTCAATCAACGGCTCAGCCGGTGCTTCACCTGGCAGGTACCCGAGCACCTGCGCCGCGAAAATCTGCAACTCGACGTTGTCGGATCCCAGCGCCGTCGTCAGGGCAGGGATCGAATCCGCGCCCACCTTGATCAAGGCTTGCATCGCCAGCATCCGCGCCTTCCAGCCTTCATCGTCGAGCGGCCGCATGTAGCCCTGGCTACCGTTCGCTCCCCAGCCTGAGCCCTTCCAATGTTCTTCGAGCCAAGTGAGGATTTCGCCGGGATCCGATGGCGGAGTCAACGCGTCCGATCCGCCAGCCGCGGCTGCGAGGAGCAACGCCGAGAAGAGAATGGCCAAACGTTTTTTCATCTTTGTGATCATCGCTTTGAAAGGATTTCGTGCTCTGGGTAGATAGGAACCAGCAATCCCTTTTTCGTTCATGCGTAATTTCTTTATCCCAATCCTTCTTTCTCTGTCGGCTTTTTCTCTCTTGGCGGAGGATTTTGTCTGGGTCGAAGGCGAAAGCGCCGTCAGCCAGTCCGTTCAAGCCAACAGCTGGTACGGAAGCATCAAAGCGGATGAGCTTTCCGGCGGAGGCTGGATTTCGCACTGGGGCGATGCGGTTGGAACGGCCGACTATAAAATGGAGGTCCCTTCGGACGGCACCTACGTCCTCTGGGTTCGCGCGAATCCGGTTAAGTCGAAGATGAATATCCGTTTCGACGAAGGGACGTGGTACAACGTGAATTTCGGGCGAAAGCAGGAAACGATCAACATTGCCTCGGACGACAAGCCGGATTTGCGCTTTGTCGGTTGGGTTCGAGTCGGGGTGAAAAAGTTCTCGGCTGGTGCCCACGATGTCGAGGTCCGTTTCAACTCCGACAACAGCAATCATGGCGGGCTGGACTGCTTTTGTCTGACAACAGACGCCGATTGGAAGCCAGTCCGAACGCTGAAGCCAGGCGACGCGGCACCGAGCTGGGACGCGCCGGTCGTGACGGCCGATAACCTGGACAAGTGGCTCGATTTTCTGCGCCCGACCGAAGAGGAAGTCGGCTGGCGAAAAGTTCGTTGGCATCACAGTCTTTCGGAAGCCGCTGCTGAGGCTCGAGAGCTGCAACGCCCGATTTTGTTATGGGCGATGAACGGCCATCCGTGCGGCGAGACGTGAAATAACGGCGTCCTCGGACGACGCGAGATCTGGTCAGATCTCAGTATTCAGCAGCTCACTTCGGAATTTGTCTGCGTGATCGAAGAGACGTTTTTTCTCTACCCACC
The DNA here is from genome assembly GCA_047620505.1 of Verrucomicrobiales bacterium. Lineage (GTDB taxonomy): Bacteria > Verrucomicrobiota > Verrucomicrobiia > Verrucomicrobiales > DEV007 > JBLHKS01. Next base: position 3,262 of record JBLHKS010000298.1, on the reverse strand, counting down.
CGACTGGCTCAAGAACCCGCCGAACCCAGCGGCGACGCGGCTTTTCAAAACCTACGCGGCGAACGCTCCCTATGGGACTTGGCCCGCGAAAACGTCGACTCATCAGGGGCTCTACTGCATGACTGCGGATGGCGGTTACCTTTCGGGGCGATTCGCTAGCCAATCGAATGAAATGGCTCGCACGGCCTTGAATCAGGGCCTCGCGGAATGGCGAAAGCAGGTCGCCGCAGGAAGTCTGAAGCCTAAGCCCGTGCCGACTGACCCGCTCGATCTTTACGGCGGCGAGCCGATCCAGAAGGGCGGTCTGAAGCTCGAAGTCGTGTATCGGGATCTTCCGCGCGGCGAAATCGAGCGCCCGGGCAATGCGAGATTTCCGAATCCATACAATCTCGGCTGGTACGATTTTTCTCCAGGTGAAGCGCGGGCGTTCCTCGTCGACGGGGCCGAAAAGCAGCAGCTGCCAGACGCTCTGTTCCGGAAATTCGCCGTCAAAACTCTGAAGGACGCCGTTCGCGGTCAGATGGGCGATTGGAAGGAAAACGAGATCAATAGTGGCGAGCTGTTTTCGCAACTCGTTGGCGAAGAGGGGACAGTGAAGACGTTCGCGCTGAGCGGATCGGCGGAATTCAAAGCCGGTGATCAGATTTTCGAGCCGGTTTTGCACGGAAGCCTGAGTTTCGACAGCGCGACCGGCGAATTCACGGATTTTCGCCTGATTGCGGCTGGCCAGCGAGCTGGAAGAAGCGGAGCGAACGGCCGTGAGACCGATCTCGGCCCAGCGCCGATGGGCGTCGGGTTCAAGATTTACCGGGCGAACTGAGCGGCTTTTTCGCTATGTAGCAGCAGCTGACTAATTTTCGTCGAGGCTCGGACGCGACAACGCGCGGATGGTAAATCGTATTTGATTTGCCCTTTCTAGGCTTGCAGGGCCGGAGCCGATTTTATAATCTATGGGTATGTCTAATCCGTCCCACGTAATCGACAAGGCAGGAGCCGCAGCAGCTGCTGACAATGAAGACTCTGTAGCAAGAGGCAAAAAGAACAGCGCTTCCCCGAAATACCCCGGTTGGCGAGTGACCTGCAACGGCAACCAGCTCGTCGCGGAATGGGTTGAGGCGCGGATCACGGAAGGCGGCGTTTTTTATCCGATCACCCCGTCCACCGAAGGCGGCGAGATCTATCAGGGAGCTTTCGCCGAAGGAAAACTCGACGTCTGGGGTAATTACAAAGTCGCGATCGAGACAGAAGGCGAGCACTCCGCTCAAGGTGGCGCGACGGCGTTTGCGGTCGCGGGTCACCGGACGGTCAACTTCACTTCGGGTCAGGGTCTCGCGTATGCGATGGAGCAGTACTACCACGCGCCGGGCAAATGCTCGACGATGGTCCTGCAGGTCGGGGCCCGCGCGCTCACGAAACACGCACTGAACGTTCACTGCGGTCACGACAATTTCTACGGCGTGCTCGACACCGGCTGGATCATGCTGATGGGCCGCGACGCCCAGCAAGCCGCCGATCAGGGGATCATTCTCCGCAAAGTGACCGAAAAGGCGCTCAATCCGGGCATGAACATTCAGGACGGGATGCTCACGACCCACTCCGAACGGACGTATTTCGCGCCGGAGCCGGAGTTGCTTCGCGAATTCCTCGGCGCATCCAGTGACATCGTCGATTGCCCGACGGAGGCGCAGAAAGAGCTCTTCGGACCTCGCCGCCGTCGCGTGCCGGAAATTGATGGACCTCAAAAACCCGATTCTCCTCGGGCCAGTCCAGAACCAAGAGCACCACATGAACGGCGTCATCGCGCGCCGCGACAATTTCAGCGAGCCCATTCTCGGGTTTCTTGAGGAGGCGTATCGCGAGTTCGGCGAGCTAACCGGCCGCCACTACGGTTTCGTCACGGAGTACAAAACCGACGACGCCGACACCGTTTTCGTGTCGCTCGGATGCGCCGCGGAAAACATCGAGGAAGCCTGCGATTACCTCCGCGATCAGCGCAACGCGAAGGTCGGCTCGATTCACATCAACGTGATCCGCCCATTCCCGGAAGCCGCCGTGATCGAGGCCCTGAGAGGCAAGAAAAACGTCATCATCATCGAGCGCACCGACGAAGCCATGGCCGGCGACAACCCGCTCGGTCGCGACATCCGCACGGCGCTTTCCAAGGCGATCGAGAGCAAAAAGTTCGGCGGGCAGCTGCCGGGTCTCGATCCTGACGAAGTTCCTCGGATTTTCCGTGGTTCTTACGGGATCGGCTCGCGCGATTTCCGCCCGGAACACACCATCGGGGCTTACGAGTTTTCGCAAGGCCAGACCAAGCGTCAAGACGGCGCGAGCGCGGATGACGGCGAGACCTATTTCACGCTCGGCATCAATCACCCGTATTCGGTGATTTCGAAGGATCGGCCATCGCTGCTGCCTCCGGGCGTGATCGCGGCTCGCTTCCACTCGATCGGTGGTTGGGGCATGATCACGACCGGCAAAAACCTCGGCGAGATTCTCGGCGACATCGGCAACGAGCTTTCCGAAGCGGATCCCAAGTATGATGAGAACGGCACGCTGATCCAGAAGCTCAGCATCATGGCCAACCCGAAATACGGTTCGGAGAAAAAAGGCTCGCCGACGAACTACTATCTTGTGGTCGCTCCCAGCCGCGTCCGGGTGAACTGCGAACTCGACCACGTCGACGTCGTTCTTTGCTGCGATCCGAAGGCCTTCACGCACACCAACCCGCTCGCCGGGGTCAACAAAGGCGGTAGTTTCGTTTGGGAATCCAGCGAAACGCCCGAAACCGCGTGGCAACGCATTCCAAAGAAGTATCGCGATTTCATTAAAGAGAATAATATCCGCGTCTTCATTCTACCCGGATTCGAAAGCCGCGACGAGCCGCGCTGACTTGCAGCTGCGGATGCAGGGCAACACCTTCCTCGGCGCCTTCTTCAAGGTGTCCACGTTCCTCGACGAATACGAACTCACCTCCGAGCGCCTTCTGGAGTTGGTCGAGCATCAATATAATAAGAAATTCGGTCGTTTCGGCGACGCGGTGGTCGACTCGAACATGACTGTGTTCAAAGGCGGCTTCGAACGCGTCACTGAGATCAAATACGGTGAATCGGACGACAAGGATCGCTCGTCAATCAACGGTGTGGAAAACTTTCTGGATTTTTTGATGCCGAGTGGGGTCTAGGAGGTCGGCAGCCCAACGCTGAGAAGACGGAATCTACAGGCTTCGAATCAGTCTCGAAAAGAGTCGGAATCACAACAG
>JBLHKS010000297.1:0-7408 GCA_047620505.1 Verrucomicrobiales bacterium | reverse complement strand
TGAGATCAACACCGGATGTCCCAGCGCGCTCAACATATCCACCCGATCGAGGAAGTCGCGATGGTTTACGTCGTTCTCCACTTCTAGCTGGCGCAACGTCATTTCGAGAAGCACGATTGGCGCTTCTCCCGACAACGACGGGTCAGCAGAGAACTGTTCCTCCGCGCGCTCGAGCATGTTGAGCATCGGGTTTGTGATTGGACGATAGCTACCGCGCTGCACGAGCACCGGTTTCTTGTAGAGCACTTCCGCCCATTGCGCCGGCTGGCCGTCCGCGGTGAACATGGCCGCTTCCGTGTGGCCCTGTTTCACCAATTGCAGCGCCATCAGCCGATTGTCTACTTCCGCGAAAGCCGGACCCGAAAAGCTGATCATGTCCACCTCCACTCGCTTCCACGTCAGGTCATCCAGCAGCGAAGCGATGAGCTTCTCCGGATCGTGATGCGAATAGCAGGAACTGTGGATCAGGTTCACGCCGATTATACCCAGCGCCTCCTGCTGACGCTCCGGCTCTTTGTCGAGCATCCGCACGTGAATCAGGATTTGCGAGGGCTCGGATCGCGACTCGGCTTGAAAACGAATCCCCAGCCAGCCATGACCTCCGTCGCGCGTCTTGTAGCCGCTGGTCGCAACAGTGTTGGCAAAAGCAAAGAAGGCGGTCTCGCCCCCGCGTGGACTGTCGAGCCGCTCAAGCAACAGTCCGTATTCATGATCGAGCATCGCTTGGAGGCGGTGTCGGCTTACATAGCGATCCGACGGCCCGTAGATCGCGTCGCTCACAGCCATGTCGTAGGCGGAAATCGTTTTGGCCACCGTTCCCGACGCGCCACCTACGCGAAAAAACCAGCGCGCCACCTCCTGTCCCGCGCCGATTTCGGCAAAGGTTCCGTAGCGGCTGGCGTCCAGATTGAGGCGCAGAACCTTCTCCTGAATCGTGTCTTGATGAGCGTTAGTGTTAGATGGCATGAGTTGGTCAGGACTATGAAGAACCCTCCATTTTGACAGCCTTGGAATAGAAAACAGAAATCATTCCTACTAATTGAGGGGCAATTTCCGGGAAAGCGATGCTATCTTCCTCACGAAGTATCCTGGCCCATTTCGTAGCGCGCTCTGATCATAAAGAACTCGTATTTGGGGGGACCGATATATGCATCAACTGGCAAGAATGGCGGCAAGAGGTGCGCTGAAAAGTCGGATGGAAGAGTGAGAATCTGGGCTTGTAACCCGACGCAATTCGCCTTTCGTTGGCTCATGAAGCTGAAAAACCTCATCGCTGTCCTATCGCTGATTCCCGCATTTGTCCTCGCTGACTGGCCGGATTTTCGCGGACCAACCGGCCAGGGACACGTTCCTGACGACCAGCAGCTGCCGGTCGAGTGGACTACCGAAAAGAACGTCACTTGGAAACATTCGCTGGCCGGCAAAGGCTGGTCTGCGCCGACCGTCTATCAGGGGAAAATCTTCCTGACCACCGCAGTGGCCGAAGGAGACGATCAGAACGTCAACGGCGTTGACCGCTCCCTTCGCACGATCTGCCTTCACGCGAAAACCGGCGAAGTGATCTGGGACATCGAAGTCTTCAAACAAGATGGAAAGACGGCTCCGAAAATTCACAACAAAAACAGCCATGCCTCGCCTAGTGCGGTCGTTACCGAAGATCGAGTTTTCGTTCACTTTGGCCATCAGGGAACCGCCTGTCTCGACCACGCGGGCAAAGTTATCTGGACGAATCGCGACCTGAGCTACAAGCCGGTTCACGGCAACGGAGGCTCGCCGATTATCGTCGGAGATAAGCTGATTTTCAGCTGTGACGGTCCGCCTGAAGGGTTTGCCGTTGCGCTCAATACGAAGACAGGAAAGGAAGTCTGGCGGACGCAACGACCGTCTGGTGCCAAAAGCCCGTTTTCGTTTTCTACTCCCCTGCTGGTCGAAGCAGATGGGCGCAAAGAGCTTGTTTTGCCGGGAAGCGGCTTCATCTGGGCATACAATCCGGAAACAGGCGAGGAACTCTGGAAAGTGAACTGGGATCAAGGCTACTCGGTCGTCCCCCGCCCAGTTGCAGGACACGGAATGATTTACGCGAGCAGCGGATTCAACAAGCCGATCCTTCACGCGGTGAAGACGGGCGGCAACGGCGACGTGACCGAGTCTCATGTCGTTTGGAAAGGCGAAACCAAGGGCGTTCCGCGCAATGCTTCGTTCCTTCTCGTAGGCGATGAGCTCTACACGTTTGACGACGGCGGTGTCGGTACCTGCTGGGATGCGAAGTCGGGCGAAGTGGTCTGGCAGGATCGAGTTTCCGGCCCTTTTTCGGCCTCACCGATCTACAACAACGGCAGAATTTACACGCTCGATGAAAAAGGAATCGTCACGGTTCTGGAGGCCGGTCGTGAATTCAAAAAGCTCGCGACCAACGACATGGGCGAGCGCTCTCTGGCGTCGATGGGCGTCGATGGAAACGCTCTGTTAGTTAGAACAGAAACGGCCTTGTATCGAATCGAAGAATGATTCAGAGTTCTTGAATCTGGTTGGTGGAAAAGTGAAAGCGTCGAGCCGCAAAGATCTAGAAATAACCGCAGCGCTGTTGCTGATCTCAGTCGGCGTGCTTGGGGTCGAGTCTCTCGTATTTCTGAGCGGCCTGACCTACAACTTCGTCGGCGGGTGGAGCTGGAGTCGTTGGGAAGGCGCTTTCCTCTGGGTAGGAGTCCTGTTAGGAGCGCTGGCGTTTCTCGCTGGCGTAATCACTTCGATCAGTCGACGGGATTTCCGACCAATAAAACTGTTAGGACTGTGCGGCCTGGTTTTGATCGGGATCAACCTGGGACTGGTCGCGCTCTGTCATCATTTCGCGACCGCAGCAGCTGCTAGCTGATCACTCTTGGATTTCCGTCACGGAAACGCCGCCAAGCCCATCCGAAGTCAGACGGTAGGCCGTCCGCCAAGCCCGAAGCGTTCGAATATCGATGACCCAGACGTCGGCCGGCTCTGAAGCGGAAAATTCCAGATTCCAAGCACTACCTCTGAGGCTCGCCGCGGCTAGAATCACTGGAGTTCCCGCTGTCCGGACGGCTACGACCGCGTCCGCCGAACGCCTGGAAGAAATCGGCAACGTCGCGGTTCCATGAATCCCCGCCGTTGTAATTTCCGACATCGAAATCGGCGCAAGCGGCTCGCGTGTGAGGTCAAGATGATCGAGTCGCGCGTTCGGAAACAGCTTCCGGTAGCCAGCGGACCGCAAAAATTCAGCGCGAGCTTTGAAGCGATTCGACTCGTCGAAATCCAGCCCGGGCGGATCGATCGCAGGCGAAAGCAGCAGAGCCGCGTGCGATTGAAGCCGAGCTGATCGATCGGCCGACATCTCGCGCGCGCCAGAAAACCAAAGAGCGCTTTGATGAGCCAAAATCAGACCGAGCAACGCCGCCCAGACGATATTCGAATTGCGAGCGAGGAACGATTCCGGCGCGAGTTTGTTTCCTTCGCTCAAGAAAATCACGACCAGAATCACGAGCCCGAGCAAAGCAGGAGAAGCAAAAACCGCCGTGCTCGCCTGAAAAGGTTGTGCGCTTGTCAGGCTAACGAGAAGAGCACTGAGCAGAGCACCGGCACCAAGCCCGATCCATGGCAGGCAGACGTTCCAGAGTTCCATCCGGCCTCGCATCATCGTCGTCGCGAACCAGAAAATGATGACCGACACGAAACTGCAAAACAACGCGAGCCCAACGAGAATGATCAGCTGATTTGGCTCGCCCATCATCCAGACTGGAGCGAGCGATTCCGCGATCACCGCAAACCAGGTCTTCGCGGCACCAGCGACATCGGCGGCGTAGAAATTCGCGGCCACGGCTGGTTCTCGAATCCAAAGCGCGATTGCGGCGATCGAGAAAACTAACCAAACCACACCAAACACAATTCGGTTTTTGAGTGAGCCGCGATTCCGAATCGAAAAAATCAGGGCGAGCATCAGAGGCCAAATTGCCAGCCCAGCAACGTGGCTGAACGAGCCGATCGCACCGCAAATCAGGCAGAAAACCAGTCTCAACACCCAAGGCAGGCTCGTCGTCACGAAGACGACCGACCAGATCAGGCAGGCCCCGACGATGATCGGCCCAAGCATCGATGCGGACAGCAGCTGCTGGTGATGATGCGGCGAAAACAGGATCAAATTGGCGATGAAAAAACCGAAAACCAGACGAGCGCCGGTTCCGAACGATTTCGCAAGAAGCACGAGAATCCCAAAGGCAGTAATCGCGATTCCGCCGATATTAAGCCAGAGAGCAGCCGCGTAGTTTCCTCCCGTGACTCGCGCGATCACGACGCTGGCGGCCTTTGGGATCGGTGCTCGACTTCCATCCTCCAAACTGAGGAAATCACCCGACGTCGCTGAGCCGTCGTGGACTTTTTCGAGAAGGTCGATTCGCTCCCAATCGCCACCGAATGGCGTGTCCACGGCGTAAACAAAAACCAGAATCGCACAGACCAATGCAGGCAAGCCCGCAGCGGAAATCAGACCGATCTCAAGCAAGCCAGCACCCGCCCTCGAAAGGACGCCAGGGACCGGCGGCGTGTCCGGCTTACCTCCGAGGGGCGATCCGTCAGGCGCTTTGGGAAGCGGCGGACTGTCTTCTTTGAGCTCGATCGACTCGACGATCCGCTCAATGACAATCTTTTCGGTTGGCGGACGAATTTCAGTCTTCAGCCGCCCGCCGGGAACGCGTCTGGCCACCTCAACGGAATCTTCGACAAGCTCGTCCAGTTCATCGTCTGTTAACGCTTCGGGCTCGCGAGACTCGGAGGGGGAAGGCTGGTCAGAAGGCATCGCTCAGGAAAAAATAACGCTATCAGGCGTGGCCGGAAAACTCCAGCCACTTTCGCGCCATTCGCAACATCGATTCCTCGTTCGTTACAGTTTCCAGCTCGCAAACTGGGACCCAAGCGAGATCGTGCGACTCGTCGCTCACCACAAACGCCTTATCGCCGGTGTACCGAAGCGCAATCCGGACGTCAAAATGCTGGTGCTCGGCTTCGTTCTTTCGAGCAGGAATCGGGTGAACATCGAGATCGAAAATTTTGGTCGAAACCAGCTCAAAATCGCGCAATCCAGATTCCTCTTCGGCTTCGCGGACCGCCACGCGAAACACATCCGAGTCTCCATCGGCATGACCGCCAAGCTGAAGCCAGCGATCCAACTTACGATGATGCGTCAGCAAAACTCGCTCGCCCGAGGCGTCGACGACCCACGCCGAACCGGTGATGTGTCCGATCTCCAAACTGCGCTCAAAGCAGCCTTCGTTCGCTTGGACAAACGCCCGAAACGGCTCAGTTGTCCCGGAGTTTTCGTCCGTCCACGTCTTGGAATATTGATCAAGCTGACTCAGCAGCTGCTCGCGATGCATCCGCTGGCTTTACCGCCGTCAATCCGCCAAATCAATCTCAACCACGCCATAAACCAGAATCTCCGGGATTGTAAATCGGAGGCTCTCCCCTTGCTCAAAAGGTATTTCCAAGGGCTCTTCCACATCTGGACGATGAAGTTTGATCGACCGAACGGGGCCGTTTCCTAGCAGCTCGACTTTGATATTTTTCTCGGCGATCGGACGCTCGTTGCCCGGGATTTTTCCCTTCTCCTCTTTGGTTTCGCCCTCGTCACGATTGTAGTTAACCAGATGAAGCGTCGAGCCACCTTCATTCTTGTAGAAAGTCGCGCGAAGTGTCCATGGAGCTTCAATTCGAACATGACTCGATTGCTCGACCTGCGAAACCAGTCCCTCAATTCCTTCCGTTGAATTTCCAATCCGAATCTTCGAAGCAGGATGAGATTCCAACACGGATTTCTGCGCCTCAGTCAACACTGTCGATTCCGGAATAATGATAGTCTGATGATTCAAAGAACGCTCGGCGGTGAGATTTTCGTCAGCGATCACAGCCACCTGAACCTGAGCTTCGACCAGCGCCTGCCCGATCGACCGAAACTCGTTCATCGCCTCAACATTCCCTTCCCAAAGCGCCTGACGAGGCAAAATCAGCCCTACATCGGCCGCCGGCTTCGCTCCTTCAAAAAGGCGACGATTTTTGTGCATGAAATCGGCGTAACGAGTCAGGATCTCGAAGCCGACCGGATCCTCAAACCGCATGTAGCGCCCCATGCCTGGTCCGCCCATCGCAAACCCCTCGGCCGTGCTAACCGCGAGCCGCATCCCATCATATTTTCCCATGATCGCGGGCTTCCCTCCACCGAGCTCGCGCATCACCAAAAGACTCAGCCAGGCATCACCGGCGAGGTGCTCTTTCAGGTTAAGCTTGGCTCCGACAAACGAAGCACCGCCTGATTCCCAGAAGTAGCTCTCTCCCCTGCCCCACTGATCGATCGGCAAAAACATCCGCTCTTCGCCGGCGCTCACGTGGCTGAGGTGATTCCACTGCGCGACGAGCAGATTCGGATTCAGACTTCGTCCGTAGTCGATGAAAATATCGTCGAAATTCTTCTTAAAATTCTCCGCCGCCCACCGCATCGCGAGCCAGTCCAGTTCGGTAGCTTCAGCTGGATCCGGATGGCCGGAAATCTTCGCCGGAATCTCTTCGAATTCGAACTTCAAATCACGCTCGGCCAGCCAGTCGTCGAAACTTTCTCGGCAATGCGGACAGGAGCAGCCCAGATGATAATTGTAAGTCGTGATCACACCATCGACCCCATGGTCGACCGCGACTTTCAGCATCTGCTTCATCATCTGGCGCGCGGGCGGGCTCGAAAGACAAAATGCGATCTGTCCTTGGTTGTAGCGGCTGACTCCGATCGGCGCGCCGGTCGAATCACGCTGGAGCAACTCGATCAAATTCTCGTGAGGCTTCGGGCCTAACAAATCCTCGGGCCAACGATTTTCGTAGTAGTCGACGAAGCCGGTTTTCTCCTCAAGGTTTCCGTAGGCTTTGACGAGTCGAAAATGGCCAACGACTTTCAGCCCGAGATCGTGAATTTTACCGTTCAGATCTCGCTGAAAATCGAGCACGGCGCGCTCTCCTTGAAGAGGCAATTGCATCGGCGTTCCCTTTGATTTTTCATCATCGGCGTAGCCGTGAAACATCGCGCCGTACTGGCCGATCTGAACAATTTCCGGCTTCGCCGCCTCAAGAAACGGCAGCAGCTGCTCAGAGGCCATCTTTCGGGTAACAAAGAACGTGCGAAATTCTGGCTCGTCTTCAGCTAAGCAAGAAGTGGCAAAAATTGCGAGTAAAAGTAGTAGTCGAGTGGTCATGATCGTGGGTTGGAAATCGTGAGGGTTTCGTAAAGAGAAGCGCCGATTCGTTTGCGACCAAGGACGATGTGGTCGTCGTGGACGTGGAGCAAGTGAATCGAACTCATGTTGTCCGTTAAAATATGGGCAGTTGACTCGAACATCGCGAAGCCGTTGCG
>JBLHKS010000296.1:0-7420 GCA_047620505.1 Verrucomicrobiales bacterium | reverse complement strand
CCAAACTAATGTCCAAGCCCCTATCTGACCGCCTCTCTGAATTGGATCGCAGTGCTCTGTCGGCTGAACACGCCAGCATTGCCGAATCTCTTGTTTCTTCCTCTGAGCCTCTTGAAAAGGACGTTGCGGATTTTCTCCCGGTTGAATTGCAAAGGGCTTTGGAGTTGCCTGATCTTCGGCAGACCCATCGCCTCGAAGGGCCTCGCATTCACAGCGTGACTTATGTTTTGCTGCCCGGCGTCGATCCAGCAACTGCTGAGGTCGCCTTGATCGATTCGGAATGGAGTTGGTGGAAGCCGGGCAAAGTTTCCAAATGGTCCCGGCGCGAAGATGGAGGCTGCTCATTCGTGCTTTCGCCAGTCCCGATGGTTCCCTCGAAAGTCGGCATCGAACTGGAGCCGCAAGTCGCCAACGAACTGCCGGTTTCCTGGGGAGAACCGATTTCGGTCGTGACCTTCGCTGCGCGTTTTTTCGCGGATTTCGAAGGCCCAGGGCGCTACGAGGTTCTCGCTCTCGATGGCGGATGCGCGCTTCGTTCTTGTTGGGATGGAGTCGCTCGCTGCGGCTTGAAAAAACTCATGCCGCTGAAAATGATTCTAAAAATGCACCTCGACGCCGAGGCTGGCACAGCTGGATTTCCATTTCCGAAAGGGACAGGCTTCCCGGGATTGGTCCGGATGCTCTCGCCAGCCTGAAGTTAAAAAAGTCAGCGTTGGGGCCAGTTAAAACGGCAAAACTTTTTATTAACGCGGTGCTTGACGATTCTGAGGCGGAACTGCAAGATCGCCCGGGTTTTACTGGGCCAAACTCAGCACAGCCCAAGCACAAACAATTCAACACCACGTAGATCGATCATATGAACCGACTCATTAAGCCTCTAATTATTGCGACAACCGCAATTGCTTTTGGCAGTACCGCCAATCTTCACGCGCAGGCTAAGGCCGATGGACCTGACTCAGTTGGTGCCCTTCTTCTCGAGCAGGAAAAACGAGGTAGCGAAGGCATCATCGAAGACTGGAACGGCATCAAAACGTCGATCAAAGACGACACCGGATTTGCTTTCGGTATTGATTACACGACTCAGATCTTCGCGGCGACTTCGGCTCCGGACGGGGCAGAGGATTTTTCCGGCGGCGGTATTGCCCGGGTATACGGGCGATGGGAATTTGTGAATCCGGGAGAAACGGCTAACAACGGATCACTGAACTGGAAGGTCGAGCATCGTCATTCTTACACAGATGTGGCCCCTCGGGGGCACCTCCTGAATCTTGGCTATGTCGGTGCTGCCGGCGCAACTTTCAGTGATCAGGAATTCCGCACCACGAACCTTTACTGGCGTCAAGCGTTTGGAGACCAGGTAATCGGCTATCTCGGCTATCTTTATGTCCCTACGTTTACAGACGCGTTCGAACTGATCAGTCCTTGGTCTGGATTCACTCATCTTGGCCTCGCTTCCGGTCAAGGCACGACCGCGTTTCCATCGGATTCTGCGTTCGGAGCTATGCTCGGTGGCTGGTTGACGGATAATCTTTACGTCATCGGCTCGATCGCTGATCGGAACTCGGATCCGACGGATCCCTTCAGGAGCGCCGAAACTTTTTTCGACGAAAGCGAATACTGGAAGTCGGTCGAAATCGGCTTGAGCAGCTCGCAGGTTCCGTGGTTCAGGGATAACGTCCACGTCACTTTCTGGCATGTCGACGAGTCGACCGTTTTCGGCGCTCCCGAAGGTTGGGGCGTCAATTTCGCAGCTTCAAAGTGGATCGACAAAACCTGGATGCCGTTCGTGAGGGCTGCTTATGCCGAGGACGCTGGTTCCCCTTCTCTCCTTGAGACTTCGGTCACCGCAGGTGCAGCTTTCCACGTTCGGAATGACAAAGATCTCTTTGCTGTCGGTTTCAACTGGCAGTCGCCGAATGAAGTGACCTTTGGTGGACTTGATCTCGATAACCAATTCGCGATCGAAATGTTTTACCGGACTCCAGTCGGCCAGAATCTTGAAGTCACGCCGTCGGTTCAGTTGCTCTTCGATCCGGCGCTTAACCCAGCTGAAGATTTCCTCGCTGTGTTCGGCTTCCGGGGCAAACTCGCTTTCTAAGTCAGGATCGCCGATCTGAGAAATTTTGGGCGGTTGCTTCGGCATCCGCCCTTTTTTTCGAGTTTGACCTTGGTCGTAGATCAGGCGCAATTTGCAGCCGATGAGTTCGCCGTTTGCCGATCAACTGAAACGCCGGTCGTTCCTCTCTCAAGGAGGAGTCGGCCTCGGAGCCGCTGCGCTGGCTGGATTGTCTGGCGGTGAGGAAAGTCTCGCGCCGTTCCTGACTGGAAAAGGCAAAGCCAAGCGGGTGATTTTTCTCTGCATGTCAGGAGGGCCCTCGCATCTCGAGACTTTCGATTACAAGCCGAAGCTTGCCGAGCTCGACGGTAAGCCGATGCCCGAGTCTTACACGAAAGGCCAGCCGATTGCCCAACTTCAAGGACAGGCGCTGAAGTGTCAGGGGCCGTTGACGAGCTTCAAGCGGTATGGGAAAAGCGGCCAGGAAATCAGCGATTTTCTCCCTTGGCACGGGAAAATGGCGGACGAGATCTGCATCATCCGCTCGATGGTGACCGAGCAGATCAATCACGACCCGGCGCACACTTTCATGAACACGGGCACGGCGATCAGCGGGCGTCCTTCGATGGGTTCGTGGCTGAATTACGGCCTTGGGAGCGAGAGCGAGGATCTTCCAGGTTTTGTCGTGCTTACGAGCGTGGGTGGGCGAAATCCGCAGCCGATCGCTTCGCGGCAGTGGTCGGCGGGGTTCCTTCCAAGTCGGTTTCAAGGTGTCGAATTCAACTCAGCTGGCGATCCCGTTCACTACGTTCGACGGCCGGAAGGAGTGACCGAGCGCGGTCAGCAGCTGCTGGTCGAAGCGATCAGAAAACTCGACCGCCATCGAAACTTGACCGTCGATAACCCAGAGATCGAAACGCGGCTCGCGGCTTACGAGATGGCGTTCAAAATGCAGACCTCGGTTCCGGATCTGATGAACGTTTCTGACGAACCTAAGCACGTGCTCGAAAAGTACGGCGCGACGCCGGGCGACGGTTCGTATGCTTCGAATTGTCTGTTGGCGAGGCGGCTGGCCGAGCGCGGCGTTCGCTTTATTCATCTCTACCATCGCGGTTGGGATCATCACGGTGGTCTCGTCAACTACATGAATACGTGTTGTGGGCTAACCGATAAGCCAACTTGGGCGTTGCTGACGGATCTGAAAGAGCGGGGGATGCTCGACGACACGCTGATCATCTGGGGCGGCGAATTCGGGCGGACGCCGATGTTCCAGGGCAAAGGCGGTGCTGGCCGCGATCACCACATTAAGGGGTTTTCGATGTGGATGGCGGGCGGCGGTGTGAAGGGCGGAATGACCCACGGCGCGACCGATGATCTTGGTTATCACTCGGTCGAAAACGTTGTCCACGTCCGCGATCTCCACGCGACGATGCTGCATTTAGCCGGAATCGATCACAACCGTTTCAGCGTGAAGTATCAGGGGCTCGACATGAAACTGACGGGCGTCGAGCCGGCGCGGGTCGTGAAGGAAATCCTGGTTTGATGTCAGGCGGAAGCGAGGTTCTGCTGGGCGCGTGATCGGATTCAATCAGTCCAACTGGATCGAACCAGCAGCTGCTGGGGAGCGACCGCTGAACGCAAACCGGGCGATCTTGAAATCCGGGCTACTCGTTTTGCTGGCGATTTTTGCGGGTTTGGCGGCCTGGCGATTTCTCAAGGACCTCAGCCCGCGCGCAACCGGCTGGATTTTCGCCGGAAGCGCGATCGGCTTGTTGGCGATTTTGCTGACGACCGTTTTCGCTAAAAAATGCAGCCTGGTGACGGCCCCGCTTCTCGCTCTCGCCGTCGGCGGACTGCTTGGGCTGACTTGCGTTCGCTACCAAATGTTTCTCGGCGGGGTCGTCATCCACAGCGTGATGCTGGTCGCGTTCGTCGCGGTTTTGATTTCCGCCCTCTACCTGATCAAAGTCATTCGGCCGGATTCGAAATGGCGAGCGGTCGTGATTGCGTCGACTGGATCGATCTTTCTCGTCTATCTGGTTATTTTTCTGCTCAGCAAATTCGAGATCTACCTTCCGTTTGTTCACGAAGCCGGTTGGCTCGGGATTCTGCTCGCCGGATTCGTTTTGTTCGCTAGTTCCGTTTGTCTGATTTTCGATTTTGAATCCGTGGAGCGAGCTGCCAACGCAGATCGGCCAGGTTGGGCCGAGTGGTACGCGGGATTCGCGATTCTGGTTACGTTAGTCTGGTTTCCGATCGGCATTTTCGTCTACCTCGGGCGTTGGATCCGGCTATTCGCGCGCTCGGCGGCTTCGCGGATCTGAGATCCCGGGAGCCGTTTTTTTTTGTTGCGATCGGTCCTGAAATTCGGTATCAAAAGCGCATGGTAAAAGGTAGCCCAGCTCTCAACGAAAACACATTTCGCTCACTCGCCGCTCCTGCCGGTAACGTCATGACGGCCAACGGTGCGATGGTGAAAACGATCGCTCTCCTGATTTTGACGATTGTCACCGCCGCGATCGCCTGGAATATGGCGGCCACGGGAAGCATCACCAATATTAAGCCGATCCTGATCGGAACTGGCATCGGAGGCTTGATCATCGCGGTCTTGACTGTTTTTAAGCCGCACTTGTCTCCACTGACTGGTCCGCTCTACGCCGTAGTCAAAGGCGCGTTCGTTGGGCTCATCTCAATGATGTTTGAGAACTTTTACAACGGCATCGTCATGCAGGCGATCTCGCTGACCCTCGGCATCGCAATCCTGATGGCCGCTCTTTATATCATGCGGATCATCCGGCCGACTGCGAAATTCAAATCGATCGTGATTTCGGCGACCGGCGGAATTTTCCTTCTCTACATCGCTACCTTTCTTCTTGGGTTGTTCGGCATAGACATTCCTTATATTCATGGTTCTGGCCTGATCGGAATCGGATTCAGTCTTTTCGTCGTCGTGATTGCCTCGTTGAATCTGATTATCGATTTCGAAATGATCGAGGTCGGTGCCCAGCAGTCCGCTCCCAAATACATGGAGTGGTATTGCGGTTTCTCCATTCTGGTGACGATCATCTGGCTCTACATCGAGGTCCTGCGCCTGCTCGCGAAGTTGGCCGACCGCGATTGATCCGCTTCCGCGCCGCCAGCAGCTGCTGACGGCGCAGATGCCCCTTTTCGAGATTGCGCTGGCCCGCTGATGGGTCAGAATCAGCGGGTGCGTTCTGCGCTGGCCCTCTTCCATGTTTACTTGGGAACAGATTTTTGTCGCCACGCTGGTCGGCGTCGTTTTCGTCGCCTTCGTTCGCGAATGGCTTCGCCCGGATCTCGTCGCGATGGGCGCGCTGATTCTCTGCCTCTTTGTTGGGATTATCGATGAACACTCGCTGCCGTTTATCTTCGGCCGCTCCGCACCGATCATCATCGCCTGCATGTTCATCCTTAGCGCCGCGCTCGATCGAACCGGGCTGATCGAGGTGATGGGTGGGTGGTTTGGGAAAATCGCCGGAGGATCCGAAGTCCGAATCATCGTCGTCCTGGTCCTGATCGTCGCGCCGCTGTCCGCCTTCATCAACAACACCCCCGTGGTCGTCGTATTCATGCCGATCCTCCTCGCGCACTGCCGACTCCACGATCTCAAAGCGTCGCGATTTCTGATTCCTCTCTCTTATATCTCGATCGTGGGCGGAACCTGCACGCTGATCGGCACCTCAACCAATCTCCTCGCCGCCGACGTCTACCAGGGGGCGAAGGAATTGAAGGGGCTGGCTTTTGCCGACGGCTCAGCGGTGATGCAGCCGTTCACCATGTTTGAAATGGCGAAACTCGGCATCGTGTTCGTTGGAATCACCAGCATCTACCTGCTTACGATCGGTCGGAAACTGCTTCCGGATCGCGTCACGCTTTCGACGCTTTTCGAGAGCTCACAGACTCGCGAATTTTTGACCCAAGGCTCGGTTGGGCCGGATTCCAAGCTGATCGGCCGGATCGTGACCGAGACGACGCTCGCAAAAATGCGCGGCGTGCGGATCATCGAAATTCGGCGCGATGGTGATCGTGTCAGGACGCCGTTGAACCAGCTGGAGCTGGAAGCCGGCGATCAAGTCGTCTTCAAAAGCCGGGTTTCCGGAATGGTCGAGATTTCGGAGGACAAACTCGGGCTCGAAATGGGGCTCGACCGGATGAGCACGGAATCGGCCGTGTTGATGGAGGGCATCGTCGGGCCGGCATCCGGTCTCGTCGGCAACACGCTAAAGGAATTGAATTTTCGGCAGCGATTCGGCGTGATCATTCTGGCTGTCCATCGGCGCGGCGTGAATCTTAAGGAGCGCTTTGAAGACGTCCGTCTCGCATTCGGCGACACGCTCCTCGTTCAGGGGCCAGCGGAGAAAATGAACCGGTTGTTCGCCGAAAAAGATTTCGTCAACCTGAGCGAGCCGAAGCATCAGCCCCTTCGTCGAGCCAAAGCTCCCTTCGCCCTCGCCGCGATTCTCGGCTTCATGATTTTCGGCGCTTTTTCCCGGCAACTCGAAATCCCGATAATCGCTTTCGCGCTTGCCGGCGTTTTCCTCGTCCTCGCCTCACGTGCAATCGACGCGAAGGAGGCTTACGAGGCGGTCGAGTGGAAGGTGATCTTCATGATTTTCGGCATGCTAGGGCTGGGCGAAGCGCTCAGCAGCAGTGGGCTGGCGAGCGGAGTCGCCAACATTATCAAAAACGCGTTCCAGGACAATGGACCCTGGATCCTGCTTTCGATGATGTATTTGCTGGCTGCGATTCTAACGGAAATGATTAGCAATAATGCCGTCGCCGCCTTGCTGACGCCGCTGGCTGTAGTTATCGGAATTGAGATGGGCTACGACCCGAGGCCGTTCGTGATCGCGGTCATGTTTGGCTCGAGCGCGAGTTTTTCGACTCCGATCGGCTACCAGACTAACACTTATGTTTACGGAGCTGGAGGCTATCGGTTTGGTGACTTTGTTAAAGCCGGCCTTCCGTTGGCGATCATTCTTTGGCTGACCGCGTCTTTTTTGATTCCTCAGCCTTGGTTCTGGCCATTCGAGAAATTGTGATAATGTTAGGTGGGAGGCAACCTTTACGGGTTTTACTTAAGCCAAGCCGTAGAATTCTGCCTTTTTTGTTCAAAACTGCCAGTTTTGGCCTTGCGCAACCATTCAAAGGTATTAATAATCCCGCGTTCTGCCGCATGGCACTCAGGTAGCCACGATCTTAACCCCTGAACAAACCCCTTATTATGGCCAAGAAAGCCAAAAAAAAATCCACTCCTAGCAAAGCTAAGAAAGGGGCGGTGAAGAGCGCTCCGGCCAAGAAGAAGGCCCCGGCGAAGAAGAAGGCTCCGGCCAAGAAGAAAGC
>JBLHKS010000295.1:0-7470 GCA_047620505.1 Verrucomicrobiales bacterium | reverse complement strand
AAGTATCCGTTGGGCTACAAAAAGCAGGGTGGTTTGCGAATGCAGCAGGTGATCGACGAGATTTTCGAGCTGACCGAAGGCAAGGCGATTGTTTCGACCGACGTTGGTCAGCATCAGATGTGGGCGGCGCAGTTTTACAAGACTGATTCCAGTTTTAACTGGCTTAGTTCGGGCGGTGCGGGGACGATGGGCTTTGGCTTTCCGGCCGCGATCGGCGCGCAGTTCGCGAGGCCGAAAGACACGGTCGTGGCGATCGTCGGGGATGGCGGTTTTCAGATGACGCTTTGCGAATTGGCGACTGCGGTGATTCACAAATTGCCGGTTAAGATTCTGGTTTTGAATAACCACTATCTCGGGATGGTTCGGCAATGGCAGGAGCTGTTTTTCGACAACCGCGAGAGCGGCGTGGATCTGCTTGGAAACCCGGATTTCGTGAAATTGGCCGAATCTTACGGCGCGGCTGGTTTCAACATCAAACGGCCGGCGGACGTGACCAAGGTTTTGAAGAAGGCGCTCGAGATCAACGACCGTCCGGTGCTGATCAATGCCGAGTGCGTGAAGACCGACAATGTTTTCCCGATGATTCCAGCCGGAGCGGCGCTCGAGGACATGTTGACTGAGCCGCCTAAGCACAAAATGGCCAAGCCAACCGGGTCGACTTAAGAATCTAACTGCGCACTTATTTTCAGATGAACGATCAAGCTAAACGCAAAAATATCATCACGACGGACTCCAAGCTTTCGCCGCAGGCCGACATTGTGGGCGCGCACACGCTTAGTGTTTTTGTCTCGAATCAGCCCGGGGTGTTGGCTCGGATCGCGCAGGTTTTTTCGCGCCGTGCTTACAATATTGATTCGCTGGTGGTTTCGCAGGGACGCGATCCGAAGTTTTCGCGGATGACGATCGGCGTCAGCGGGGATTCGAAGATGCTCGATCAAATCATCAAGCAGGTGAACAAACTGATCGACGTGATCCACTGCTACGAGCACGAAGAAGATGACGCCGTGGTGAAGGAGATGGTGATGGTGAAGATCATCTGCCCGACGAGTGAGCGCACCGAGGTCCTTCAGATCATCAATCACTTTAACGGGAAGACTGTCGATTTCACCGAGACTTCGCTGATCGCGATGATCAATGGCGATACCGAAAAGGTGGACGCGGCGATTCGTCTGCTTTCGAGCTACGAGATCATCGAGACCGTTCGGACCGGCAAGGTCGTGATGGCGCGTGGTGAGCTTCCGACGTAAGCCGGAAGTCGGAGAGCAGTTTTGACTACCAGGTAGGCTACTTTTCTAACTGTTCCTTGAGATCGGAGATTTCGCGTTTGAGTCGTTCCAATTGGTCCTTCTCTTGCGCAAGTGCCGCCTGAGATTGGAACTTTTCATCTTGAGCATTTTTCGTCGCAGTCTTCATCTGCCCTAATTCCTTTTCCGAGTCTGCGGTTGTCGCCCTGATCGTCTCCAATTCGGATTTACCTCGAGCGATTTGTTCGTCCAAATCCGCCGATCGCTGCTTAAGAGAATCGAGTTCGTTTTGGAGCTGCGTTACCTGGGCGTTTTCCTGACAGCCGACCAAAATCAATGCGGTGAGGACGAGGGCGAGAGGCCTGACAATGAGAAATACTTTTTTCATGTGCTGATTTTCGCTGGGTAAATTCACTGAACGCTCGCTCGAACTTTTAACCTGGTGAGATCAATTTGAAGCTCTGATTCTTGCGCTTGTACTTCGACGAGTTCTGTTTTGAGTGCTTCCGCTTCGGCATTGAAATTGGCGATCGTCGCTTGGAGCTGATTGAGTTGCTCTTGCATTTCAGCAAGACGCTGTTGCTCGTGGTGGAGCCGGTCCTGAGTTTCGTGAGAGGTCTGGAGTTTCTCGTTTAATTCCATTTTCTGCTGCTCAAGAGCCTCAGGAAGAGGGATTTTGCTTCCATCATAGAAGCAACCGGTCGAAAACCCGGCAAAGACGCTAACCAGAATTATCGTAATCCAACGCATACCAAATGAATACAAATCGCGAGATCCGGGCGTAAGCCCAAAAGAGCAATTGTTGAAAAGGGCTTGCGGGATTCTCTCAGTTTGATATTGGCTGCGGCAATCAGCGCGCAAACATCCAGCTCCCGCACAAAGATTTCCCCGATCGACCGTTTCCTCGTACTCGGGGTAGCCGCGCTCTTTTTATGGGGAACGCTCGGGCGGCGGGTCGAATTGCCGGAGCAGAGCCCGTGGCTTGACGCCGGATTGGGCGTTTTGTTCGCGATTTGGGTGCTTGGGTTGGTGACCGCGCAGCGAGCGCCGGCGATTCCGTGGCTTTTCGGTCTGCTTGTGCTGGGAATTCTGGGCTACGGCTGGATTTCGGTTTTCAACGCTGAGTGGACGCACGTGTGGGGCAGGGGATTTCATCCGGCGGTGCACACGCTGGGAATCAGCTGGCTGCCGGGCTCCAAGGATCAGGATGCGAGCCGCAGTGCGATGATTCACTTCACCGCGATTTTCGGCGGAGTTCTTGTGGTTGTGGACCTGGCGCGATCGCGTCGACTGCGTCGGCAGCTGCTGGGTTGGCTGG
Source organism: Verrucomicrobiales bacterium (assembly GCA_047620505.1). Classification (GTDB taxonomy): domain Bacteria; phylum Verrucomicrobiota; class Verrucomicrobiia; order Verrucomicrobiales; family DEV007; genus JBLHKS01. The sequence continues at coordinate 4,908 of JBLHKS010000295.1, read as the reverse complement.
CGTTGACAGGCTTGGCGGTTGCGATGGCTGGAGTCTATCAGAAGGCCTCGGGGACCGTGATGCTTTGGAATTACGACAAGCCGATTGAAGCGAAAACTTTCTTCGCCGCTTTCGATTACCACGGGAACTCAGCAACGTTCTTAAATCTGTGCTGGCCAGCGTCGTTTTTGCTGTGGCTGAGGGCGCTTTCTTCTGAGGAACGTGCGCCACTGAGGCTGGCGCTTTGGTCGTGCTCGACGTTGTTTACCCTGGCTGCGGTTTTCGCGAACACGTCGAAAGTCGGCCATGTGATGGCGGTCGTGATCGTGGTGATTTTGCTGATCGCCTATCGAAGCCAGATCCGATCCGCTTTTTCCGGGCGTGCAGTTGGCAGCACCGCAGTCGTCGGCGTGATCCTGGTCGTCGCAGCGGGTGCGCTTTTTATCAGTCTCAGCGCTGAAATCAGCCTCGGGCGCTGGGAGGCGTTCGATCAGAGCGCGGAAGCTCGCTTGGACTCCTACAAGACCTGTTGGGAGGGAATTCTTCCCAATTCCGGAATTACTGGATACGGACCGGGGACTTTTCACACGGCTTTTGTCGATTTCCAAGCATCGGGGGAAGAGGCGGCGATCAGTTTCACGTACCGAGCGCACCAGGACTACCTCCAGTTGATGATCGAATGGGGCTATGTCGGGGCCGGAATCTGGGCGGTTTTGTTAGGGGGAGCCCTGCTGAGGCGCAATAAAACAGACGACCGAGACTTTTACGCGTCGGGATTGAAAATCATGCTGTTTGGGGTTCTGGCCCATGCGGCGGTTGATTTTCCTTTTCAGGTTCCAGCGCTTCAGTGGCCGATTCTTGCCCTGACCGGCATCCTTTGGGCAAAAACCTGAACGCGGAAAGGCCCGCTAATCAGATTGGCGTTCTCAAAATCGCGAATATTTTCGATTCGTGCGATAAACTACTTTCATTTTTGAGCTGGAGTTCCCAAAATTCGCTTCGTCATGAAAAAACGGGGGGAATTCAATCGTCGGAAAATGCTTTTACTCGGGGCTCTCAGTCTCGGCGGATGCGCAATTTCAACCACGAACAATCGGACTGCTGACCGGCGTTCAAAACCAGCAACTGCTCCATCGAAGGGACGGGGAAAAGCAGCTGCAAAAGCAGAGTTCACTCGCGAATTTATCGCCAGCGGTGCGAGTTTTCGCTACTCGCCTCATCCTGCTCATGGGAGAGAATGGAATTCGACCCTCGAAAGCGGCTACAAATCCTTCCGTAGCGACCCGCGAGTCGGCTATGCGGTTCAAAATCTTCGCACCGGCCGATATCTGGCCGAGCACAACGCTGACGAGTTGAAGTCTGGCGGTTCAATGCCAAAACCGGCGCTTAGCGCGATCGTTCTGGAGCGCTACAAAGGAAAGCTGTCGCGTGAAAATTTCATGCACATCGTCAAGGTCTGCGACAAAAGCATTAACGCCAGTTGGCGAGCCTTGAACACCCTCTACACGATTGAGGATGAGCGCGCTTTTCTCAGAAAATATAACCTGCCGCACTCCGCAATTCTGGGTAACGCGCAGAGTCCCAGATTCTACTGCGAATTCTTTCGGCGCTGCGTCAACTACCAGCTCGACTACGGAAATGAGCTCCTTCTGGAGGCGATGCGCCGCGCGCAGTACGGCCGCGGCCGCTGGTACCTGCCCCGATCGATTTCCTACATCGGAGGAAAGACCGGAACCTTCAACGATTGGAAACACGAAGGTCTCTGGTTCAACAAAGGCGGCACGCCTTACGCGATCGTGGTTTACACCAAGGATTACTTTGGCCGAGGCGAGAACTATTGGAAAATGGGAGCGCTATTTGGCGGTTTGTACCGGCAGTACGTCGCCTGAGAGCTCACTACGAGTCCTGCTCGCCGCGCAGTTTCGCCAATTCTGCTTCAAGCCGCAGCTTCTCCTCGACGACCGCATCACGGTCCGCGATCATTTTCGCCAGCCTCGATTTGAAGCGTTCGGCCTGGAATTTGTAAATCTCATTCCGGCCGTACTGAAGCACAAAACCGAGCACGGCCAGCATTACGATGATTCTGCCCGCCACTGCTTTCCAGGAACTCTTGCGGCGTCGACGCGGCTGTTTGCGCGCTTGTTCTGGCTCACTTTCACCCATATTCGGGCTAAGCCATACGCCGGGCCTGCCGAACCCGCAATTCTTTAGGCTGTCTCTCAGAGAAGATTTCCGAAAATATCTCGACTCGATTTTTCGCCACGGACAGCAAAAATGGTAGGATGGGCTTCCAGCCCGTCCCTGGCATGGTCGGCCAGGTCGATTGGAGACGGGCTTGAAGCCCATCCTACCAAGATCACGAACGTCTATTCTGCGAGAAACTCGACGAAATCAGCTGAAACGGCGTTTTTCAGGCTCGCGGAATCGGCGCTGCTCGCAGCCTCGTAAGCGGCTTTGACACCGGCGCGCAATTCCGCGTCGCCGTCTGCCAGCCAGATCCGTCCCGGCGCCGCGACGGTGAGAAATCCAGCGACATCGCCGTATTTCACGGCACCTGGAACGAAGTCGACGTCCCAGTCGCTTTCCAGATTCGCAAAGCGGAAACCGTCGGTCGAAATCGCCGCAGCGTCGACTTCGCCACCCGCGACTGCACGAGCCGCCGCCGCCCAGTGCCCTGCGCCGTCGAGACCGATCAACGAAACGTGTTTCACGTCCCACTTTGGATTGTTCCGGACAAACGCGATGCAATTCAGGATGTCGTGGACGCGTCGCGCGAAGGTCGAATCGTTATAACCATAATAGTAAACGCTCGACAGCCGCCAGGTCGAACCGGGCTTGTCGGTGTCGCCGGGGTACTGAACGCGGTCGTTCTCCCCAGCTTCCTCGCCCTCGTTCAAAAACTCGCCCTGACGCCAGAGATCGGGGCTCATCACGGCTGTGCCTGCGTCCAGCAGCTGCTGAGCTTCGGGACGGAGCGCGCCGTTTTCGTAGAGGCCGGCTTTGCCGTTCGGGAAAACCCAGATCGCGGCCCGGCCGTTCCAGTTTTCTGGAAACAGGAAATTCGACGGGACTTCTTCATTGAATTGTGTGTTGCGGACGATTCCTGACAACGCCGTAAATCCGGTTTGCGACTCTTTGTCGACGAGTTCGAATTCGACGTCAGCGGCATTCGATGGACCGCGGCCGATCAAGACTTCGTAAGCTTGGCCGAGAACTTTTTTGGCCATTGTCAGGGCCTCGGGGGACTCTGGGGCGACTAACTTTCCGATCTGAGCATCCGCGTCATCCGTCCAGATTCGGAGGAGCGATTTTTCGTGTTCATCGGCGATCGCATTTCCTTTGGGGGCTGGGTGCTCGCCGCTCCAAACGGTCAATTCGTCCTGCGTCAGCCGCTCGAAATCGCGCTCGAGCACCGGCGAAGGCAGGCCGATTCCGAAATGCCGATTCACAAAACCATACATGTGAGTTCGAGAGACATGATTATAGTTATGTTTGAAGTGGACGTCGAAATGCGCTTTGAATTTGCCCTCCGCGCCGACCATTTTGTAGAGCGCGAGGAGATCCGGCGCGCCCTTTTCCTTTAGCTCGATCGTCCAGTCGTCGGCGGCGGTCATTTCCTGCGGACGCGGTGCGACAGCCGCAGCGATGTCGATATTTCCCTGACCGATGCGCAAAAAATGCGTGTTTTCACAGGTGCAACCGCCTTGCATCGCCGTCGACGGCATCACGCAGGGGAACGATGCGTCAATCCGGTCGTCGATCGCGGACAGCATCTGAGTCTGGGTTCCGCCGCCGCTCGCGCCGGTCACCATCAGTCGATCTCCATCGACGTCTTCGAGGCTTGTCAGGAAATCCAGCGCGCGGACGCTGTTCCAGGTTTGCAGGCCGAAATTCGTCTGCAAGCGCGCCGCCGCCTGCGGGCTGACGAATCCCCACTCGCCGTGCTTGTCGTTGACGAGATTTTCGCGCGGTCCGCGTCGGTGCTCTTGAAACTGGATCGAATCCGCATTTCCAAGCATGTCGTAATGCAGGACGACACAGCCCATCCGCGCCAGCTGGACGCAACGCGCCTGAAGCGGGCTATGCGCGGCGCTCATGAATCGTTCCGCGCCCTGGGCTATCTGGCCTTTCGCAGCCTGCTCGCCAGCGTCGTAAAATCGGCCGTTTTTCCAGTGACCGTGCGGGCAAAGAATGCCAGGCCGCTTGCCGTTCTTCTCGCCGAGTTTGAGCGAATCGCCTGCGGGCCGGAAAATGCTGCCAGTCACGAAATGGCCAGGAAAGGATTCGAGGTAGACGCGCTCCACCGTGAAATCGTCGCGGTCCACTTTGCCATGGACGATCGCGTTAACCGGCGTCTTCTCCGGCATCGGCCAGAGCCCGGCACCGACCTGAACTCTCAGTTTGATGTGAGCCTGACGGATTTCCCATTCGGCTTTGGAGGCGACTGCACGAAACGGATGATAGTCGTGGAGCGTGGTTGGATCGGCATAACGCGAATCATCAGGCAATTGGCCTTCTGGCAAGGCGCGGATCGGTCCGGCGATGAGCGTGGACGCGGCGAAAAAAAGCCAGCAGCTGCTGGCGAGCGAAATGAGGGTTTTCATTCCCGAAGGCTAGCTTTCCGAAGGCGCGCTCGTCAACGTCTTCATTGTTCGAGAACGAGAATTCGGACCTTCTCAGCCCTTGATTCTGAAACTTCCATCGGCCAAAGTCGGCCCATGAAGAAAATTTCCGTTATCAGCTCATTTCTCGTTTCGTTCGCCCTGCTGGGTGCGCATGCCGAAGACGCCAACCTTCTTGAAGGTGGTTTGGATTCGTGGACGCTCGACAAAGCAGGCGCTTGGGCGGTGACAGATGGAGTGCTGGCTCCGACGGACAAAGCGGGCGGCTACATCTGGTCGAAGAAGACTTACGAGAATATTGTGCTCA
>JBLHKS010000294.1:0-7507 GCA_047620505.1 Verrucomicrobiales bacterium | reverse complement strand
TGGTTTTTGTCGATGCTTCGCTTCACTTGGAGTGACAGAGTGTGAAGTCCCATTCATCTTCCTCAACCGCCCGCCGAACGAATGAATCCACCTGATTCCTACCAAATTGCCCCCAATCCCCATGTCGCCAGAGATCCAGAAACCGGATTGGTCGCTTCTGGTAGGGTTCGGTTGGGATGTTCATTGCGATTTCTCCCGGCATTCACGGGCCATCGAATAGGTTAGGATGATCGGCGGCGATCATTTGCCTGCCGCGTCACGATAAGCCAACGGCGTCATGCGCGTCCGGCGGCGCAGGTGTTGCGTGAAGCTGCTGGCGTCCACGAAGCCGCAGCGCTCGGAGATTTCGGCGACGGTCAGGGTGGTTTCTTCAAGCAGGCGCATCGCGGCGACGGTCCGCGTGCGGATCAGGAATTCTTGAGGTGAGACGCCGAACGCGGTCTGAAAACGGCGCTGCAGTTGGCGCTGCGACTGTCCACAGGATCGGGCGACATCCTGAACCTTGAGCGGCTGGGCGAAGTCGCGCCGGATGACGTCCACGGCTTTCGCCACCGTCTGGAAAACCGGCAGCAGCCGCTCGGTTTCCTCTGGCCGGCGCAGGATTCCCATGACGCCGCAAACCTCGCCTGCTTGATCGTGGATCGGCAACTTCGTCACCACGAACCAATCCGGCATGCCTTGGCGGTCGAACCAGAGTTCGAGCCGCTCGATCTGTTTCGTCGCGCCGCTCAGCAGCTGCTGGTCGTCCTCGACGTAGCCCTCGGCCATGCCCGAAGGGTTGAGATCGAAATCGCTCAGGCCGATCATCTCGGATTCGTCGCGCATCTGGTAAAGTTCGAGGATGCTCCGACTAACGAACATGCTTCTTCCTTGGCGGTCTTTGGCGAAGAAAAACACGCCCGGCAAATGGTCGAAGAGTTTGTAGAACAGTGACGTCGCTGCTAGTTCCTGAACCCAAGCGGCTCGCTCTTTCTCCAACGCCGCGACCACGTTGCGCGGACGGCGGCGACGGTGAGGCATCGGGTGAAGTGGAGTCGAATTTCGCATAATTTCCGCGGCAGCTGCCGGCTTGCGAGAAACACGTGCAGGAACTCCGTCGCATTACATATAGATTTTGTCGTGCCCGATAGACCCTACGCGGTGTTCAATGCGGGCTTCGAATTTCCAGCGAATCCAATGACCTCCCAAATAGCTCTCCTGTTCACCGCTCTTTCCTTGACCGCCGCCCTTGGGCAGCAACCAGTCGTTCAGGCTTATGTCGATCGCCATGCAGTCGCCGGAGCGGTGATGCTCGTGGCCGACAAGGACGGTGTGGTCAGCATCGAAACTGCGGGCTTCGCGGACGTCGACGCCAAGAAAGCGATGCCGAAGGACGCGCTCTTCTGGATCGCCTCGCAGTCGAAACCAATGACTGCGACGGCCGTGATGATGCTCGTCGATGAGAAACGAATCGCGCTCGACGACCCGGTCGAAAAGTATCTACCCGAGTTCAAGGCGCAGATGATGATCGCTGAAAAGGACGACGAAAAAACGGTCCTGCATCGGCCAGCGCATCCGATCACGATCCGCGAAGTTCTGAGCCACATGAGCGGCTTACCTTTCAAATCCGCCATCGAAGAGCCGACGCTCGACGGGTTGCCGCTGGCGGCTGCTGTGCGCAGTTACGCGATGACGCCGCTTCAGTGGGAGCCGGGCACGAAGTATCAATACTCGAATGCCGGGATCAACACGACGGCGCGGATCATCGAAGTCGTTAGCGGCATGGCCTACGAGGACTTCATGCAGACTCGCCTGTTCGATCCGCTCGGGATGGTGGATACGACGTTCTGGCCGAACGAGGAACAACTCACACGGTTAGCGAAGTCCTATCGCCCGAACGAAGCCAAGGACAATCTCGTTGAGACGCCCGTCGGCCAGTTGATCTATCCGCTCAACGATCGAAACAGCCGGTTCCCGATGCCCGCCGGCGGCTTGTTTTCGACGGCAACCGACACCGCGACATTCTGCCGGATGCTCCTCAACGGCGGCGAACTCGATAGCAAGCGCTACATCAGCGGGGAGGCGTTGAAGGAACTCTCCAGCCGACAGACGCCCGACTCCGTTCCGCAAAGTTACGGTCTGGGATTTTCGGTGGGTGGCGATACTTTCGGCCACGGCGGCGCGCATGCGACGAACATGGAAATCAGGCCGAAGCAGGGCCTCGTCCTCGTTTGGATGGTCCAGCATGCTGGCTTCCCGCTTGATGGAAACGAGGCGCAAGGCGCGTGGAAAAAAGAAGCTCTGGCGCTTCAGGAAGCCCGACGATGATGAGATTGGTGCCTCTGGTGTTCTTGATTATGGCCGCGCCCGTTGCTGTCATAAGAGGAGAAATTTTCGAATCGCGTCCCGGTCCGTGGGGCCAGCTGGAGTTTTACGAAACGATTCTCGAACCGCCCACGCATCTGCTCTGGCCCTCGCTTTTTGAAGAGGAGATCGTTTGGCAGTTCACCGAAAAATCGCAGGAAGAAGTCCAGCAGCTGCTAATCGGATTCGAGATCGATGATGAGTGGATCAAGGCACTGGAAACGCGGGCCCAGTGGCGGAAAACCGAAACCGGGATAACGGTCGTCCCGCCACACGATCTGGTGGTCGAGTTGGAGAAAGCGCCGCGGGAGAAGCTCTACCGCCACATCTGGAACAACGGGTTTCGCGATCGCTGTTTCCCAATTGAGGTGGGCGAATTTCGGTCGCTGGATCGACGACCGATTCCCGAAGATTTCATCCGCTTCATCGAAGCTCGAAGTCTTGATGTCGACGGCAAACAACACAGTTGCGAGATTCCAATCTTGACCCGGCGGTTGGCGACACAGGCTCAGAAAACGGAGTTCATTCGCGCGCTCGCCCGGACCCGCGGCTTGATGGTTCGGCTTAAGATCGATGACAAAACGAATCTCGATGAAGTCGCCAACTACTGGTCGCTCGACGGACACCGGAGCGACGTTCTCTCAATTCTAAAGGGCGTGCGACGGGCGCCGGGAGTCGAATCGATCGATATTGTGCAATTGCTGCCACCGACTCCTCGCAAGTATCTTAACACCTATCCGCAAACCGAAGAAATGATCCGGCAGGATCTGCCGGATTGCTATTGGGCCTCGTTCAACTTCTTCAATCACTATCCGCGCCCTCGATTGCTGGATACGATGTTTTTGCCCTATCATCTCGATCACGGCTACGAATTGACACAGGACACCCCGCGATTTGGCGATGTCCTTCTGTGGTTCGAGAACGGAACTGGGGAGTTCATCCACAGTTGTGTTTATATCGCGGATGATATTGTCTTCACAAAGAACGGAATCAGTCAGATCAACCCTTGGATCCTGATGCGGGAGGCGGACATGCTCTCTCGTTACCCAGTAAAGCGACTACACCGAAAAATGTACCGCCCTCACTTCGATTCTACCGACTCCTGATGAAAAGCGCCGCAACGTCTATTCTCCTCGCCGGAGCATTTGCGCTCGGATCGGCAAAAGGTGAACTGTTCGAGTCGCGACCGGGACCTTGGGGGCAGCTCGAATTCTACGAGACAGTTCTGGAGCCTCCGATGGATATGCTCTGGATGGGGATCTTCGATGAGGAAATCCTTTGGGAATTCACCGAATCGACGCCGGAGCAGATTCAGCAGCTGCTGGTGAAATTTGGGATCGAACAAACGTGGATTGAAGCCTTGAAAGCTCGTGCTCATTGGCACCCCGGTGAGCGAGGCATGACCGTTGTCCCTCCGCATGATCTTGTGTTGACGCTAAAGGGAGAGCAGCGAGACAAACTCTACCGTCACATCTGGTGGACCGACTTGGGCAAGCGAAGCTATCCGATTGAGGCGGGCGAGTTCCGCGCGCTGGACCGCCGCCCGATCTCCGAAGATCTTATCCGTTTCGTCGAGTCACGCCGGTTGGAAGTCGATGGGCAATGGCACTTTTGCGAGGTCCCGATTCTCATGAGGCGGCTGCAGAACGCCGAGGACAAAGTCAGTTTCGTCCGCGCGCTCGCTCGGACGCGGGGATTGATTGTTCGGCTGAGGATTGACGACAACACCAATCTGGATGAGGTCAGCGACTACTGGGGAACCGGAAAACTGCGCGGCGATGTGAACACGATTCTTCAAGGTGTGCGCCGGGCACCCGGAGTCAATTCGGTCGATATCGTAAACCTGCTCCCGCCGACCCCCCGGAAATTGATTAATACCTATCCACAGAAAGAAGAGACGATTCGCTATCAGATGCCGCATTGCTTTTGGACGGCATTCAATTTCTTCAACAGCGAGCCGCGACGGAGATTGTTGGACTTTATCGATGTTCAATATCATCTCGACCGCGGCTATGAGCCAACGCATGAACCACCTCGCATCGGCGATGTGCTTGTTTGGTTTGAAAAGGAGACGGACAAGCCAAACCACAGCTGCGTCTACATCGCGGACGACATCGTTTTCACCAAGAATGGCATCAGCCAGCTCCATCCGTGGCTACTGATGCGCGAAGCCGATATGCTCTCTCGTTACCCCATCGAGCAGTTGTACCGAAAAGTTTACCGCCTTAAATCTGAACCCTCTGATTCATGAAAATCATTCCTCGAATTGTGGCGATCTGCCTCGGTTTCACGCTCGCGCCCGTGCTTGCGAAGGCGCCTTGGGGCACGATCGAGTCGTACGACATCTTCCTGCAACCGCCGGATTCGGTGGTGAATCTGCTCGAACGTCCTTCCCGGGAGACTGAGTGGCATTTCTTTGGGCAAACTCACGAATCGATCGATCGGATTCTCGATCAGGTAGGCTTGATTCCGGCAAGCCATCCCGAGTTAGCCCGAGCCAAGCGGCTGTCTCATGGGGCCCACATGGTGCTTTTGCCTTCCGATGATACCGTCGCGAATCTCGCGCCGGAATCCCGCCGTGTTTTGTGTCGAGAGCTGGCGAGTTACGAAGATAATTATTACCAACGCCATCCTGTGGTCTTCGAACACGGCGACATCAAAAGTTGGTTCGAGAACTCCGAGCTGCGGCCGGATCTTTTGCCGCTCATCGAGCAACTCAGTTGGCCAGACGGGCCTGATCGATATCTAACCGATGTACCGTTTTTGCTCGGCTATGCAAAATCCGCCGCCGAAGAGCAAATGATGCTGCGGGCGGTTAGCCAACGCCGCACAACCATTGCGCGACTGAAGCTGACCAAGGAAAGCGACCTTGCCACCATCACGAATTACTGGAGCGCCGGAGCCAAAGCCAAAGACGTTCTGCCTTTGTTGGAATCGATCGCCCGCAACCCTGAAGTCGAGCGGCTGGACCTCGCCCATTTGCTTCCACCAACCCCGCGCAAACACCTCAACCTGTTTCCGATTCTCGAAGATGGCCGTCGCGGCCGTTTCCCAGACGCTTACTGGACCGCGCTCAATTTCCTCAACTTCTACCCCGCCCCAATTTACCAAGACACCTCGACCGTTGACACCTACGTTCGCCAGCGATACCGCCCGCTGGACCAACGCGAAAGTTTTCAATTCGGCGACCTTATATTGGTGATCAGGCAAGCGAACAACCGCGCAGTTCACTCCTGTGTTTATCTGGCGGACAATCTCGTTTACACCAAAAACGGCTCGCAGATTTTTGAGCCGTGGGTCGTTCAGACAATCGGCGATATGCTCGCGCATCATCGGCTTGGCGATCAGCTTGGCGTCGTCGGCTGGAGAGACAAGACCGTTCCAACCACATCACAGCCGGCGCCAATGCGGCTTCCGGATTCGATCGGAAATCTCAACGGCGTCGAAGTCATCTTACCCTGACAAAACATGAAGAACATCCTCACGCTTTCCCTCCTGTTCGCGTTGATCGCCGCCCAGCAGCTGCTGGCGCAGGACGACGACGCGCTGATCCATCACCTCGGCGAATTCGGCCCGACCGGAACTCCGGAAGAGGCCCAACAAACTTGGAAGGCCGCGCGTGAGGCGTTGGGCGAAAAGTCCGGCATTCTGGTCGTCCCAACACGGGTCTGGCCGATGCTGAAGCCCGATTCGCTCCAATCGCTCATCCGCATTCCTGAGGCTCCGGCTCCGGCGACAACGTGGCGGCACGGGCCGGGAACGACTGTCCTGACCGGTGAACGCGACCGCCAAGTTCTCCACTTGCCGCCGCTGTCCGGACTCGGGATTCAACGCGAATTCCGGCTTAACGTAGGCGACAGCGCGCCGCATTGGGGAACCCACCCGATGCTCCAGATCGACAGCAAGATCGTGCAGGGCTCGGTCAGTTATCTCGATTGGCTTCAGCTGCCGACGGCGAAGGGCAAGGCCGCCCGGGTCTACGTGCCGACCGTTCGCGGCTTAGCTCCGGGGCAGTTCATCAACGTGCATGGCGGACCGGGTTACGGCGGCGGCGTGACGCGCGCTTACATCCAGTCTATCGGTTATGATAAGGAAAAGCAGATGCACTATTTCGTGACCGACACCGAGATGGACCACATCGCCGGAGCGATCGCGCACAACAAGAGCAACACCGGGATTCTGCACATGACGCAGACGAGTAACGCCGATAATCAGACTTACGACGTGAAGGTGATTCGCAATCAATACGCGCATGGCGACACCTACGTTTACTACTGCGATTACAACTACATGAGCAACGTCCACTCGGCGGCCGGCGACGAGAACGGCAACCTCTACGGCGCGTTTATTCGGACGCTGGACAACAATTTCGCGGCCACGGTCGAGACGATGAATTGGGAAACCTCGCAGCTAACCTTCAAGGGCGAGGCGAACGCCAAGACGCTCGGGAATTCGCGTCCGCTCGTCAATCTCAACCCTGACAAACACATCACCGAAGGCAAGGTCCTCATCGTCACCGGCCGCTCCGAATACGACCTGCCCGAAGGGCGCATGACTCAGTTCAAAGGCGTCGACTACGGAACGGAGTTAATCAAAAGCCCGGTCACTGGCAACACCGAGCGCAAATTCGGCGGCCTGATTCGCGGCGGCGCCGACTGCCCTTGGACGGCGAATGTCATCGGTCGCTACTTTGCTGTTAACGATCCGACTGAGAAGACACCGAAGGGCGATCATCGCTGGTATCTGATTACGAAGTTCATCGCCAACGACGACGGCACCAAGGACATCGAAATCGAGCGTTTCTGGTGGGGCGCGAAAAGCGCAGGCGCGCCAACGCTTTACCGCCCGGAGAACTACACGTGGGACGGCCACGAAACGCTGCTGGACTACATCATCGCGCCGGGCGCCTACGTGAACGACGTCTCCCGCGCTGTGCCCGGCGGAGATCGTGGAGGACAACGCGTGTTAGGAATGTCGCCCCACTCCGCGCAGGAGACGGAGTTCGATTTCGCGCCCGGCGACAAGGTCGAGCAAGCGATCGGCTCCGACCCGTTCAAGCCGCAGGTTTTCCGCGCGTGGATGTGGGAAGACGTCCCCGGCCACTACCCGGCGGCGGTGTTCGATCTGGCGAACTACGGCGCCGTTTCGCGATACTCGGTTGTCA
>JBLHKS010000293.1:0-7547 GCA_047620505.1 Verrucomicrobiales bacterium | reverse complement strand
ATCGATCTGCGGATCTTCGCCAGCGGAATTTTCGCCGGAATCGGCACGTTGTTCGCGATCGTATTTAACGGTCTTCACATGGGAGCCGCCTTTGCGTATCTCGACCACGCCGGCACTCCTGTGAAGCTGATCAACTGGGTCTCGGGTCACGGTTTTATTGAGATCATGGGAATGATTCTCGCGGGTATGGCCGGATTTCTCATCGGCATGGCGGTGATCAAACCAGGCCGCTTGACCCGGAAGGAAGCGCTGAAGTTTAAAGCAATGCGCGGGGTGCAGCTGCTGCTCGGCGCAGCGACGATGACTTTCATCGCGGCGATCATCGAAGGCTTCTGGTCGCCGTTGCCGCTTCATCCGTTGATCAAAATTTCGTTTGGAATCGCCTTTGCGCTGATCCTCTCGGCCTATTTGGCTTTTGCGGGAAGGGAGGCGCGTGAAACTTGACGACATCTCCGCCGAGATTCGGCCACGCAGCAATTTTGAAGCGGTCGATCTCGGCTGGGCGCTGAACCGCGTGAATTTTTGGCGTGTGACGTTGGCCTGGATGGTCACGGTCTGGCCGATCCAGGCGCTGATTATCGCCCTGTGCTGGGAGAAGCCGATGCTGGCGATCGCCCTGATCTGGGCGTTCAAACCGCTCTACGAACGCGTTCCGCTTTTCGTGCTGAGCCGCGCGCTTTTCGGCGCGCCGCCAACCGCCTGGCAGACCTTCAAATCCTGGCCGGTTCTGTTCTTCCGTAATTTTTTTGGCGGCCTCTTCCTTGGCCATTTTTCACCGTTCCGCAGCCTGACCGCGCCGGTGACCGTCCTGGAGGGTCTGTCAGGATCGAAGTTTCGACGTCGCGCATCTGGAATCTCGACGCGGGCGGGCGGGGCGGCCTGGTGGACTCAGATCGGGGCTACCTTCATGGTTCACCTCACTTGGATCAGCGTCTTGATGATCATCTGGTTTCTCGTTCCGGAAGGCATCTTACCGAGTTTCGAAAGCGGCTTCCAGGAAACCTGGGTTCGCTCGGATGAATTCTTCAGCGGTCTGTTTTACGGCGAGTTCGTCACGATCGAACCTTCCCTGATCTGGACGATGATCGGTGCCTGGCTTTTCGCGTTAACCGTGGTGCAGCCAATTTATTCAGCGAGCGGGTTTGGTCTTTATTTGAATGCGCGAAGCCACCTTGAAGGCTGGGATATTGAGCTGACATTCCGACGCATGGGATTGCGTCTCTCAAAACTGGCTTCCGGCGTCACGATGATCGTTGTGAGCGTGCTGATCTTCTTCGGAAGCGGCCAGCAGCTGCTGGCTCAGGACGGCGAAGGTCAATCGCCACGATCGACGATCGACGAAGTACTAGAAAACCCGGATTTCGAGATTCACAAAGAAACTCGCTATTACTATCAGGATTCGAAGTCCAAAGTTCGGCCGGACTACAACAGCGGCTCGTCGTCGTCGTCTTCAAACGGCCCGGTTTGGGGCGGAGGATCGGGAGCGCTCGGCGGCGGCAGCGTGTTCGCGGGAGCTGGAACTGCGACATGGGTGATCGTGATCATCGCGATCGTCATTGGAATTGGGTTTCTCATCTGGATGGTCGCCAAAAAGTGGGAGGACGAGCCGGCTGAGGAGGAAAAGAAGGAGGTGCGCACGGTCATGGGAATGAACGTGACTCGGGAGTCGCTTCCGCCCGACATCATTTCCGCGGCGCGCAAACTCTGGGCCGAAGGAAACTATCAGGAAGCGATTGGTCTGCTCTATCGAGGTGCGATCAGCGGCTTGATCGAGGTCGGCACTCCGATCGAAGAAAGCGATACCGAAGTTGAGGTCGTCCGACGGTCTCGCCGAATCAAAGACGCGGCCGGAGTTGCCGAATATTTTGGTAAACTCACAGGAGTCTGGGTTTGCACGGCTTATGGCAAAACGCCACCGCGCGATCCGGAAATGAACGAACTCTGCGGCAGCTGGCCGTTCAAGCTGAGACCAAACGGCTAGCCTGCATGACTCGAATCCGCTACGCCGTCTTGATCCTCGCCGCCGCCGTTCTGGCCGGTTGCAGCGATCCGTCGACGAATCCGAATATGCGGCCTGAGGAACGTGAAGTCGGTTACCGCGGACCCGCGCGGACGAACCCGTTTCTGGCGGCGGAGCGCTTTCTAACGTCGATGGGTGCCGAGACGAACCAGCATTTCGATCTGACTGACATGCCGGATTACGATGTCCCGATCATCATCCCGTCCGAGAGCCTTCGGTCGAGGCAGACGGCGCGGAATCTCGTCAATTGGGTCTCTGAAGGCGGCCACATTATTTATCTGTTAGACGGGGCCGACACCCTTTCAGACGATTGGCTGGACAGCTGGGCTGAGCGCAGATTGGAGCAAATCGAGGAGGAAAAGGAAGACGCGAAGAAACCAGGACCGATCGACACGAGCGGAGAAGAGCGCGCGTTTGAAAACGACGAACACCCGTTGCTCGAGCTTTTGGAAGTCGAAGTCACGGATCGCGACGAGGCCTCGACTGAGGTCGATTTCTATGGAGAGGTCATCGAAGTTTTTATCCCAGGTAGCCAGGGTGTTAACGTTGATGACGAGCGCACTGAAGATTATGACACGATTCAAAGTGGATCGGAAGACGCTTCTTCCTTCCTGAGTTTTTACCACGAATATGGCCGAGTCACGGTGATCGCCCACGCGCATCCCTGGCGAAATCGCTACATCGGCGAAGGAGACCACGCTCAATTTCTCTGGGACATCGTTAGTCTCGAAGGCGACCCTTCAGCGATCTGGCTGGTGCGCGGAACGCGGATGTCGTTCAGCATGTTGCTCTGGCGATACGGCTGGATGCCGTTGATCAGCCTCGCGGTGCTGATTCTTTTCTGGCTCTGGCGAATCATGCCGCGTTTCGGCCCGCAGATCGCCGAAACCGAACCCGTTTCGCGAGAATTCACTTCGCATCTTTCGATGACCGGCCACTTCCTCTGGAAGCGCAAAGCCGCTCGCGCGTTGGTCGAACCGCTGCGCCGGCGCATCCTCAAACGCTTTCGAATGAAGTCCATGCTCGACGACAGCAAGGTCCTCGATGAAGCCACTGCCGAACTGGCTGAGGCAAGTGGCCTCTCGCCGAATCGAGTCCGCGCCGCGCTCGACACCGCCAAACCCCGCGAGCCAAACCAAATCACCGCCATACTTCGCGATTTACAGAAACTGGATACCGTCAAATGAGCGACCTCTACCCGCAATCACCCTCACCGGAATTCAATCCGGCTCCGACTCCACCGCCTGCTCAAGTTCCTGAGCCAGCCCCCGTCCCTGTGCCGGTCGCGCCGCCGATTCCGGTGCCCGCGCCAGTCCAGGTTGCTCCCGCAGTTCCGGTTGCCCAACCAGCAGCTGCTCCGGTCCAAGCGGCCGCACCGAGCCCCTACGCCGGTCATCCGTATGCCGAAACTGCTGCGATGCTCGGCCGGATTCGCGAGCAAGTCAGCCGGGTTTTCATCGGTCAGGACGAGGTTGTGAATCAGCTTCTCGCCAGTCTGATCGCGGGCGGCCACGTGCTGCTCGAAGGTAAGCCGGGACTCGGTAAAACCCACCTCGTTCTCGCGCTCGCAAATGCGTTTGGCGGAGAATTCGGACGCATCCAGTTCACCCCCGATCTGATGCCGTCCGACGTCACCGGCCACACGCTCTACGACATGGGCCAGCAGGTTTTTCGTGTTCGCAAAGGGCCGGTCTTCGTCAACCTCCTCCTCGGCGATGAAATCAACCGCGCGCCGGCGAAAACGCAGGCCGCTCTGCTTGAAGTGATGCAGGAACTCCAAGTCACGATCGATGGCGAAAGCCACAAGGTCGAGGCACCGTTCATGACCATTGCGACTCAGAACCCGATCGAACAGGAAGGCACCTACCCACTGCCCGAAGCCCAGCTCGACCGCTTTCTGATCAAAACTTTGATCGACTATCCGGAAGCCGAATCCGAAAAGTGGATCGTCCAGGCTGTCGCCTCCGGCGCTTCCGGCAGCGGGCTCAAACCGAGCGCCATCGAGCAGGTTTGTTCCGTCCAGGAAATCCTCAAAGCCCAGCACGACGTCGCCGCTGTTCGCGCCGTGGAAGAAGTCGTGAGTTACGCCGTCAACATCGTCCGCGCCACTCGCACGGCGCAGGGAATCAGTCTCGGTGCCGGAACGCGCGGAGCGATCGGTCTCGTCCGTCTTGCCAAGGCTTACGCGGTTCTCGATGGCCGGGATTTCATCGCGCCGCACGACGTCAAAACCGCGGTGCTCCCGGTGCTGAGACACCGCATCGCGCTCTCGCCGGAATTGCTCATCAGCGGCCAACACGTCGACCAGGTCCTGACTTCGATCGTCCAGACAATCGAGGCTCCCCGGCAGTGAAATGATTCCGTCTCGCTGGCTCATTTTTCTGATTTTTGCTTGGGGGTTAGTCGGCTTGGTCGTCTCGATTCTCGGACAACCGCCGCTCATCTGGGCTGGGACGGGCGTGGCCGTCGGCGGGCTCGCCTTGCTCGATCTGCTCCTCGTCCTCGCCCAGCGGCCACTGCTCATTCGGCGGAAACCCGCTTCGCGCTTCGCGTTAGGCGTGGCTGGCGAAGTTGAGCTGGAAATCGTCAATCGCGGCCTCACAAAAGCGAGAGTCGAGATTTTTGACGGGCTCCCAGCGGATGCCGAATCCGATGAGATGCCCTGGCAGGGAACGGCCCCCAGACGCGGCTTCACCGAGGTGAATTATTCCGTTAAAATGATGAAGCGCGGGCTGCTTCAGTTCACCGCTGCGCACCTTCGGCGGATCTCTCCTTTCGGACTCTGGCGCCACACGATGCTATGCGGTGAATCCAGCGACGTCCGCGTCTACCCGAATTACGAACCCATCGTCCGTTACTCGCTGCTCGCGCTCGAGAATCAGGAAAACATCATGGGCATCGTTCATCGGAATCGCCCGGGCATGAGCCGCGATTTTCATCAGCTCCGCGAATATCAGGAAGGCGATCTGCTTTCCCAGATTGATTGGAACGCGAGCTCGAAACGTCTCCAGCTGATCAGCCGCGAGTACCGCGAACAGCGCGATCAAAGCATCATCATCATGGTCGATTGCGGTCACCGGATGCGTGCTTACGATGGTGATCTCCCTCAGTTTGACCACTGCCTCAACGCAGTCCTCCTAACGTCGTTTATCGCGCTCCGACAGGGCGACAAAGTTGGCGTTCTGGGTTTCGGCGGCGCGAATCGTTGGCAGCCGCCGGTCAAAGGCCAGCACTCGATGACGACTTTGCTGAACCATCTTTACGATTATCAAACCACCAAGGAACCCAGCGATTACACTGAGGCCGTCGAGCAACTCATGGTCCGTCAACGGCGGCGCGCCCTCGTGATCGTCCTGACCAATTTGCGAAGCGAAGACTCCGGCGATGTTCTCCTTGCGCTACGCTTGCTGCAGCGGCGGCACGTCGTGATGCTGGCGAGTTTGCGCGAGGCGTCCGTCCAGAAATCCGTGACTCGCCGGATCGAGGGATTCGACGACGCGCTTCAATTCGGCGCGACCCATCTCTACCTCGAAGAACGCGCCCGATTGTTCGAGGAACTGCGCGGTCACGGGATCCTGACACTGGACGAAACTGCGAAGGAGCTTCCGGTCGCGCTCTCGAATTCTTACCTCGATATCAAGAATTCGGGGCGGCTTTAATCTGGCCCCAGCTGAGTTCGTGCGGCAGGACTCCGAGTTGAATCGACCTAGCAGCTGCTAGCCCGGTCGCCTCGCCCATCGGGACAGAATTTCCGGTAACGCGATAGCTGGAATGCGCGATGAAATCCCCGCTGATGCAGCGGCCGGCCATGAGCAGACCGTCGACGTCCGCCGCGACGAGCGAGGGGTAGGGGATGTCGTAGGGCTTCGCCCCGCCCTTCTTGAAAGTCTGATCGATCTCCATGTTGCCCGCCTTGCTCAGCGCGTGAACGTCGATCCCAAAACTCGCCCGGCAGACTGCTTCGGGGTGCCGCAAGCCTTTCGCGAGATCCTCAGCCGTGACTTCGTAGCGTCCACGAATCCGCCGGCCCTCGCGGACGCCGATCTGTTCAGCTGTTGCGACGATCGCGAGGTCTTTCCACGCGCCGCCGAGTTTACGCAGGCCGTTAACGATCTCGTGAAGCTCGCGTCGCGCGCGAATCGTCGCCTCGGTAATTGCGTTCGCATCAAACGCGGAAACGCCGTACTCGTGATTCGTCATGATCGAGTAAATCCCGCTGTGGAGATGCCGAAGCGTCGGCGCGCGGTAGGTCGGTTTGATGCCGTGATCCTCCATGAATTTGAGGAAGTCGCGCTTCGCCTGAGAGCCGGTTTCGCGGATGAACGGCCGGACTTCATCTGCGTTGATCCCGGTTAGCAGCGCGAGCATCGACATCGGTTGACAGGTGCAATCCGAACCCGTGCCGACATCGAATTTGCAGCCCGCCTGAGCCGCCAAGTCGCCGTCGCCGGTGCAATCGATGAAGCGATCCGCAACCCACGCTTGGCGACCGGATTTTGATTCGGTCAGGATCGCGGAAAGCCGGTTCTGATCGTCCGTCACCGCGCCGACAACGCGGGTGTGAAGCTGGATTTTCACGCCCGCTTCGACCAGCAACTCCTCCAGGACCACCTTCGCGATTTCCGGATCGTAAACCGTTCCTTTCGAGTCACGCGCGATCCCGCTCCCGCGTTCGGCGAAGATTTTGAGCAGCTCGGCCATCACCCCGGATTTGCCAGGGCCGGTCGTGTCGAGGATCTTCGTCAGAAGCCCGACCGTCCAGACGCCGCCGAGACAGCCAGCCAGCTCGATCAACCGAACTTCGGTTCCCGCGCGAGCCGCCGCCAACGCCGCGCCGATCCCAGCCGGCCCGCCGCCGCAGACGATCACCTGGGTTCGTCCCGCGACCGGAATTTCGCGAGCCGCTTCGCCAAACCAATCTGGGTCACCAGAAATCGCGCCGCTGGTTCGCAGCACCTCGCCCTTCACCAGATTCGGATGCGCCCGGTCTTCTGCCTGTTGCGCGAAAAGCAGGCTCGACGGCCCGAGCACGGCACCAGCAGCTGCTGTCTTGAAAAAATGGCGGCGATCGGTCATGAACTTAGGAGAAATGGAATTGAAAACTGCGTTTCGATCATCGGTTGGTGGTCGAATTGAATCCAGGTAAAATAATTAACCTTGTAAGATGCTCATGAATCAAAGTGGCAAATTTACGGTCGTGAGAGAGGAATGAAGTGTGACTTATCAATCGCTTGGCCATTATAAGATCGACCGCCAAAATCTTGACGATCAAGGAAATCAATAGTCAAATGGTGCATTGAGGCAGTTCTTACACCTCTCCCGTGTTTCTCTACAAACCGGGCGAGGCGCGTTGGGAACGAAAAAATACTAGCGGTTCGAAACGGTGTCGCTCTCCATTAAAGGGCTCTTCAGGGATTTTCGTGGCAACTATCTAACGGAAAGAGATCTAACTTTGCGCAGAAAAACATGATTCGAATGCGGTAGTTGGCAAAGGACCGAAATCCGCGCGCTGCTGACTTCAGGCTTT
>JBLHKS010000292.1:0-7662 GCA_047620505.1 Verrucomicrobiales bacterium | reverse complement strand
CGCTTTTCGTGCTCGATTGGCTGACCAAACACTGGATTGTGACCAGGTTTCAGGATCCTGAAGCCGCTTACAATCCGGAACTCCTGCATCGAATCGAAGTCATTCCCGGATTCTTCAATCTCGTCCGCGTTCACAACCGCGGGATGGCTTGGGGCTTGGGCGACGGGCTCGCCTGGGCGAACGTTCTTTTCGTCGGAATTGCGATCGTCGCGATGACGTTCCTCACCATTCTCTGGTTCAAAAACGCGTTCCCGACCCGATGGTCTCGATTAGCCGTGACGCTCCTCGTCGCTGGCGTGTTCGGAAATGTTTTCGACCGGCTTTACCGCGGTTACGTCGTCGATTTCCTCGATTTCAACTTTGGGAAATTCGGACACTTTCCGTCTTTCAACGTCGCCGATTCCTGCATTTGCATCGCGGCGGGCCTGCTGATTATCACAGCGATTCTGGGCGATCCCGAAGAAAAATCCGAGGCGAAACCCGATTCTGACGCAAAAGATTCCTGAACTGCGCGCGACTGAGACCGGCTACTCCGTTTCTTTCTTTAGCGGCTCGTAGGGCGCTGTTTCTGGCTTTTTCATCGTCGGCTTCGAGGCCCTGGGTGGGCCATTTTTCGCGGCTTCCGCGATTCGCATGACGAATTCCTGATCTTCCTCAGACAATTCTGCCAGAGGGTAGTCGATCGGCTTTTTGTTTCCGCCATCGAGGAGAAATCGAACGTTATTCTTGTAAACGACGATCACTGGCCCCTTTTCGCCGTCCTTTGGAGCTGCGAAAGCGAGGAGGTGGGCCAACATCGTTACACCGTCGGCTTTTCTCGTCCACTCGCGCATCGACGAGACTGCCGTGTACGTGATCGTGGTGATCGTCTTCGTCTGCTGCTTCGGCGCGACGATCGTTGCCCCACCAGATTCAGTCGTTCCAGTGGATCGGTTTCCGTTCACCCGGTCGGAAAGCGCACGGCGTGCGGCTTCAGCTGGGCTGTCTTCGGCCATCGTTTGACCGAGGGGCGCGAGCGCGGCGGCGAAAAGCGCGACGCAGGCGATTGAGGATGTTGGAGTTTTCATGGCAGTTGGAAAATACTTCAATCTTTGGCTTTGCCCTCTCTTTTTTTGCCCGTTCCCGCACGCTCCATTTTTGCTTCTAGCCTGCTGAGGCGGCGTTCGAGTTCGGCGAGCCGCTCCTCGATCTGCCCAATTCGAGCCGGGTTGGCCGCGCCTCCGAGGATTTCCAGCTGATCGCGAAGGGCCTCAATTTCGGCCGAACCGGATTCAACGGGCTCAGCAGCTGCTGGCTGGGTTTTGATTTCGGTTGGCCGAATCGGCAGGGTTTGAAAATGCGAGCTGGCGGGCTGCGCGGGCTGCGCGGGCTGCGCGGGCTCTTCTTTGGCCAGGTCGCGGACTCGCTCGAAGTGCGGATTCTCATCGTCCTTATCTGCGGCAGCGAAGGCTGGGCAGGCCAGTATCAGCAAAAATTGAAGGGGGCGTTTCATGGTGGTCAGGGCTGAGAGCGCGTCCAGCTTATCGTTTTCGCGGCCTCAAATCAACGACCGACCGGTTTTTACATCCAATTGACACTTTCCCGGGCATCCGCGTTAAATTTGGCGGGATGAAAACGCACTTTATGATCTTCGCGATGCTGATCACAGCGGTGTCGGTTCACGCTCAGCGCCTCCGGATGCATTCGGTCGAGTCACTCGAATCTCGATTCGAAAATTCGGACGGCAAAGATCTTAAAGCGCTTCGAACGCTCCTTTTGATTTTCGAAAGCCAGCAAGAATTCGAGGAGGCGGACAAGTGGATCAAACACCGCCAGGAACTCGTGCCGGACAAGCCCTCCGGCTGGCTTCTCGAAGCTCGGAATTTGCATTTGCAGCAAAAATCGGCAGAAGCGCTCGAAATTCTGCAGGAAACCGTCGACCGATTCGGCGGGCAGATGCTGGCTGAGGCCGAGGCGAATTTTCGTGGTCGGTTGGGGCAAACAGAGCAGGCCTGGACGATGATCTGGGCGATCTACGATGAGGCCGAGAGCCGCGAGGAGTGGCTGCGCGGGCTGAGCGCGATTCGGCAGATCGAGCGTGACGAAGAAGAGCTCATCGCAAAGCTGGGAAAGCGTCGACCGTCGGCCCGAAATCTGCTTTCGATGGCCCAAATCACGAGGCGAACCCATCCGGATCCGTATCTCGAACGCGCGATGGAGCTTGAGCCCGCTAACCCGGAAGTCTGGCTCGAACACGCCCTGTTTTTCGAATACGACGGACAGATCGACGAAGCGCGAACGGCCTGGGAACGGGCGGTCGAACTGGACGGTGGGCTTGAGGCGGAGGCGGGCTTGGCGAGATTTTTTCTCGCGACCGGTGAGATCGAAGAAGGTAAGCCGAGGGTGCGCGAGCTGCTTGAATCCGGTAGAATTACGCCGGCTCTCGCGCCTGGACTGATCAACGAATTGCTCGATCTCGGCGAGTGGATTCTGGCGATCGAGATTCTCGAAAACACGATTCCGATGTCATCGAATCCGTGGACCGGCGAGGCGGCGCTGGCGGTTTTGCTTTCCGAGTCGGGCAACCGACCAGCGTCGATAAAGCTGGCCGAAAGCGCGAAGGCGAGTCTGCCGATCCGCGATCGTTCAGACAGGTTTTTTGGCTATCATTGGGATGATCCGATCCGCGGTGGCTACTGGCATCAGCCTCAGAATTTCGCCCGTCAGCCGCGTGGACAAATCTACAATTTCGATCACCAATTGCTCTGGCAGCCGACTGCGCCGCTGGGCAGCTTGCTCGATCCAGGAAAGGAGATTTCGAGTGACGAAAGCTCGCAGGATCCGCTGCCGATCATCTACGCAGTCGATGCGGATCCGACCTCGATTTTTGCGCTCGACGACCACGGAATCCTGCTCGACCGGACTGGCGAAATTTCTGAAGCTGGAGAGGCGATCTCTCTCGTTAGAGGTCTGGTTGGCGATGTCCTGACGGCTGAGAGCGCATCTCAAAAGGTAGGGCCGCTCGAATCGATCTCGCCCGAAATTGCAAACGCTGCTCGAGCCCATTTTTCACCCGCGAAAAAAGCCGCCGCTCGCGAAATTGCTCGCTTTGGAGCGATCTGCGAGCTGACTGGCGCGCCTGACGAAGCCGCAAAGGCCTATCGAAAAGTGCTGAACGAATTTCCAGACGACGACATCGTCCGAATCCGCCTGGTGCACTCGATTAGTCCGGAAAACGCGGATCTTCGTGGAAAAATTCTCAGTGAACTCGACCTCGCGAAATGCGAACTCATTATTCGTGCGCACGTCGAAAGAAATTTCACTGAGAACTGGCTTCATGCGCTGACCGCCTGCCTCAGCCAGGATCTTCCGGAAAATCCGCCGGACTACCTTTTTGGCTGGCTCTGGTCGAGAGCCGGAATCGACGAAAATATCTCTCGAACGAGCTTCCGCGCCTTGAACGAGGCGATGCTTCGGCATCCGAACCTTGCCCATTTCGCGCTGCTCTCGCTGATGGGTGACCCGGAAGCTGAGCCGAAACCGACATGGTGGAATCTCGCCGTTGCTGCGAATCCTGATGGATTTCCAGACATCTCGGTTGAGGAACTCCAGGCCCAGTTGAGCAACCGGTTAGGCCAGCCTGACAAGCTTAAAAAACTGTCAGCCGATTGGGACGGCGCCCAGCAGCTGCTGGCGACATTTTATCACGGTGAGGCCTCAAAAATCGAGGCTGAGATCACTCGTCAGCTCGCTCTCGATCCAAGCGAGTGGGACGCTGCCGAGCAACAAGCAAAAATCTGCGAGTTGGCACTTCGCGCGGCTGAGTTTCGAGGTTTGGAGATCGATTTCAGCGTGTTGTTTCTGGAGTGGAAACAGAATCGGACCAGCATTTTTCACATGACGGAACCGATCGGATTCTGGCTTCAGAAACTTGAAGCCGAAGAGCGATCCGACGATGCGGTTAGCCTGCTCAGCGCGCTGTGGCGTCGGCGGCTCGGTGAAATCGAAACGTGGGAAGACGCTGACGAAACCGATCAGCGGGTTTTCAGGTTTGCCGAGGGCCTGACCGTCCGGGAAGCGAAAGAAAAAATCGCCCGGCTCCCGAGCGACGCTCCGTTTTTCCAGAACCTGCGTCGAAATCTTGGTCTCGATCTGACGAGGAACACGAATTGAGGTTTTTGTCACAAATTGCGAAGACCGACCGAACCCTCTTTGAGGAATTACCAGCTAATAACTTTCGAGGTCCCGAGTCTGGTCCTTCGAACTCCAAATGGACAAACTTATGAAATCTCTCCTGACCTTCCTGCTGCTTGCGATCGCTTTCAGCAGTCCCGTTTTCGGCAACGGCTTGATCATCGTCACCGAACCGGTCGACGATTTCACCAGCATTCCCAGGCCGCCCGACCGTCGGCCTCCGCGCCCGATTCACCAGTTCATGCCTCTCGATTTGAAGAGCCAACGGGTCGACATCAAAATCAAAGACCAGCTGGTCACGACCGAGGTTCAACAGATTTTCGAAAACCAGAGTTCGCGGCGGCTCGAAGGCACTTTCATCTTTCCTGTTCCGAAAAACGCGCGAATCGACCGCTTCGAAATGGAGGTGAACGGCGAACTCGTCGAAGCCGAACTCCTCGACGCAAAAGCCGCTCGCAAGATCTACGAAGACATCGTCCGGAGAGCGAAAGACCCGGCACTTTTCGAATACGCCGGCCGCGATTTGTTCAAGGTCAGGATTTTCCCGATCGAACCGCATTCCAAGAAGGAAGTCCGGATTCAGTACACCGAACTTCTGCCAAGAGACGGCAATCTCGTTCGCTACGCCTACCCGTTGAACGTTTCCAAATATTGCCGCAAACCGATCGACGATTTTGCGATGAAAATTGAGATCGAAGCCAGCGGCGACAACACGCTCAAGACGGTTTACTCGCCTTCCCATGAAGTTGAGATCGCCCGCAAAGGCAAACGCAAAGCTGTGATCGGACTGGAAGAAAAGGGGATGGCGACTGACCAAGACTTCGTTCTTTATTATTCGCTACGGCCTGGCGGCGACAATCCGGTTGCGCTGGATTTCATGACTTATCACGAGGACGGAACCGATGAGCCGGGCCATTTTATGCTGCTGCTCAGCCCGAATCTCTGGGATGACGACGCTGAAATCGAGGTGACGCCGAAGGACGTGATTTTCGTTTTTGATTCGTCCGGCTCGATGCGCGGAGAAAAAATGGAGCAGGCGAAAGAGGCGATGAAGTTCTGCATCGAGAGCTTAAATCCGGAGGATCGGTTCGAGGTGATTCGGTTTTCGACCGAGGCGGATCCGGTTTTCGAAGAGCTGGTCAAGGTGACGCCGAAGAATCGGAAAAAGGCCCTGACATTCGTCGAAAAAGTCCGCGCGATCGGGGGAACCGCGATTGAGGAAGCCCTGACTGAGGCGATCGAGACGGCGACCGCTGCGGTCGAGGATGGGCGGCCAACGCAGGTGATTTTCCTGACGGACGGCAAGCCGACTTTGGGCTCAACCAATGAAGATGTGATCGTCGCGAGCGTAAAGAAAGCGATGGGCGAGCAGAAAAAGCAGGTCCGCGTTTTCTGCTTCGGCGTCGGCACTGACATCAACACTCACCTGCTCGATCGAGTCACCGAGGAGACCCGCGCGGTTAGCCAGTACGTGCTTCCGAATGAGGACATCGAAGAGAAGGTTTCTTCGTTCTACGCCAAAATCTCTGACCCGATTCTCGCGAATCTGAAGCTGAAAATCGAGGGCGTCGACTGGGTTCGAGAGCGTTACCCGAAGGATTTGCCGGATCTTTTTCGCGGTGAGCAGCTGCTGGTCTTCGGCCGCTACAACCGAGAGAAAAACAGCGGCGACGTCGTGCTGACCGGCTGGGTTAACGGCAAGGAAACCGCATTCGAGTTTCCGATCGAGTTCGGCAAAGGAGGCGAGGACAATGCGTTTGTCGCGAACCTCTGGGCGACCCGCCGAGTGGGATATTTGTTAGACAAAATTCGGCTTGAAGGCGAGAGCGATGAGCTGCGCGATGAAGTTGCTCAGCTTGCTCGAAAACACGGAATCGTAACGCCGTACACGACGTATTTGATCGTTGAAGACGAAGCTCGCCGAGGAGTGCCGGAGGATTTCAGGACCAGCCAGGTTAGCCAACCACAGGGCGGTACCGGCCTGAACCTGACTCGATCCCCTCGCGAATCAGCGACTCGGAGGTCCTCTCCGGGAGCAAGCGATCCGTTCGCGGATTTGAGCGTCGCGGGCGAAGCTGACGCTGCAAGGTCGAGTCTCCAGAAAAAAGATGGAGCCGCCGGAGTTGCAGGCGCTACGTCGACAAGCGAGCTGAAAAACGCGAGCGGTGCGGGAAGCGTTGGCCGTTCGAACAATGCGATCGAGAGGCTCGGCGGGAACGTTTCGGGCCTGACACAGTCACAAACGGTCGCTGGAAAGACGTTCTATTTTCAGGCCGATGGCGGCTGGATTGACGCGGATGCTCAGGCGCTCAAGGCCGAATCGCAAAAAAGTCGGAAGATCAAATTCGGCTCCGAAGAGTACTTCGAGCTGCTCGCCACGAACATCCAGTTGACCCAGTGGTTGTCGGTTGGTCAGGCCGTGCAACTCGTCGTGGACGGAGAGCTGATTGAAATCACGGAGTGACCGCTCAGCGGCTCCAATCTTCCCAGGTCAGGCCTTCGATCTGCTCAAAACTCTTCCGATTCAACGTCGCCACCGTCAGCCCGTGGGCCTTCGCGGTGGCGGCGACAAACAGATCATTTTCTGGCAATGGCAGGTTCATCCGAGTCTGCCGAGCCTTGAGCCGAGCGTAAAGTCGAGCGACCGGAGGATCGACATTCAGAATTTGAACGCGGTCCCGCAGGCTGTTCTGATAATAGTGAAAACGTCGTTCGCCGCCATGAAGATAAAGGCCGGAGAGGACCTCGGCTTCGGTGACGATCGAAACCGCAGTCGCGTCGAACCCGACCTGCTGCCAGCGCTCCAGAACCTGCTGCAACGGATTTTTCCGGAGCGGCTGCGCGTAAATCGACGTATCGATTAAATACCTCATCGAGTCGGCAGGCTTAGTTTTCGGCTGGATCTGTCCAGTAATCCGCGAACGGATCTCGATCGTTAAAACGAAATTCCGGCGACCAGCGTGGAATCTCGAATTCCTCCTCCAGCGGCCCGAATCGTTGACGACAGGTGCGAAGACAATCGAGGATTCCCTCGCTGCCAGGTCCATCGCCTGCCTGACCCGGCTGTCGAATCGGACGAACCTCAACAAGCGGCTCGCCGCGATTGGAAATCACGACCGTGTCGCCGGATTTCGCGATTTCGGAACAAATTTCGGACAACCGGGACTTGGCCTCCAGAACGCCGATAGTTTTCAGAATTTGAACCATTTTTGGTATTAAACGGCTTTGTTAGAATTTCGCAAACCTTAATTAAATTCTCCGACAGCAGCTGCTGATCGACCGAGCTCGTAAAGATTGAGTTATCTGGGGATTTCGATAGAATTTTCGCATCGCCGCCAGAAATCCAACCGACCGAAACACGGACTCATGAAATCAAAAACTTCTCGGCCAATCCTCGCCGGATCGATCATCGTTCTCGTTTTGATCGCTCTGAGTTCTGTCGTTTTCCTCCTTCAACCTCCGTTCTACATCTCGGCGAAGGACGAGCGT
>JBLHKS010000291.1:0-7696 GCA_047620505.1 Verrucomicrobiales bacterium | reverse complement strand
AGCGATTGCGTCCATGAAAATTGTGCGTCTTCTTCCTCTTCTCGCCGCAATCGTCGGCACAGCAGCTGCTGGCGATTGGCCGGGCTATCGCGGTCCGAATCACAACGGCATCTCAGATGAAAAACTCCCGGCTTCGGCATTTCCTGCTGGTGGTCCTGCGGAAATCTGGAAAGCGAAGACGAACACCGGATTTGGGTCGTTTGCTGTGGCGAACGGCAAAGCGCTGACGCTTGTGAATCGCGAGGTCGACGGAAATCCGATGGAAGTCTGCGTTGCGTTCGATGCGTCGACCGGAAAAGAGCTCTGGCAGGCGGACCTTTGGCTCGGCGGCGACTACGGCAACGGCGGCGGCAACGCTGGCACGAAGGACAACAGTGGTGGCGATGGGCCTCGTTCGACACCCGCGATCAGCGACGGCAAAGCCTACGTGATCGATGCGCATCTTCGAATTTACTGCTTCGACCTCGAATCCGGCGATAAAGTTTGGTCGCGGGATCTGATGAAGGACAATTCCGGCGTTAATATTAAATGGATGAACGCAGCCGCGCCGCTGATTGACGGGCCGCTCGTTTTCGTCGCTGGCGGCGGCAAGGGGCAGGCGCTGATGGCGCTTGAGAAGAATTCCGGCGAGGTTGTCTGGGCAGTCGAGGACGACATCATGACTCACGCGACTCCGATTGTTGGCGAGGTCCTCGGGCAGCGTCAGGTGATTTTCTTCACGCAATCCGGACTCGTCGCGCTCGAACCTGCGAACGGATCTGTGCTCTGGCGTTATGCGTTTCCGTATAAAGTCTCGACGGCGGCTTCTCCGGTGATCTGGGAAGACATTGTTTACTGCTCGGCTGGCTACGGAGTCGGCGCTGGCGCGGTCAGGATCGAAAAAGACGGCTCAGGATTCAAGGCGACGGAAATCTGGCGCTCGGAAAATGAAAATATGAATCATTGGAGCACGCCGGTTGTGCTCGACGGTTATCTTTATGGGATGTTCGGTTTCAAGAAATACGGCGAAGGCCCGTTGGCTTGCGTCGACATCCGTACGGGCGAAGAAAAGTGGTCCGAAGCTGGATTCGGCCCGGGCGGCGTGCTTCTCGCAGGTCAGCAGCTGCTGGCGCTGAGCGATACCGGCGAAATCGCGATCGTCGAAGCGAAGCCGGACGCATTCAAGGAATTGGCTCGCACGAAATTGATCAGCGGGAAGGTTTGGAGCTCGCCAGCGCTTGCGAATGGAAAAGTTTTCATCCGCAGCACAGTTGAAGGCGGCAGCTTCGATCTGACCGCGAAATAGCGGAAGGCAGAAGCGCCCTAAAACAAAACCGGAGTCGGCGACGGCGTTCCGCCACTTGGCAAAGGAACGAAGTCAGCCGGCACTCCGGGGAAGTTCTCTTCGACAAACCGGTTCCACGAATCGCGGGTCTTTTTGCTAACCAGTTCGCTCATTTCCTCCATGCAGTGGATGCAAATCATGTGGCTTTCGAGAACCCCGGCACCCTGACATCCCGCTACGAGCGCGAACTCTGGCTTATCGAGCGAGTCCCGCGTGTTTTCGCAAAGCGCACAGTCTTCAAGTCCTTCGACGCCCTCGCGCATCCGCTCGATCTGGAACTGCATCAGCCGCTCCCGCGATTCCTCGCTCGAATCCTCCATCATGCCTTCGAGGCAGTGAAAACAGAGCGCGTACTCGAAAATCGTCTCGCCGTTCTTGTAGACTTTTGAGATTTTGTAACCCTCCTCGAACTCAGCCAACGATTCGCCGCAACGCGTACAGCTGCGAAAGGGGCGCTCCTCATATTCTGAGTAAAGCTCCTTTGGAATCGGTGGAAGTTCTGCGTCTTCCTCTTCGAACTCGTCGAAATTTTCGTCGTTCATCGGTCGATTTCTACTTTACACAAACTCTGTGGACTGACAAAGGCGGAATCCTGATCAGCGGACAGGTTTGCCGAAAATCTCGATTTCGTGGATCGACCAAAAGAGTCCACCAACTGAGCCGGTCTGAGTAATTCGGACGAATTTGGCTTCCGAGTTCGGAATACTGATGTCGGTTACCGGACTCGCGCCAGTGCCCTTGGCAACCGGCTTGGACCAGGTTTTGCCGTCGCTTGAAATCGTGACTTCGTAGCCTCGCGGGTAGTCGCGCGACGATCCCTTCGAGTCGAGCAGGATCCGGTTGATCGTCGAAACTTCCGGAAACTCGACCTGAAACCACATCCCGGGAACCTGCGCGCCGCCGGTGTCCCAGCGATCTTTCGAATTTCCGTTCACTGCGGCATTGAGTTTTCCATTGTTGTTGTGGCTCGCACTCAGTTTCCAATCCTCGCGGTTTGCGAGCTTGGGCGGCTCGAGTTTTTCGAGTTCAACCGCAGTCCACGGCGTCGTCCGGCCTTCGGATTGCTTGCGAACAGCGGCGACGAATTCAGGCGTGATCGCGCCTCCTTTGTTTCCGAAACTGTTTCTCACGTAAGTCGTCACTGAAGCGATCCACTTGTCGTCGTTCGCGTGAAGCGGCAGCATCTCGCCTGGGTAGGTTTTCCCATCAAGCTCGCCCTTCAAACCGTGCAAAACCGTCCTGACAAGACTCCCTCCGGATCCCAGCACGCGCGGCGAATTTGGAAGCGGCGGTCCAAGACGCATGTCAGGAATTCCCGGTGCCTCGGTGCCGTTCCCGTCTTCCCCATGGCAGACAAAACAGAGCTGCTTATAAATCACGGCACCCGCTTCCATCTGCTGGCCGAACACGGCATTGCGTCGGCGTTGCTCAGCGAGGACCTTGCGTTCCCGCTCCAGTTTTGCCGCGTTGTCGGCGATCGATTTGACGATAGGCGCTTCGGAATGGGTTTCGCGAATGCTTGTCGAGAGCACCAGCAGCTGCTCGTTCTGGCTACCGGTGTAAGCGATCGAATTGAGCGCCTGAATCGCAACATCGGCGTCCTTTTCGGCTTCCAGTTTTACGAACGCAGCGAGAATCGTTTTGTCCTCACTGGTTATGAACGGCTCGCTGACTCGGATGGCCGCCTGGCGCACGCTTGGATGCGAATCCGCCAGTTTTTCCGCCAGCAGGGCAGGGGACGCGGCTTCGAGCCCCTCCAAAGTCCAGAGCGCGTGGACCCGACCCAAATGAGAATTCCCTTCGCGCGCGAGTTGCTCTAACGAACCCACAACGGACTTCGCGTCTTCGCGCAGCACGATCATTCGCTGCGCCGTGTCGCGCCACCAGCCGTTCGGGTGCGAGAGATGCGCGACGAGCTCTTTCGTGGTTTCGTCGAGCATTTTCGGCTGCGGTCCGCCTTCGAAATCTTTGTGGACGAGGCGATAAATTCGGCCGCGTCCCACGTTCTTGTCCATGCCCCAGCTTTGAATCACACCACGAAGGTAAGAACCGGCTGCCGTCCAGTTTCCCTGCTGAATGATCCCGCGATGCATGTCGATGAAAAACATCCGGCCATCCGGCGCAGTCTCGGCACCAAGCGGGCGGAAATTGACGTCGCGGCTGCGCATGAACTCCGTTCCCGGATCCGCATTGCTCAGGACCGTTAGACCGTTGGTTCGCTCGACTTTCGCGCGCCGAATCAGGCGGCCGACAGGCTCAGGAATGAGCAGGTTCCCATAAAAGTCAGCCGGAAGCCGGTCACCCCTGAAAATTCCCTGGCCAGCACAGCCGGTAAACGCATTCAAACCGCCGTTCGGCGCGACTCGCCGCAGCCCGCCCTGTACGTCTGGAACTGCCGCGATTGGGTAGACTTTGCGAAAATCTGGCTCTGTCTGGTTGGGGGCGTCGAACATCCCGTAGATCGGCGGCTGCTGAAAAAAGAACGCCGGGTTCTCACCGCCGCCGGTCGAATAATAAAGCCGGCCATCGTCGTCCTGCGTCAGGCCCCACTGTCCGCCGCCGCGCGGAAGCCGTTCGACTTTGAACTCGCCGTTGGTGAAGCGATAACGCTTGGCTTCGTAAGTGAGGTAGATCCAGTTGTCGAGCCCCCAGATCAAGCCGCTCGGCTGATGCTCCATGTTGCCTCCGCGACCTCCGCCTTCGTGAACTTTGACTTTTTCGTCTGCCACTCCGTCGCCGTCTGAGTCCCGATAAGTCCAGAGATCGAGCGTGTTCGTGATCCCGACCATGATCCGATCATCCAGCGGCAAAACCATCCGAGGCAGGAGCAAATTATCGATGAAAACGCTGTGCTTATCATAAACGCCATCGCCGTTGGTGTCCTCGTGACGCGAAATTCGGCTGCGCGCTTCCTGCTCGCCGCCAGCGTCGATGTCCTGCATGTAAGTTCGCATTTCGACGACGTAGAGCACGCCGTTTCCGTCCCAGGCCATCGCAACGGGCTCTTCGATCTCGGGCTCGCTTAGTACTAGCTCCAACGAATAGCCTTCCGGCAATTCGATCGATTGATGCGCCTCCTCGATCGACAGGAAACCGTTTTGATAAACTTCATCACCCGGCGCAGCAGCTGCTGGCAGAGTTAGAATCGAAAAAAGGGCGGGAATCAGGACTATTTTCATGATTTGAGCGGCCCATCCTGGCGTCTAAACACGAAAAGGAAAGCGAATTGCCAGGCGAGCGTGCGGCTTTACAACCGTGGCGATCGATCCGATCTTTTGAGCCCCAACTTTCACTACCATGAATTCATCAATCAAACTCATTCTCCTCACCTTCTTCCTGACCTGCGCTCAGGGTTTTTCCCGCGATATTGTGATTTTTCCCGGTGCCGACCCGGGCGAAGCCATCGCAGCGGCACGCCCGGGTGACGTCGTGATTTTCGAAGACGGCGATCACAAAATTGGCGGCAGAGGCGTCATCGTGGAAGGCAAAACCGGGATCACAATTCTCGGTGAATTCGGAAAACTGCTTCAGTCCGATCCGGAGGGGATCGTGATGACGCTTCGGGACTGCAAAGACGTTACCCTCCGCGATCTCTACATGGCGCATGATCCTGAAGTGACGAAGGAGCTGTGCCTCGGCGGCGTTCTCGAAATCGAATCCAGCTCGGGAATCATCGTCGACAACTGCCATCTCGATGGTTGCGGCGCCTGGGCGATCACCGCGACCGACGTCAGCGGTTTGGACGTTCGAAAAATCAAAGCGACCCACAATTCAGCCGGCGTGTTCTGGTTTTTTGATAGCGAAAATGTTAGCGTGACCGGTTCGCTGGTGGCCGGAAACTACGAATCCGAAGAAGCAACCGGGCCGCTTCCCGTGCTTTACGCATCTAAAACGGACGGCCTCATTTTTGTGGAAAATACCGTCAAAGATAACCGAAATCGAATCTTTGAGCAGATCGAAGGATCCACTGACGTCGTGATCAAAGATAACCGGATTTCCGGAAACGCGTTCGAAACGGAAACTGCAGGGGCTGATCCAGCTCCGGCACCGCACCCGCAGGATCCAAGTCCGAAGCCGAAGCCTGGACCGATGCGCGATCCGGACGGTCTCCTGGCCACCGTCGAAAAGGCTTACGCGGATGGGAAATACGACGAAGCCGCGAAAATGGCGATGACGGCCCTTGCCTTGGATCCCAAATGCGAAGGCGACGTGACGCCGGAATTCTTCGCGATTTCTGCGAGTTCGATGCTGGCGCGTGCGCGCGAAGTCGAGCGAGCAGACGACCCTGAAATCGGAGCGGTTCGTCCGCCGGAAGCCGCCGATTATTATCGCTACAGCGCGTTTTTTAACCGCGCGTTGGCGACCGGTCTGCTCGTCCAGATGGCCGACAGCGACGACTACGATTTCGAAACTCTCTACGGCGAATTGCTCGAGGATTACGCGCCGCTGCCGGCTTGGGTTCAGCTTTCGGAGTAACCGAGCGTTACTTCGGGAATTGAAGAGATAGGCACCGGTTTACACTTCAAGATCAGCCAAATTACCCATCCAATGAAAAGAGCTAGATTCCTTAAATCCCTCTATATTCTATCGATCGCTTTCATCTTCAGTTTCACGTCAGAAAAGAACGAAGGCGGGATAACAGTCAATGCTGGCTCAAATTGCCTGAGAATCCTGCAGTAGTGAAAAATCTTCGTCGCTTCGTGGCCGCCTTCATTTGGCTGGGCGCATCAATTTCCGCGAATGCTCATCCTGCGCATGCCGAAGAAGTTCGCTATCCGTTTGTAGCCGGGTTTGATCGGTTCTACTCGGATGCGGACCCAGACGAGTACCTCGCGCATGGCGGCCAGCTCCTGATCGGTGAACTGAACTGCATCGCCTGTCATCAAGTGCCCGCTGACGGAATTTACTCAGCCGCACCCGGGCCAAACCTGGAAGGAATCGGTTCTCGCGTTTCTGACGGCGCGGCGCTGAGCCTCATGATTCGGAATCCGAGATTTCTGAAGCTCGGAACGACGATGCCCAGCCTTTTTGCTGGCTCGGACCGTGATCCGGATGAACTCGATGCGCTGCTGCATTTTCTGACTTCGCTCCGTGAAGAACCTGGAGATCCGCTCCTCCTCGGAAATGTCGATCGAGGCCGCGAACTTTATCACAGCGTCGGCTGCGTCGCCTGCCATTCGCCTGACGCCGAAGTTAGACCTACTGGAATGCCCGTAGCACTCCAACTTGAACGCCCAGCACTCGCGTCGAGCTCGATTCGTTTCGCAACGGCGTGGTCAGCGGATTTTCTAACGCGATTTCTCATGGATCCAGTCGAGTATCATCCGGCAGGCCGAATGCCGAACCTCGCGCTGAGCGAAAAGGCCGCCGCTGACATCGCCGCCTATCTAAAGACGACTCCTTCGACCGAGCCCGTTTTCGAGATGGGCCTACCAGAACTCGAAGATCAGCTCGTGGAAACCGGCCGCGCGCTGTTCGCATCGAAAGGCTGTGCTTCTTGCCATGATGCGGGGGTGGACCCCGAAGCAAGTCCCGCCCCGGCTCTCGCTGATCTCGTTGGTGACTTGGAAAACGGCTGCCTGTCCGAAACACCGGTAGCAGGTGGCGTTCCGCATTATTTCCTGAGTCCGTTGCAGAGAAAGGCGATCCAGTTAGCGCTAGCAGAGCCCTCAGCCCCTCTCACAAAGTTGGAACGCGAATTGCAGCAGCGCGACTGCTACGCCTGCCATACGATCGATGGCCGAGGAGGGCCGGAGATCGCCCGTGAGCCGTTTTTCGGGGCTTTCGATCCCTACTCGACGGAGAAAGAATCGCTTCTTCCGCCCGCGATCGACACGTCAGCCGTCCAGCAGCTGCTGGAGTCTTTGACCGGAAAAGCCGAGCGCCGCCGCCCGAATGTTCGCGCCCGAATGCTCGTCTTGCCGGAAGCCGAAGCCCGCTCGCTTTCCGAGCTTTTTGGTCACCGGTGATACGGTTCGCCGCGCTTGATCGTGTAGCAGCGATAAAGGCCTTCTAACAAAACCACCAGAGCCAGCTCATGTTGGAGCGTCAGGCCGCTCAAGCTCCAGACTTCGTCGCAGGAATCTCGCAGTTCCTCGCTATGGCCGTTCGCGCCGCCGATCAGCAGGCTAGCGGCTTTCACGCCATCGAGTTCCCAGGCGTTGATCCGCTTGACCCAATCCGATGTCGAGATCCGATCGCCGCGCTCGTCCAGCGCGATTCGGACTGTGTTCTCGCTCAGCTTCAGCAGTTGCTGGCCGTCTTTCGCGACCGCAACATCGACAGTTGCGTAGCGTCGGAGTCGCTTAAGATATTCGTCAGCCCCGGCTTTCGCGTAGGCGAGAGCGGGCTTGCCCACCTGACAGATTCGCC
>JBLHKS010000290.1:0-7819 GCA_047620505.1 Verrucomicrobiales bacterium | reverse complement strand
GAACTCGATTGTGTGTTTGCCAGGGTCGGCTCCGGCCGCTGAGAGGAGCGGAATCGGCATAGCATCTGCTGACGCGAACGGACCACCGGCGAAAATCATTTCGGCCATTTCCGGCTCAAATTTATCCTTCAAACCAAGCGCCTCAGACGCGTCAATTCCCATGCGGTTGGCGAAATCCAGGAACAGCGAAAGTTTCGCATCGACCTGCTGAGGCGAGCCGCTGAAAATCGCATCGCCCGTCCGTCGTCGAGCCCTCAGTCGAGTCAGCCGCGAGTTGACATCGCGTGTTCCGAGGCGCGCCGCGCGAATCCCGCCGCTCTGAACCGCGTTCGCCATCGGAAGCCCGCTGAAAATTGCAGAGGCGATCGCGTTCTGATCCACGACCATCAAACCGAATTGCCCATCGCGGTCGGAACGCCCGCTGCGATTGCTCCGGCTTGAACTGCTCTGGCTGGAGCCTTTCGTCGATCCTCGGCCGTGAACGACAACCCCCTGGCTCGCCAGCCACGCGATGTTGTTTGGCTGGAGCAGAGGTGCAAAAATTCCGATCGTTCCGTATTCAGAATCGGTGCCGATATCGTTGAAACCGGCGCTGACGATCGCGACCACACCGCCGCCTGAAATCAGAGGACCGCCGCTGTCGCCCGGCCCGGCATCGCCCTCGTCTCGCTTCGGACTGGCGCTCGATTTGAAACCGTAAACGTCCTTCAGCGTGTTGGCGTCGCGGTCCGGACTATCGAAATCGAGGTAGTACGCGCCTCGATCGTCCCGCTCGGGCCGGAAGTTAGACGGGACCAGCACGTCGATCTTGTTCTTCGCCGCGCGCTTGATCTCGCGGCCATTTTTGTGGTTTCGTGAGAGTCCATTCCCGGTGTCGCCGAAGCCAACGATCGTCGCGGTTTTTCCAACTCGATTTCTACCGGAAAGGAACATCGGAACTACGCCGGGAATGTCGCTTTCAAGAGTGAGAATGGCGACGTCGAAGGCTGCCTTTTTACCGGCGTAACGCGGATTCTTGGCAACGCTCACGATGGTTCGTTGATGAATCGGTTGGTTTGCGGCTGTCCCGAGGGTGAACTGCGAGCCGACGACTCCGCCGTCAATGCAGTGGGCGGCGGTGATGGCTTTTGCGGCTCCGATGTAAGTTGCGGTGCAGCCTGGGAAATGGCCGACGGCTGCGAAGCTCGCGGCGAGGTTGATCGCGCGCTGCTTGCTCACGTCGTCACGCAGAAGAACCGCGTTAGACGTCAGGGGCGAGGCGCAGAACGCCGCGATCAAGAAAAGTTGGGGGAGGGTCAGGGATTTCATCGAGATCGTTCATTGAACCAAAATCTCGATTAAAAGCCAGCCGAAACACCAGCAGCTGCTGACCTATCGAATCTTCAGCGTCGCCAGGCCAGCGAGGGCGAACATGATGGCTAGAATCCAGAATCGGACGATCACTTTGGTTTCCTTCCAGCCCTTCAATTCGAAGTGGTGATGGATCGGGGCCATTTTGAAAATCCGTTTGCCGCGCAGTTTGAAGCTGCCGACTTGGAGAATCACGCTGACGGCTTCCATCACGAAAACGCCGCCGACGACGATGAGCATGAATTCCTGGCGAGAGGAAATCGCGATCACGCCTAACAAACCACCAATCGAAAGCGAGCCGGTGTCGCCCATGAAAATTCGAGCCGGGTGGCAATTGAACCAAAGAAAGCCGACGCCAGCGCCGACGATGGCCATGCAGAACACGGCGACTTCCCCGGCATCTGGATGGTGTGGAAGCTCGGAAAGGTAACTGGCGAAATTCTCGTTTCCGGCAACGTAACTGAAAATCGCGAACGTCATCGATGCGATGATCGTGCAGCCGATCGCGAGGCCGTCGAGGCCGTCAGTCAGGTTCACTGCGTTTGAGCTGCCGACGATGATCGTGATGAAAAATCCCAGCATGATGATCGCTGCGATGATCGTTCCGAACCAGGCTTCCGGCTCCAACGGCGTTTTGAGCATAGGCAACCGGATGTCCGACATGTACTCGTGCGTGCCGGGATAAAAATAGAGGACCCCGCCCGCGATGATCGCGGTCAAAAGCTGGGCCGCGAGCTTGCCTCGAGCGCTGACACCTTTGGCGTTTTTCTTGGCGACTTTGAGGTAGTCGTCGCGAAAACCAAGCAACCCGAGGACGATGGCGGTGAACCAGAGAACCCAGATGAACGGGCTCGTCGGCTTAGCCCAGAGGAGAGTCGAAATCAACACCGTCGCGAGGATCAGAACGCCGCCCATCGTTGGCGTTCCGCCCTTGCCTTCGTGCAGTGCGGCGAGTTTGTGGACTTCGTCCGCGGTCCGAATCGGCTGGCCGATTTTCAGCTCAGTCAGTTTGCGGATAACGAAGTTGCCCATCAACAAACTAAGCAGAAACGACGTCAGGCACGCGCCCCCAGCACGAGGCGTGATGTAGTGAAAAACGTTAAACGGCCCGAAGAATTCTTTGAGCTCTGAAAGGTAAAATAGCATTTATGCAGTTGCGGTAAGCTGGGTCAAAACCCGTTCCATGCCCGCGGATCGGCTTCCTTTGAGGAGGATCAAATCGGCGGGGCTCGCGTTTTCGCGGAGAAAATCTGAAACTTGGGCGTGATCGTCGAACACGCGCGTTTCCACCTGATTTTCAGCGGCTTCTGCGATGAAGCGGCCTTCCTCGCCGATCGTCAGCAGGACGGCAATTTGAAATTCGGCAACGGCTTCACCAAGCTTGCGATGTTCGTCCTCGCGATGCTCGCCAAGCTCGGCCATGAGCCCGAGAACGGCGATTCGACGGCCTTGAGTCGGCAGGCGACGCAGGGTTTTGAGTGCGGCGCGCATCGAATCCGGATTCGCGTTGTAGGAGTCGTCGAGAACGTTCAGGCCGGCGACGGTTTTTTGCTGAAGCCGGCCTCCGCTGAGTTCCGCACTGGCTAAGCCGGCAGCGATCTGCTCCAGGCTCATTCCGAGCTTCAAACCAGCAGCTGCTGCGAGAGTCGCGTTGGAAACCATGTGCTCGCCGACGATCGGGAGGCTCGCGGCAACTTCGTTGCCTTCAAAGCTGAGCTTGAATCGGCTGCCTTCGATGTCCATTTCGAGATCGGTCGCGCGGACGTCGCCCGCGTTGATTCCGGCGGTGATGACCTGAGCCCGAGTGCGCGCGCGGATCGATTCGGTGAAATCGTCGTTCGCTGACAAAATCACCCAACCATCGCTCGGCACAGCTTCGGCGAGCATGCCTTTTTCCTTCGCGATCGCGTCGCGGGATTTCATGTTCTCGATGTGGGCCGAGCCGATGTTCGTGATGATCGCGAGAGTCGGCTGAGCAATTTCGGCCAGCACTTCGATCTCGCCGGGATGATTCATCCCCATCTCAAAAATCCCGATTTCGTGCTCCGGCTCCGCGCTGAGAATCGTGAGCGGCACACCGATGTGGTTATTCAAATTTCCTTGGGTCGCGACGACCGAAAAGGCCTGAGAAATCACCGCGCGGGTCAGGTCTTTCGTCGACGTCTTTCCGCTCGAACCGGTGATTCCAAGCGATTTCAAATTCAGCGAACCGAGGTAGTTTCGAGCGAGTTCCTGGAGGCCTGTCAGGGTGTTTCGAACCCGGACGATCGCTCCGCTGAAGGTTTGGGTCTCGGTCGGCAGCTGCTGGACGAAAAGCGCGCCGACGTTTTTCTCGACAGCCTCTTTAAGGTGGTCGTGCGCGTCGAAATTCTCGCCC
Source organism: Verrucomicrobiales bacterium (assembly GCA_047620505.1). Taxonomy (GTDB): domain Bacteria; phylum Verrucomicrobiota; class Verrucomicrobiia; order Verrucomicrobiales; family DEV007; genus JBLHKS01. The sequence continues at coordinate 4,092 of JBLHKS010000290.1, read as the reverse complement.
TTGAGCGCGATGAAAAGCTCGCCGCCTGTGAGTTTCCGCGTGTCGGTTGAAAATGCCGTGACCGAGTCGTCAGGAACGCCCTGGAGGAGTTCGCCGCCGGCCCAGCTGGCTAATTGGGTAAAGGAAAGTGGTCTCATCGCTCGTTTTCGCGTTCGCGTTCGCGCGTTTCTTTTTCTTGGATGCGCACATCCCGAATGCGCGCGATTGCGTTCCGCGCAACCTTTCGATCATCAAAATCGATCGTTTTGTCCGCAAATTGCTGGTAGGTCTCGTGCCCTTTTCCGGCGATCAGAATCACGTCTCGCGGACGCACGGACTCGATCGCGAGGTTGATCGCTTCGGCTCGGTCTTCGACGATCGTGTGGGTCGCGCCGACGATTCCTTTCGCCGCTTGTTCGAGAATTTGCCGAGGATCTTCGGTTCGCGGATTGTCGCTTGTCAGGATCACGGCATCGCTGTGCTCTGAGGCCGCTTTCGCCATCAGAGCGCGCTTTTCGTGGTCGCGATCGCCGCCACAACCGAAGACCGTAATCAAGCGGCGCGGCTCGAGTTTCCGCAGAGTTGAGGCCGCTTTGTCGATCGCGTCCGGCGTGTGAGCGTAGTCGACGAAAACGTGATATTGGCGGTCTCCGGAGACGCATTCCATCCGGCCAGGAACCTGGGGAGCTTCGGCGAGATTCGTGACCGCTTCGCGAAGATTCAGGCCAGCTGCGTTGGTCGCTGCGAGGGCTGCGAGAGCGTTGTAGACGTTAAAATCGCCGATGAACGGCAGGCGCACCAGCAACTCACGACCTTTCGCATGCAGAGTGAACGTCGTGCCTGAAAAGGTAACCCGGATGTTGCTCGCTCGAAAGTCGCAGTGCACGCCCTGGCCGAAAGAAATTGCGGTCACGCCTGGATCGGGATCGCGAAGCAGTTTCTGGCCCCAAGTGTCGTCGCCGTTGACGATCATCACCGGTTTTGGACCCAGCAGCTGCTGGAAAAGTTTTTTCTTAGCAGCGAAGTATTTCGGGATCGATCCGTGATAATCGAGGTGGTCCTGGGTGAGGTTCGTGAACACCCCGATGTCGAACGAAACGCCTTCGACTCGATGCTGATCCAAGCCGTGGGACGAAACTTCCATTACCGCCGCGCGGCAGTCGTTTTCGACCATTTCGGCAAGAAGCCGGTGAACATCCGAGGACTCCGGAGTCGTTCGATCCGCGGTAATCGACGTTCTGCCGTTGTCGTAGCGGATGGTTCCGAGCAGACCGCACTGCCGCTGCGCTGCATCGAAAAGATGCTGCGCGATGAGCGCTGTGGTCGTCTTGCCGTTCGTCCCGGTCACGCCGACGACGATCAGTTTTTCGGACGGACGGTCGTAGAGCTCGTTGGCGATGATCCCGAGCGCCTTCCGCGTGTTTTTGACCCGGATCCAGGGAACGCGAACGGAGTTTCCGCTCGGCGCGTCCTCAGCGACGATCGCAGCTGCGCCGGCATCGATCGCAGTCTCGATGAAGCGATGTCCGTCGACGTGTTCGCCGCGCAAAGCCACGAAACAATCGCCTTCACCGACCTTGCGCGAATCGTATTGAACTCCTCGGATGTCGACGTCCAGAACGCCCCAGGTTGCGGTCGATTTGAGGGCGGTTGCGAGGGAAGTCAGTTCCATTTTAAATATTCGAAGTCCGAAATCTGGATTCCGAAAAAAGTTGTGAGTCGTTCAGCTGTCGTAGTCCGGATTTCGAGGATCGAACTCCGAATTTTCTTCTGCAGGTGGAATTTCAAGATACGTGGCGATCTCCGCCGCCATTTCAGCGAAAATGGGAGCGGCGACGGTGCCACCGTAAAGCGGAGTGTCAAAGTCTGCCGGTGCCGTTGGATCGTCGACGACGACAATTCCGATAACTCGCGGGTTTTCGGCCGGGAAAAAGCCCATGAACGAACAAACGTAGTGGCCTTCGAGGTAGCCGCCGTTTTCCGAATCGTACTTTCGCGAAGTGCCGGTTTTTCCAGCGACTTCGTATCCTTCGATCGCTCCGCGCGTTCCGGTTCCGCCTTCGCGAGTGACCGCAGCCATCGCGCGTCCGACCTGAGCAGCTGCTGATGAGCTGAGCACGCGGCGAACGACGTGGCTGTCGGTTTTTTCGAGCACCTGCTGGCCGTCGGTGGACTCGATCGTCTTGATGATTCGGGGTTTCATCAGCAGGCCGCCGTTGGCGATTACGCCGAGCGCCGTGGTCATCTGAAGCGGAGTCACACCGACTTCGTAGCCCTTCGACATCGCCGGAAACGAGGTTCCGCTCCAGCGATCCGGGTGGAGCGTCTGACCCGCAGCTTCGCCCGTGAGTTGAATCCCGGTTCTCTCGCCGAAACCGAAATAACCCAGGTATTGATAGAGGCGATTCGGGCCGAGGAGTTTGGCGATTTTGTAAGCGCCGATGTTGCTGGATTTTGCGACGACCATCTCAGTCGTCAGGTCGCCGTAGCCGTGATGATCCTTGATCACCATTCCGTTGTGCTCAGTCATCTTGCCCCAGTGGCAGAAAACGACCGTGTCCGGCCCGATGAGCAGCTCTTCGAGCGCGCCGCCGATCGGAACGATCTTGAAGGTCGATCCAGGTTCGTACTGATCAGCGATCGCGACGTTTCGGCGTTCGCCTTCACGCGTGTTGAGGTCGAAATCCGGACGGGAAGCCATCGATAAAACTTCGCCCGTCCAGGGATCCATCCAGATGGTGGAGATTTTCTCGGGAAGGAATCGCGCCGCGCCGCGTTCGAGCGCCTTTTCGACGAGGTTCTGCATTCCCATGTCGATCGTCAGGCGGACTCGGCGTCCGTCAATGGGCTCGACCTCCTCGCCGCGGAAAGCCGCGATTTCGCGCCCGCGGTTGTCGCGCTCGTACCAGCGAAAACCGTCCGTTCCGGCCATCACCGAGTTCATCGTTGCCTCGACGCCTTCTTTTCCGACGTGGGCCTCGGTCTTGGTCTCGTCTTCGCGCTCGATCTCTTCCAGATTGGTGTAGCCGAGCACGTGAGTCAGGCGATTCGGGCTCGGATAAAACCGGCGCGACTCGGGCTCGAAGTAGACTCCGTGAATCCCGTATTCCTCCATGATCCCGGCAATTTTCTGGCGTTCGTCCTCTTCAATCCCGCGTTTCAGCCGGATTTCGACCCGCTTGTCAGTTGAAATCGTGTCTTTGAGACCGCCGACCGATTCGCCGATCCCGCCATGCTGATGAAGGACGAGCGCAACCCAGCGTTCGTAGCCGTCGAGAATTTCGTCGCGGCTGAACTCTCGCCGAACCGCCTTCGTGTCCTTCCCGGTCGCGGCCGCGACTCCACGACAGGCGATGTTGTGATCGCGGAGGTGAATTTTGTTCGCGACAAGCCGATAAACCCGCTGGTCATGAGCGAGGAGCTCGCCGTTTCGATCGACAATCGCGCCGCGCTGAGACGGCAGCTGCTCTTTGCGAACGTGGAATTTCGAGGCGGTTTTCGCGAGCTCGTCGTGCTTGATTACGTGGAGATCGATCAGTCGAGCGGAAAGCAGACTGAACGCGCAAACGGCGACCACGCAGACCCAGAAAGTCCGGCTCTGGACGAGGCCCTCGGCTTGAATGGCCTCGGCGGAGGAGTCATTTTTCGCCTTCATTTCAGTGAATTTTGGCGATTTCGGATTCGGTCGTTTCAAGCGCAGGCGCGGAGACGGTTTCGAGCGATTCCCGGCCGATTTTGCGCAGCTCCGATCCTTGCTCGAGCAAGCGGCTTTCAAGCGCCGGCCGATCGACCAACGCGGCGATCCGCAGTTCGTACATCTGAATTTCGGCGCGCAATTCGGTCATCTCGCGTTCCGCCGTCCGCACGTAATCGCTTTTGCGGATGTGCTGATTTCGAACGTAAACGTAAGCCGATGCGATTCCGCAAATGGCGGCGAGAAGCAGGACCAATTTGGCCAGTGCGCCGACTTTTAGCTGATTCTGGTAGTCTCGTTTTCTCATGCGATTTCAGGGTTGGAGATTCGTTCGGCGACGCGGAGTTTTGCGCTTCTGGAACGGGGGTTGTCGATCGTCTCCATTTTCGTGGGTTTGATCGCCTTGCGTTGGATGAGTT
>JBLHKS010000289.1:0-7829 GCA_047620505.1 Verrucomicrobiales bacterium | reverse complement strand
TTCCAATCCCAGTAACAAAGCATAGTGATGGCCGAGGCTTTTCATTCATACACTCTACTACGATGCTTTCAGCTGCCACGATATTTCCTGAAGAGCCCAATTCTGAAATCATGAAGTTTTCCAAGTTTCACCCGAGGCGCGGTGAACCTTTCACGGCCGAAAATTTCGCGGAGTGGTACTCTTGTAAGGATGCCGGTGTCACGCCGGGCAACGATTTTGCGGATCCGAAAAACTGGGGCGGTTCCGAGACCCTGAATCACGGAAAAGCGCTTTGGTATTTCATCGGAGTTGATGAAAACGGAAGGCGCATTAAAGGCGAGGCGATGATGGAGCAGCTGCCAGAGTTGAAAGACTGACGATCACTCCTCGGCCGGTCACTCAACCGGAGCATCCACGATTTCGCGAACCGCGGATGGCGACAAGCCGGTCAGTTGCGCGATCTTCTCGGCGGACTGTCCTGCTCTCGCATCGTTCGCACGATCTGGGCTGCGCGCCGCCGACCTTCTTCTTAACCTTCTTTTCGACCGAGGCGCAGTCCTTTTTCGAAGACCTCCCGACCGGCGACGGTTTCATCAAACGGAGTAAGTTCGGCGATCATTGTTTTGAATTCTTTGGAGTTTTTGTCTTTGAATCGCTTTCGCTCGTCGAGCAGCCGGTCCCGAAAAACTGACGACTATCACTCAGCCGGGGCATCCTGGATATCGCGAACCGCGGACGGCGACAAGCCGGTCAGTTGCGCGATCTTCTCGACGGACTGTCCTTGCTCGCGCATCGTTCGCACGATCTGGGCTTCGCGCCGTCGACCTTCTTCTCGACCTTCTTCTCGACCTTCTTCTCGACCTTTTTCGAGACCTTTTTCGAGACCTTCTTCCCGTCCGAGGCGTAGTCCTTTTTCGAGGACTTCCCGGCCGGCGACGGTTTCTTCTATCGGGGGCAGTTCGGCGATCATGGCTTTGAATTCTGTGGAGTTTTTGTTTTTGAATCGTTGGAGGAGGAAATGATGAAATACTTCGATCAAACTCTCCTGCTCGTCCGGAGTCAGGGACGAGTCGTTCTTGATCGAATAGTAATACTTTGCCGCACCTTTTTCAAGGGCCTCAACAGAATCGATCAGCGGAGCCAGCACGCCGAGTAAGGGTGATTCCGGATGCTTCTGCTTCAGTTCGGCGATCAACTCATCGAGGAAAAAATACACGATCGCCGGATTCGGCTCAGCATTCAGCGGTAGGAATCCGCGGTCGCCGAAGATCACGATTCCGCGGACTTCAACCGGATCGTAGTCTTTGCGTCGGCAATTTTCTCGCGAATTCAACTGCCTCCAGATCAGATTGCGGGCGAGCTCCGTTCGAATGAAAATCGAATGATCGAAATACATCTGAACTTCGAGCACGTAGCGAGGTTCCGAGGGATCCACCGGCTCAAAATACTGATCGCACTCAACCTGAACCGATTTGAAAACCTCCGAACCGGCTTTCGCAAACTGCGGTAACGCCAAACCCGTCAACTCCGACAGCCGCGCCGGATTGTTCTCAAAAATCACGTAAAATGCCGCGTCCGTTTCCATCGACTCGTTGCGGAGCTTAACCTGGTTATCCGGCCACTCAATCTGGAACCTTTGCGCCGTGTCGAGCACTGAAAGACGGCTGTCTCCGCCAGCGTAAAGTCGGTATGCGCTTTGGAATCCAGATTTCCGTGGCCTGCTTCGCCCTCGCGGTGGCTGGTCAAACGACTGCTGGGGAACTCCCCCTTCATCAAGAAGCGGTCCAAAATGCGACCGATGAGCTGAATGATTCGGAGGCGCCGATCGAACGGCCCTTCGGCGATGATCAGCCGTTGGCGCTGGTGGTGATTGACTATCGAAAGGCGGAGATCGAAGCCCCGGTCATTTTTTCATCGCTCGGCGTCTTCGAACTGATGAATGGCTCCTGGAAGTTGGTTCAGGAATTTGGGAGTCTGTCCTCCCGGGAACGACGCAGCGTGGAATTCGAAACCAGAGATCTGAACGGCGACGGAGCTACCGACGTGATTTGGCCGCAGAGCCACGGAAGCGCCGGGCAGCTTTACGATTTGCTCTTACTTGATCGTGAAACGCGCCGCCTCGTGCAAGTTGGCCCGGTATGCAGACCTGGTTTCGGTGGGGGGCGCGTGATCGAGAATTGGAGAATGGGCGGGTTCGAACGCACGACTTCTGAGTCTGTTTGGGAAGGAATGGAGCTGCGCCTGAAGGAACGGCGATTTTATGGTTCGAACAGACGAGAGAAGTTGACGTTCAGTGAGGACGGCTCCGTCGACGATGTCTGGAGAATGAGGACAGGCGAAGGCTACCTCGTTGTTGAGGTTGATGGCGGGTTTTCTTGGAATTGGCCAAAGACAATTCAAATCTCGCGTAACCACGAACGATTCACCCTGACAACCATCCTTCGAGACGACCTACCCGATTCGAAAGATGCCAGGGCCGCGCTCTACGCTGCGTTGGACAAAATGACTTTGACCCCGGAGGAATTTCTTGGCGCACAGGTGGTTGAACATCAAAAATTCGGGACGGTTCGGCTCAGTAATTTTGGTAAAATCGAAATGAGCAGAAGTAGCGCGTTGGACGTGCGGGAAAGAACGACCGAGTGCAGGACTCCCTCCGAGTTGGCGAAACGGACTGGATTCGACGTGGTTGGCGCTTCCCCAAACGAATATCTTCAGGGTTGGCAATTGGTGGAGCGGTCAGGCCTTCCGATCGATCAAGCTCAGGACACCGTGGTTTTCGTTCTTCCGCCAGGAGCTGGGCGTTGGTCGTTGAACTACGCTTTGGCTGAACAGGATGGCGATCGTATTAATCTTGAGTTGGGTTGGCGTTGGTTGGGGGACCGCGAGCCGAATTCGCAGAGCGAGGACATCGGCGCGATCACACTCGGGATGTTGCCGGCTGGACACTACGCCCTGCACTTCAAACAGCACGAAGTCGACCGATTGGGGCACCCGATTGAGGCAAAAGAAGTGGTTTCAGGGACCACTGAATTTGTTGTCCATAAATCGGCAATTGGGCGCTGAGTGGGCGGTTTCAATTTGGAAGATCCGCCTCGAATTCCTCGTGATTCGGCCAGCAAACGATGCCCGAATCCACGATCGATCCCATCACCAAACGCCGCATCGCCGCCTTCGGGCAACGCCGCCGGATCCACGCTTTGGCCAGGGCGATTCTCGTCGTTTTCGCCGTCCTTCTCGCGGCCTTCGCGCTGATCGCGGCGTTCGATTGGATGTTCGTCGTGCCGGACTGGCTGAGGTGGACGTTTTCGGCGCTCGGCTACGTTGGCGCGGGCGCGGCGGCCTGGTTTCTTGGGGTTCGTGAATGGCTTGGAAAATCCAGCGAAAAACAGCTGGCGCGCTCGATCGAGGACGCGGCGCCGGACCTGCGCGAGGATCTGCTTTCCGCAGTCGAGTTGGGCGAGTTCGACGCGGCTCAAATCCACGATTCGGCGGAGTTTCGCCAGCTTCTTCAGAACTCCGTCGCGGAGCGCATCGGCGAGGTTCAGACCCAGCAGCTGCTGCCGTGGAAACGCCTCAAAAACTGGGGGCTCGCGGCTGCGGGAGGCGTTGGTTTTGTGCTGATCCTCGCGGCGGTCGTCGGCGGTGATTATTTTTCGCAGCTCATGAAACGGGCGGCGGTTCCGACGGCGAAAATCCCGCTGATCACGGATGTCGAAATCGAAATTCTCGAGCCAAGCCCGGCTTCGCGAATCATCCGAGCGGGCGATTCGGTCAAGCTGAGGTTCAAAGTCAGTAAACCCGAAGTTCGGGTCGCGAATCTGGAAATCGGCGACCGGCGGATCCAACTGCGGCCTGTCGGAAACGGCGTTTTCGAAACGACGCTCCGGCCGAAGCGCAAGCCGCTGCGCTACCGAATTTCCGCCGGCGACGCGAAGACGCGCGAGCACGTGATCGATCCGCACACGCCGCCGGTGATCATGGGGTTTTCGAAGCGCTACGAATTTCCGGCTTACCTCGGTCGTGAGCCGGAAGAATTCGCCGAAAAGGACGGCCATCTCAAAGCGATCGAAGGGACGGAGGTCGAGCTGCTCGTCCAAGCCGACCAGGTGGCGGAAGGCGAGATCGTCCTGCGCAACGGCGACGAAACGCGGACGATCCCGCTTGAACCTGGCGAAGGCGGCTTGCGGGCGAGGATCCCGGTCAGCGATTCCGGCTCCTACCAGATCCAACTCGTCGGAGCGCGCTCGCGCCTGCCCGCGGAGTTCATCCCGACTTACCAGATCACGGCGCACCCTGACAAAGCTCCCAAAATCCGGCTCGTCGAGCCCGCGAGCGAACGCGTGGTCCAGCCGGACGGCGTGGTGGCTGTGTTAGGGCAAGCGGAGGACGATTTCGGGATCGCGAAGGTCGAACAATGGGTTTCGCGCGACGGCGGGCAGGAGTGGCTCAAGTTTCCGGTTACCGCGAATCCCGGTCGCCAGACGCCGGTGGCGTTCAACTGGGATCTGCTGAATTTGAACGTCGCCGCAGGCGATTTGATCACGACCAAACTCGTCGCGTTCGACGGTCGAGGCGCGATGGCCGAGACACGCGCGGTCGATCTGACGATCAATTTCAAAGATCTGGATCCAGCGAGATTGCGCGGCTTACGGGCGAAAGAACGGGCTGAGCGAATCCTCGACGAATTCTACACTTCGGCCAAGCAAGTGGTCGACGCCCACAGATTGGAAGTCGCCGAGGGCGGAGCAGCTGCTGAGATCCGCGAGCTGGATTTCGATGCGTACGTGGCGCTCGATCGGCTTCAGGATCCGCTGATGGCCGTGCCGAAAGGGAAGGACGTTTACGATCTGAATCTCGCGGCGAAAGCGACGGCCTACGCTCGGCATCGCGGGATTCGGGCGGCGGTTTCGAGCCTCCGTTTCGCCAGAACCATCAAAGCTGGCGAGGCGCGGAAATTCTATTTTAACGAAGCGAAAAAGCAGCTCGAATACGGATTGCGATCTACCGAGGGAGCTCACCAGCACGTCCGCGCGATGATCGGCGAAGAGCTCGCGGCGATCGCGTTGGGTGATTTGTTAGACCTGCGTCGGCAGTTGGAATTGCTGCTGCCGGATCACGAATTCGAAGGCGAGCCCGACGCGAACACGCTGCGCCGTTTCAGCCGGATTCTAGGGCTCGCGATCCACCGCGCGGACTCGATCGCGGAGTCGCTGACTGAATTCGAAGTCGACTGGCACAACCGGCCTGCCGGCGAGCTTCACCTCGTCGCCGAAGCGCTCGGCCCGCGCTTGCAGAGCCTCGCGCTCGACCTCGAAACCTTGCGCGCGGACGATCGCGATTCGCGAAATGTTGTGAATCAGTTAGGGCCGTGGTGGACGCTCGGGCCGATCGAATTCGACGACTACGAAGAGGCGTTTCACGGCGAGTTTTCGACGGAAAAAGCGGTCGAGCTGAACCGAAAAGTCGACGGTCGGACCTGGCGGATCGCGAATGGTTGGGCTGAGGCCGAGGAGCGGAATCTCGGGCCGGAGCGCACCGTTGTTTTCCTTTTCCGAACGATCACCGCGCCGGACGCGAACGAGATCGAAGCGAATTTTTCCTATCACGAAGGCCTCAAGGTCTGGCTCAACGGCGAAGAGCTGATCAAGAGCCAAGAGTATCGAAAATCGCCGGTTCGGCGGCGGATGCAGCTCAAGGCCGGGCAGAATACGATTCTGGTTAAACTCGTCGCTCAGCAGGAGCCGCAGGACTTCGCTTTCAACACCAACAACGCGCGGATCGCCGGCGAAATCGACGCGTTGGGAACGCCGTCGGAGAAATTGGCTTATCTTTCGCGCCAGATGCGGACGCTGATCGACGACACGATTCGCCAGGCTCAACCGGTGCTTCTCGAGTTGCACGAATCCGTCGCGAAAAGGCGGCCGGATCGCGAGCGCGACGTCGGCGATTCGAGCCGAGAGGTCGAGCGGCTGGACCAGTTCGTGGCGCGATCGATCCAGCGCGAACACGCGATCGAGCGCGGCGAAACCGACAACTATCGGCCGGAATATTTTCACACGCCAGCGGAAGCGACCTCGGTCTTCTGGCCGCTAACGCCGGACGTGATCGACACCTACGCCTACCTCGATGAATCGCGTCCGGACGCGGATTCTCCGTTCTGCCGGAACTCGGGTCTCGTCGCTCGCGCGCTTGAGCAGCTGCTGGGTGAATTCATCGCTTCGCGCGATCTGGAAGGGATGGCGGAAGTCGAGCAAGGCCGGCCGCAGAACTATTCGAAGACGATCATCGAGCAAAAACGGATTGAAGTGCAGGTCGAAGCGGTGCTCGCGGCTTACCGGGCGCTCGAGCAGGTCCACATCATTCGGTCGGTCGCGGCTGAGCTTCGAGAGATGGCGGCTCAGGAAGATTGGCGGAGTCAGCGGCCGGAAATTCGGACGCGGCACCCGCTGGATTGGCGGCTCGCGTCGCGGCGACTGAACAGGGCGGGTCTTCGTTTGGCGCAGGGAAATATTTCGATCGAAGCGGGCGGGAAGCTCCTCGATTTGCTGAAAAGCTCGGGCGTGACGGCGATCACGAAAGAGATGGAGCGGCGGCTGACGACGACGGAGCCTGCCCGCGATCTTCAGCCGGACTTGACCGAACTCCAGAGCGAGCTCGCCCAGATTTTGGCAATGCTAGAGCCGATCGAGCAGGACGCGCAGGTTGCCTTGATCGAGATTGCGCCGGAGCTGACGGAAATGATGAGACTTGCGGCGGAGCAGGCTCGCGCGTTGGAAAAGCGGGCTCGGGCGTTGGCAAACTCGGTTGCGGATGACGGCGAAGTTGTGCCGTTTTCGAAAACTCGAGTTCTGTTCGCCGAGCAGCAGCGAATCGATCGGCTGGCGCGCAACGCGATGAACGCGCTTCGTCAGGACGCGAACGCGCAGAATATTTTATCGTTGTCAGGACGTGAGCGGGCGCGGGACGCGGACTCGGCGCTGGAGTGGCTTCGCCTGCCGACGGACCTCGCCGGGGCTGCGTTCGAGGACGCGCTGTTTGCGGAAACTCCGCGCGAGCAGCGGCATTTTCTGGAAGACGGGGCGCTGAACGAGGCCGAAATCGCGAACCGGTTCGACGAGCTGGCGAACCACTGGGAAGATCTCAATCGCGACGTCGAAGTCGCCGAAACGCGGGCGAAACTGCGTGAACTCGAGATTGAACTGGAATTGCGCGAGCGGCTGGATCGCGAATTCGGCCAGCTGGAGCGGGTCGCGGAAATGGCGCGGATCGACGATTCGCTGAAGTTGATCGTGGCGCTGGAATCGGAGCTCGAGGGCAACGGCGTGATGAAACGCGAGCTCGATTCGCTGACTCGGAACGCGGCTCAGGACGCCCTGACAAAACTCCAACGCGCGGCGATCGCGGAAGGCGAGATTCGAGCCGAGCTTGAGGCCGAGGCGGTTCGGCAAGGCGAGATCGAGCCGGAAAATCAACGCGAGGCGCTGGGGTTGCGAGCGCGGATCGAGGCGCTCGGGCTGGACGCGGAAGGGCTTGAAAAACACGTGGTTGAGCTTCGCGGGCAGGCGGCTGACGTTCGTGAGAATCATCTCAGTCTGCGCTCTCAGGCTCAGCAGATGGAGCAGCGACGCGAGCGGCTCCTGGCTGCGGTCATCGAGTTTGCCGAGGTCGAGCTGGCGGTGCTGACCGACGGTAGCGGAATTCGCCAGAATTTCGACGAGGCAGGTCGACCGGTCGAAATTGGTGCCAATTCCGCTACGTTTGAAACCGCGATCGAGTGGGCGGCTGAGCTGGCTCGGAAGGGCGAGCTTGAGGCTGCGGCTAAGGCGCTGGGGCAGGCGGCGCAGGCCGGG
>JBLHKS010000288.1:0-7881 GCA_047620505.1 Verrucomicrobiales bacterium | reverse complement strand
CTTGAGGCAATTCGAGGGAACGACGAATTGCCGCCCGAGACTGAAGATGCGATCGAGCGATTCATGGCAAGCGAGAAGCGGAAGTGGGTTGCCTTCGCTGAATCCTTGGTGCCGGCTCATCGGCGGCGGGCTGTCGCTCCGGAAGACTTGGTCACGGATGCTCTCCTGACGTTAATCGATCACATTCGTGGAGATCGTGGGTTTCCATTTTCAGACCGGGCGAAAATGAGCGCCTTCGTAATGCAGGCGATCAAGTGGAACGCTTGGAACTGGAATCGCAAGAACGCGAAGCTCGACGGTCCCAGCGTCCTTGCTCCACTCGACGATGCGGCTGATACCGACCCGTTTGACCAGATCGCCATGGAGCCTGAAGGCGATCTTATTGCGTGCCGGGAATTTCTGGAGCGTCTCGATCCGCTTCAAAGAAAGGTTGTCGCTCGCAAATTCTGCGGCCTGACACTGGAGGAAATTGCCATTGATCTTGAAATGACGGTCTACGCAGTTCGCGTTTGCATCGCTCGACTTCAACAGGATGAAGGAATCCTACGGCCCTGAGTTTATCGCCAGAGCCGACGAGCAGCTGCTGGGGCAGCTCGAGGATCTTGCGCGTGGTTGTCCGCTTCCGCTGCCAAAGCTGCAGGCGGTTCTGACAGGGTTTTCTGGCTCAGATCGCGAAATCGCAATGGTATTTCTGTTGCGGGCGCAGATCGAAACCCAGCATCGAATTGGTCAACCCTGCCTCATGGACGCTTATCAGGCTGCCTTTGAGGATGACGCCACGCTCGTTAGAGAAGTTTTTCTCGATGATTTGGCCTTTCGCTATGATCAGATGGAACGCTCGGGCCGAATCTCGAAAATTCCGGCCCTCATAGGGGCTTTTCCGACAAACGCGAGCGCGGCTGCGCTCAAGCGATTGATCGAACTTGATTCAGAACAGGGCGAAGCCGAAAGCGTTATCGAATGCTATCGTTCTTACTGGGATTCGATTCGGGATCACGGAAACCTGGTTAGCGGATTCTGCGAACTTATTGGAATTCCCGGGCCGAGCAGTCTGGTTGGCGAGCAGAATGAATATCGCCTTGAAGAACTCGTTGGAGTTGGTGGCGCTGGATGTGTGTTTCGCGCGATTGATTTGGAAGTCGGTCGTGAGGTTGCGATCAAATTTCTCCATCCGCGACTAGGCGATCGCCACCGTCAGGGATTGTCGAATCGCGTCAATCATGAGGTTGCGTTGATGGCTCGCCTGGACCACCCGAACGTGGCTCAGGTATTTGGAATTCGCCCTTTCGAAGACACCTACATCATTGTGATGCAGTTTGTTCCCGGAAGCGTGACGCTCCGTGAGATGCTGGATGGGGCCGCTTCGGCGGTTGAGCTGATTGGGATTCTCAGTGATGTCGCGGATGCACTGGCCGCAGTTCATGAAGCCGGTCTCGTTTTCCGAGATCTTAAGCCGTCCAACGTCCTCGTGCGAATGCCCAGCCGCAATTCCCCGGCGCGAGTCTATTTGACCGACTTTGGTCTCGCGCTGCCAGCAGCCGAGGCCGGCGCCGGGCGCGCCAGATTCGAAGGAACGCCTCGCTACGCCGCTGTTGAACAACTCAAGAATGGAGAAGCGTTTACCCAGTCAGATGTCTATTCTTTCGGCTGCATTCTGTACGAAGCTTTGGCGGGAACGATGCCTTTCGAGGCGGATTCATTCTCTGAGCTAACGACGGCACTAAAGGAGACGATTCCGCAGGATCCCCAGCTTGTTCGAGCGGACGTCCCTTCTTCTCTGTCTCAGCTGGCTTTGCGTTGCTTGCTGCCCGGAATTGAGCAGCGTCCAGTTGACGGTGGTGAACTTCGTCTCGCCTTTGAAACGGCTCAATCACCAATACATGATCCACCTCCCTCAAAGCTTCGATTTGCCCTCTGGATCGGGGTAGCTTCGATCGTTCTTATCTGCGCTTCCTTTGCCGTTGGTTATACGATCGGAGATCGGCCACTGGAGAATGGAGTCAACTTTAGTTCTGAGTTCGATGAAGAACTGGTAAAAGAAGAACTCATTCATTTTTTTTCCCAACCCCATGAGGTCGTTTCGAGTCCGTCAGAAAGGTCTCTCGTAGAGCTTGGGGCAACGTCTCCCGATTATTCTCCGGGAATCGAGACCGTGAGGAAATCTCAGATCTTCGACATGCGTGGCTGGAAGCAAATGACCTCGGATTCGGGCGATGAACTGGTTTCGGCCGCGACAATGATTACCTCTCTGGTTCTCAAGAAGACGTCCACTGAGGCTGACAAATTCTACATTCGACCAAAGACAAGCGGACTCGATGTCTACACCAAACTACCTGGATTCGACTATCATGTCAAAATTCCGTACGAGCCGAGGGCTGTCGGAAATGAGCATCTGAAGGAACGTATTATCATTGTTGACGTTTCGGATAAGCCTGTAGATGCCGAATTCCTTTTGAAGTCTGTTTCGACCTATTGGAATTCAATGCAGGCAGATGACCAGTGGGCTGGCGCATTGATCTCGTCGTCAGTCATTTCCCAGCAAATCACTCTGATCTTTCCGGAGGTCAAACCTTTCACCTCCTATAAGCTCATGGTTTCGCGTGTGGGGAATCAGAGAACCCGACCAATTCCGTTGAGTGAAGAGGGTTCAACCTATCGAGTGGTGGCGGACGAGAACTATAGCGGATGGATTTATCTTGAGATATTGAAGCCCAAAATCGGGCACGTTTACCAGATTTTCTGGGACTGGTAAAGTCGGAGCAGCGCTGATGCCACTGAGCAGCTGCTGGCGAACCCTGAGATTCACTCGGCATTCCGCCGAACAGATTCGGCCCTCATGAAACCCATCACGCTCGCCCTCTTTTCGCCCTGCTCTGCTTATCAGGGATTACCCGCGCACAAACGACTACCCCGCCTCAGCCGCCCTATGTCGCGGTGCCGAAGTAGGAGGACGGTTTAGGGGCACTCGTGTGTAAGCTCGTCTCAACGCGCCAAGCAGTTCTTTAGAATGAATCAGACCGAACAAAAAACGGTTTCATTCTGTAACATTTCGACGTAACATTATCTCGATGCGGCGAGCAACTTTGTTGCTGGTTATCAATGGGTTACGTACTTGGGCGGATTTTCCCACTCCTTCCGCCATCATCTTCACAAGCCACTCAAATGAAGAGTCGCGGCATCACTTCGCCAGACCGGGCCGATGCGGTTCTTGGTGCGATGAGCCCGCCGCGGATACAGAAGATTCTTTTCGCCTGATTAATGAAAAACACGTTTCGATTCGACCTTTGCCAAGTATCAGATTACATACGACAGAATGTCGATCCCGGGCAGCCAATGGTGGGCCAAGACGGATGAGGACGGCGAACCGGCGCTGTCAGTAGAGCAGCATTTGCTGAACGTCGGCACGGTGGCGGAAGAACTAATCGCGCGTCTCGGCGAACGAGTTTCAGGTGGAGCAGTTTGCGCAGCTTCGCATGATGTTGGAAAAATTTCGCTGAGCTTTGCCTCGCTTTGCCAGTCTTGGTTGGATCAGGCTCCCGAAGGGGCGGCACGGGCGGCGGCAGAACTCGCGCAGATGGGCCGGATGGGACATGGGACGATTTCGGCGATTGCGCTGGATCGCTACTTTGAGAGTTCGAGGAAACTGGCTTAAATCATCGGTGGACATCACGGGCGGATTCCGGGGATTCGAACGCCGCATGGAGCGGATGAAAGGTGCTGGCCTCTTCAGAAGGCGCTGCTGCGCGCTCTCGAAGCAACATTCGGTGAGTTTCCGCGGCAGGCGCTGAGTGATCCGGAACTCTTCTACCTCGGCGGGCTGACCACCGTTGCGGATTGGATTGGCTCGAATACCGACGATTTCAAGCTCGATGGAATGGACGCGCCGGTGAGCATCGATGAGGCGCGGAACCGCGCAAAGACGGCGCTGAACCGGCTTCGCTTCATTCCGGCTTCGCCAAGGGCGGACGCGGATTTTGAGAGCGTGTTTCGGTTTCCGGTGATTCGTCCTCTGCAACGGGCCGCGCTCGATGCGATCACCCAACCCGGCCTCTACGTGGTGGAAGCGCCGATGGGCGAAGGCAAGACGGAAGCCGCGCTCGGAGCGGCGTTCCAGCTGATCAGGAACGGTCACGCCAACGGCCTCTACTTCGCGCTGCCGACGAAACTCACCAGCGACCGGATTCACCGGCGAATTCAGCCGTATTTGAGCCGGTTCGAGGGCTCGGCGACGACTCTGCGGCTCGCGCACGGCGCGTCGTGGTTGGAGGATGATTCGATTTTGGAACTGCGGCCGCGCCAGCCGGAGGACGACCCCGAAGCGGAAGGTCAATGGCTCCGCGGGATGGATTGGTTTCGCGGGTCGAAACGGGCTTTGCTTTCACGTTATGGAGTCGGGACGATCGATCAGGCGTTGCTCGGCGCGATCGCGGTGAAGCACTTTTTCGTCCGCATTTTCGCGCTCGCGGGCAAGGTTGTGATTCTGGATGAGGTCCACAGCTACGACGTCTACACGGGCGAGTTGCTCAATCGATTGATCGAGTTGCTGCTGCCGCTCGACTGCACGGTGATCGTGCTTTCGGCGACCCTGACGGAGCGACATCGCCAGCAGCTGCTGGAACTGGGCGGGCACGGCGTCAGGCTCGATTCAAGCGCCGAGCCTGTTCGCATCACCGGCGTTGCCCGGGACGGGGCGACGGTCGACCGCGCCTGCGAGGCCGATCCGGATTTGAGCCGGGAAGTCGTGATCGAATTCGCCGAGGCGGAACTTGCAGATCTGCTCGAACGCGCGGCGGAACTGGCGAACGCTGGCGCTTGTGTGCTCTGGATTCGTAACACCGTTAAGCTCGCGCAGGAAGCTTACTGCGAGGTAATGAGCCACCTCTGCGATGGCGGCGAGGTTGGACTTCTGCATTCCCGCTTTCTTCTGAAACATCGCAAGGCGCACGAAGACGACTGGCTGGAGCGTTTGAAGGGCGGGCGCGATTCCAAGCGACCTGAGAAGGGCTGTATTCTCGTCGGCACGCAAGTCGTGGAGCAGAGCGTGGACCTCGACGCCGATTTCCTCATCACCGATCTCGCCCCGAGCGACATGATGCTTCAGCGGCTCGGCCGACTCTGGCGCAAGCGGGCGACACCGCGGCCTGCCGGTTTCACCAAACCCCAAGCGTGGATTGTTCCGCCTCCGGGGCTCGCGGCAGCGGTTGAGGCCAATGAGGAAAACGCCCTTCGCGAGGCGCTCGGTCCTCACGCAAAAGTTTACGCGCCTCACGCGTTGCTGCGCGCGCATGCGGTTTGGCGCGAGCTTGAGACAGTGTCGTTGCCGCATGAGATTCACAGCGTGCTTGAGCAGACCTACGCCGATGGCGCCTTTGTCGAAATTCCGGGTTTTGAGGCGGAGCACCAAGAGAGAGTCGAAAAGCTGGCGGCCATCGCGAACTCCGCGAAGGCGGTCTGGAGCAACCCGGCGGTCGAGGATGACGAATCCCGCCACACGACGCGCTACATCGACATTCCCACGATCAATCTGGTTCTGGTTCGGGCGATTCAGCAGTTACCGGGTGATCGGATGAAGGTCGTTTTTGAAGGCGCGGAGATCGAGTTCAGCGTTTTCGAGTTCTCAATGCCGCTGGCGAGGGCGCTGTTCGAGAACACGGTTCCGGTTTCGCTCTATCAGATTCCCAAGGAAGCGCGCGAGGCCGAGCGTCCGGAGTGGATGAGTCGACATTCGATGAATTCCGTAATGGGTTTCTGGGAAAAGGACGGCGTGGTTCATTTTAATCTTGCGTTAGCCGATCAAGATTATCATCCTTGTTATTCTCGTAAGGTGGGGTTTTCTAACATTCGTCGAAATGAACTTGGTCACTGACTCATGGATACCGGTCCGGCGTTCGGGCGCGCTGGAGTCGCTCTCGCTACAAGCCGTCTTTGAAAACGCCGGGCTGATCACGGACGTCTCGGTCCGCCCGCTGGAACGCGTCGCGCTTTACCGATTGCTACTGTGCATCGCGCAGCGGGCGCTCGAGGGGCCGGCGGATCACGGGGAGTGGAAGACGGCGCGGGAGCGGATCGTCCCTGCTTGTCTGAAATACCTCAGCCAACCCGAGATTCGAGCGGCGTTCGACCTGTTTGGCGATGGGCAGCGATTCCTTCAAGCTGACGGTCTGGAATTGGCAAAAGGGAAGACGCTGGAGAACAACGGAGCCGAGATCGCGAAGCTGGATTTCGCGCTCGCGTCCGGAAATAACAGTCGGCTCTTCGACAACAGCGCGGCGCTGGACCGGAAAGCGGGGTTTGGCGAGATCGCGATCCGCATGCTCACATTTCAGTGCTTTTCGCCGGGTGGCCTGATGCCGGCAGCGATGTGGGCGGGCGTGGAAACGAAGGGCGCGCAGAAACCAGCGGCCAAGGGGAAAGTGTCCGGCGGCGACGCGCCTTGTCTCTCAGGCAACATGATTCACAGCTGGCTGCGAGGGCCGCATCTGCTGGCGACGATTCACCGCAACCTGCTGACGAAGGAAGACCTAAAGGACGCGCGGCAGGAATGGGGTGCGCCGGTTTGGGAAGCCGTTCCCACCGGCCCCGGCGACGACGCCTCGGCGAAAACCTACCTCGGTCGACTCGTCCCGATGGCGCGCGCGATCCGGCTGTTTGAGGACGACCCGACGCGGATGATCCTTTCGAACGGCTTGAACTACCCGTTTCACCCGCAGTGGCGGGAACCGCACGCCTCGCTCCGGTTTAATCAGACGAAGAACGAGCACCGCATTCTCGGCGCACGCAAGGGCCGGGCGATCTGGCGCGACCTGCATTCGGTGATCAGCCGCGGCAAGGGTGAGCACGCCTCCGGGGCGATGAATCTGGAAGGCGCGAGGGACGCGGATGAACCGCTGGACCTTGTCGTGACCGCGTTGGTGACGACAAATGCGAAGTTTGAAGAAGTCATCGAAAGCGTCTTCGTGCTCGCGCCCCGCCAGCAGCTGCTGGAGGCGGACGAGGATGACGATCCTGACGCCGCGTCGACTCTTCCGAGCGAAGATCTCTGGTCGGTGGAATCTGAAACTGAGTCGGAGAAGCGCCAGAAGTTTCAGAGCGTTTACGAGAACGGCATCCGGATCGCCAACAGCTGGGAGCGGCGCCTGAAAGACGGGGTTGCCGCCTATCAAAAGGATCTCATGAGTGAGGGCAGCTGGCGGGAGTCGGCGGTGTTGCAGTTCTGGGCGATCCTCGAAGGGAAATTGCCGTGCCTGATTCGTTATGCGACGGAACGGAACGAGGAGACCGGGAAGGCTTGGCACGGGGTGGTTTTCGGCACCGCGCAGGAAGCCTATCGCCGAACCTGCCCGGCGGACACGCCGCGTCAGCTTCAAGCCTAGAGCGAAGGTCAATCACTGACAGACCTCACAGTCGTCGTCGAGGGAACAAACTGTGCCATCCCGCGCGCCCTTCGCCCTCAAGATCATTGTCAAAGTCTGCGAGGGGAGGAGACGCAAGTTTGTCCGTAGACGGATCTTCGAGTTCATGGATGTCGGGGCTGAGGGGCGGGGAAGCGTTTATTAAGGCATCCTAACGAATTGCCTAGCGACTCGCCCGAATTTCCGACGCGCCGGTGGTCGCTGACGCGTGATGGCGATCTCCCGCCAAGGCTGGAATGAACTCGACTGACATCAGCGGACATCAATGGATATCCTCAAATCTGTTATGAATATCGTTCTAAAAACCTGACTCACCCACCGTAACTCCTTGATAATGAAGGAGAGTGGCTCGGGACGGAATCGAACCGCCGACACAAGGATTTTCAATCCTCTGCTCTACCAACTGAGCTACCGAGCCTTCTTCGGCCTTTTGGGCTTTGTTTCCCTTCGCCGATCGGGAGAAGGGCGG